>NZ_JADOGI010000364.1 GCF_015645445.1 Nonomuraea cypriaca | reverse complement strand
GACGTGGAGTGGGAGCCCGTGCTGCGCATGGTCGGAGATCGGAGGGAACGGGCCAGAGCGGAGCTGTTCCTGGCCATGCACGTCAGTGACGTGCCGACCGGGCAGGAGCTGACGAGGCGGGCGCTGGCGACGTTCAGGGAGGTCGGGGATCGGTGGGGGATCGCGGCCGCGCTCGGCAGGCGGGCGCGGGACGCGTTCACGCGGCGGGACGTCGAGGCGCTGGAGCGCGACGCGGAGGAGAGCGCGCGGCTGTTCACCGAGTTGGGTGACCGGTGGGGGCTGCTGCGGGCCACGGAGTGGCTGGCCTCGCTGGCCGAGATGGCGAACGACGCCGAGCGGGCCAACCGGCTCTTCGCCGAGGGGCTGCGGATGGCCGAGGACCTGGGGTTGTGGCCCGAGGTGGCCACGCGGACCGCCTGGCTGGGCTGGATCGCGCTGTTGAGCGGCGACTACGAGCGGGCCATCGAGGTGTGCGAGCCCGCCATGAAGCTGGCCGCCGGTCAGGGCTACAAGGAGGGCGAGACCATGGCGGAGATGTGCATCGCCTTCGCCGCGCGCCGGGCGGGACGGCTGGACCTGGCCGAGCGGCATCTGCACCACCTGCTGGAGTGGGTGTCGCGTGATCCCGACGTGGAGCCGGCTGTGCACCTGGCCGACACGCTCATCGAGTTCGGATACCTCACGCAGTTGCGCGGGGATCCGGCCGGTGCCATGGAGCTGCAGGTGGAGGCGATGGCCGCGGCCCGCAGGATCGGCGACCCCAGGACGTTGGCGGGTGCGGTGGAGGGCGCGGCCTCGGCCGCCGGGCCCACCGAGACGGCCGCCAGGCTGCTGGGGCTGGCGGCCGCGGCCAGGGAGACCAACGGGACTCCGGCCGGCCCCTCGGAGCAGGAGGACATCGAGCGGGTCACCACGCGGGTGCGCGAGGCGCTCGGGGAGGAGGCGTTCGCCGCGGCGTACGCGCAGGGCGCAACCTACAAGCTGGACGACGCCCCCGACCTGCTCTGACGGCCCCGGCCCCTATTCCAGGCGCTCGGTTCCCGCTTGCTCCGCGTGCTCCACCTGCTGCAGGTGCAGCGGGGGCTCGGCTCCCGTGTGCTTCACGTGCTCGGTTCCAGCGTGCTCCAGGTGCGTGGCGAGGCGGTCGAAGAACTCGAGCCACCCCGCCCTGGCCTGCTGGGCATGCTCCTCGCCGGTGTTGACGCCGTACTGGTGGAAGCGCATTTCGGTTTTGCCGTCCACTTCCAGGAAGGCGATCGTGACCATGGACGCCGGCCCCTCGCCGGGGTCGTCGGGGTCGCCCGTCGTGAACACCAGCCGCTCCGGCGCCTCTACCTCCCGGTACGTCCCTTCGAGCGTCGCCTCGAACCCCTCCTCACCGACCAGCGTGGCCCGCCAGACCCCGCCGGGCCGGGCGTCCAGGGTGATCCGGCCCACCGGCGTGGCGAGCGAGGAGGGCACGAACCACCGCGAGAAGCGCTCGGGCTCGGTCCAGGCGGCCCACACCAGCTCACGGGGAGCGTTGAAGACCTGGGTGATGTCGTACTCGGCGGTCTGGGGCATCGTTCCGTCCTCCTGCTCACTGCGGTGATGGGTCCAAGGTGCCCGGCGGCGCTTACGATCTCCTTCTCGCCGCCTTTAGATGCGCGTGGCAGGCTGGGCACATGAGGATCATTCGCGCCGCCAAGGTGCTCACGGGCCGCCAGGGAGAGGTGATCGTGGATGGCGAGGTCCTCGTCGACGGCTCGGAGATCGTCTCGGTCGGGCCGCGCGGCAGCGCGGGCGAGGCGGCAGAGGTCGTCGAGCTGCCCGGCCACACGGTGTTGCCCGGGCTGGTCGACGCGCACGTGCACCTGGGGTTCGACGCCAAGGTCGACCCGGTGACGCGCCGGAGCCCGGAGAGCGAGCGTCACCTGCTGCTGCGGATGGCGGAGAACGCCCGCAAGCTCGTCTCCGCCGGCGTCACCACCGCGCGCGACCTCGGCGCGCGCGGCTTCCTCGACCTGGCGTTACGCGACGCGATCGAGGAGGGCCTGGCCGTCGGCCCGCACATCGTGGCCGCGACCAGGCCGATCACGCTCACCGGCGGCCACTGCTGGTACATGGGCGGCGAGGCCGACGACGAGCGCGCCATCCGCCGCGTCGCCAGGGAGAACCTGCGGGCGGGCGCCGACTGCCTGAAGGTGATGGCCTCGGGCGGCATGATGACGCCGGGCGCGGCGCCGAGCTGGGTGGCGCAGTACACCACCGAGCAGCTCCGGGCGGTCGTGGAGGAGGCCGAGGTGCGCGGCAAGGGAGTCGCGGCGCACGCCCACGCGCACGCGGCGATCCGCAGCGCCGTCGAGGCGGGCGTCACCACGATCGAGCACTGCACGTTCTTCACCCCGTCCGGGCATCGCTTCGACGCCGAGCTCGCCGACGTGGTCGCCACCAGCGGCACGTACGTCTGCCCGACCGTCCACGGCGTGATGTGGCGGGCGCGCGAGGTGTACGGCCCCGAGATGCTCGACGACTGGCTGCGCGGGATCGCCTCCATGCGCGAAGCCGGGCTACGCCTCATCGCGGGGACCGACTCCGGGTTCGGCGCGGCGGGCGTGGACAACCCTACCGACGGCTTCGTGGCGAGCCTGGAGGTGTTCGCGCAGGCCGGATACGGTAACGCGGAGATCATCGAACTGGCCACCGTGCTGGCCGCCGACGCCTGCGGGGTGGGGGAGGTGACCGGCACCCTCGCGGCGGGCAAGTGGGCCGACCTGATCGCGGTCGCGGGCGATCCGCTCGAACGCCTCGCCGACCTGCGCAACCTCGCACTCGTCCTGGTCTCGGGACGGTCCGTCACACAGGCGGGCGTGGACACCGTGACCGCGTCCGTCGGCTGAGCCCGCGAAGGAGACCGCATGCTGCCCTGGTCCGCCGAACTGGCCGGCCGCCTGGACCACGACGTCGTCGACAGCGCCCTGCTGCGCGGCAACCCGCTGGGGGATCCGCACGAGCGGCCGCTCATGGTGTACGTCCCGCCGGGGTACGACGACACGCCCGAACGCCGCTATCCCACCATCTACGTGCTGCTCGGCTACACCGGTCACGTCGGCGTGTGGCTGAACAGGACGCCGTTCAGGCAGCCGTACCCCGAGCTGGCCGACGCCGTGTTCGCCACCGGCGACACCCCTCCCGCCATCATCGTGTACGTCGACGCGTGGACCTCACTCGGCGGCAGCCAGTACCTCGACTCGCCCGCCACCGGCCCGTACCACTCCTACCTGCGTGACGAGGTCGTGCCATGGGTGGACGCGCACTACCGCACGCTCGCCCACCGGGACCACCGCGCGATCACCGGCAAGTCGAGCGGCGGCTACGGCGCCATGGTGACCGCCATGCTGGCGCCCGACGTGTTCGGGGCGCTGGCCACGCACGCCGGCGACGCGTTGTTCGACGTCAGCGCGCGGGTGGCGTTCCCGAAGGTGGCGCGCAGGCTGCGAGACATGTACGGCGGCTCGTACGACAGGTTCCTCGCCGACTTCCGCGGGCGGCTCGCGGGCACCAGGGAAGGCGACCTGGAACTGCTGGAGATGTACGCGTACTCGGCCGCGTACTCCGCCGACGAGGACGGCACCGTACGCCTGCCGTTCGACGACACCGGGGCGGTGGTGCCCGCCGCCTGACCGCCTGAGGGCGGCACCGCCCGCGCCACGCCGCGGCCTGGTCGTGATCCCTGTCCTGCCCCTGACGCTAGGCTGCCCAGGTGGACACTGCCGAACTGCAGAACAAAGTACGCGAGCTGCGCCTCCAGGGCCGTTCGCCGAAGGAGATCGCCCGCGCCCTCAAGGTGTCACCGTCGGTCGTGGCGCCGTTGGTGCGGGCCATCGCCGCCGAGAGCACCGGCACCGCCGAGCCCGAGGTGGTCGGGTGCTGGGTCAACGTCGGATGGAGCGCGGGCCTCGGCGTCGACCCGGCGCGCGGCTGGGTTGACGAGCAGCCCGGCACGGCCGAGGGCATGGTGAGCGTGCTCGTCGCCCGCCGGCACACCTGGGACCGGATGACGCTCTGCGGCTACCTGGTCGACGCCTACTGCCTCGGCGTGAAGAACGCCGTCGGGCCCGAGGTGTGCGACGACCGCGAGCTGCGGCGCTATCGCGAATACTTCTTCGGCGAGTACGCCGGCTGGCAGGAGGTGCCGATCGAGCTGGCCAGGCACCTGGTGTTCGGGTCCATCGACTACGCGCGCAAGCTCGGTTTCGAGCCGCACGAGGACTTCGCGCCGGCGGCCGACGCGCTGGGCAAGTGGGAGGGCGACGCGGCGATCACGTTCGGCCGCGATGGCAAGCCCTTCTACATGGAGGGGCCGTACGACGACGCCGCCAAGGTGCTGCGGACCCTGCGACGCAGCCTGGCCGACGACGAGTTCGACTACGTCACCGGCGGCTGACTCCGGCTACGTGATCGTGGGCCGCTGACTTCCGGATGCGGCCCGCCGTCACTTCGCGTCGCGTTCATTCCGTGTCGCGTTCACTTCGCGTCGCGTTCATTCCGTGTCGTGTCACTTCGCATCGTGGAGGACCAGCCCGAGCGTGTGCCGCAGGCCGGACCGTACCGTGCTCACCCCGTGCCGCACCGGCGCGGCCGACCAGCCGCGTGACGAGCGCACCGGACGGTCACGGGTTGTGAAGATCAACCCGTGGCCCTGCGGCAGCGTGGTCACCGTCCCGCGTGACTGAGCCCGTGGCCGCTGCTCCACCAGCAGGAACTCGCCCCCGGTGTAGTCCTCACCCGGCCGGTCCAGCCCGATCACGACCTGCAGCGGGAACACCAGGTCGCCGTACAGGTCACGGTGCAGGGCGTTCCAGTCGTTCTGCTCGTACCGCAGCAGGATGGGCGTCGGCTTGGTCTGCCCGGCGCGGTGGCACATGTCCAGCCATTCGCCGAAGTCGTCCGGCCAGGGGGCCGGCTGCCCGAGCCGGGCCGCCCAGTCGCGGGCGATCGGCAGCAGCCGCGGGTAGAACTCCGCCCGCAGCCGCTCCACCAGGGGCGGGAACGGCCGCTCGAAGTAGCGGTACTGGCCGGACCCGAACCGGTAGCGCGCCATGTCGATCGTCGACCGGAACAGGCCGGTCTCGCCGTACAGGCCGGCGATCTCCGCGCACTCCCCGGGCGTGAGCAGCTGGGGCGTCAGCGCGCAGCCGTACGCGTCGAGCTCGTGGGTCCAGTCGCTCATGACACGCTCCACAGGTGCGGCTGCAGCGCGCCTTCGAGGGTGAGCAGGTCGCGCTTGCGCTCGACGCCGCCCGCGTACCCGGTCAGACCGCCGTCCGCGCCGACGACGCGGTGGCAGGGGCGCACGATGAGCAGCGGGTTCGCGCCGACGGCCGCGCCGACCGCGCGGATCCGGTCACGGGGCGCGCCGGCGCGTGCCGCCAGCTCCCCGTACGTCGTGGTCGTCCCGTACGGCACCGCCGCCACCGCCTCCCACACGCGCTCCTGGAACTCGGTGCCGGGCGAGCGGACGGGAAGGTCGAAGGACGTGCGCTCGCCCGCGAAGTACTCGCCGAACTGCCGCTCCGCCGCGGCGAACGCGAGCGGCTCGCGCCGCCACCCCGCCGTCGCGCCCACGTCGAACGACACGCGCGTCAGCGCCACGCCGTCGCCGGCGAGCAGCAGCTCGCCCAGCGGGCTGTCGATGGTGGTGTAGATGTTCATACTTCTTACAACACCGCGGTGCTCAGAAAAGTCAGCGGTTTTCGGACATCGCAGCCGCGTTCTTGATGATCAATGGCCCTGGGCGTACGCTCGCCGCGATCCGGGCCGACGAGCGAGGAGTGACCCATGGCAGAGTCGAGAGAGCACACCTTCGGCGGCGTACGCGGCCGCGTCGTCGCCCGTGAATGGCCCAACGACCGGCCGCGCTACCTCGCCATCCTGGTCCACGGGTACGGCGAGCACATCGGCCGCTACGAGTACGTCGCCGACCGGCTGGTCCGGCACGGCGCCGCCGTCTACGGCGTGGACCACGTGGGCCACGGCAAGTCGGAGGGCGACAGGGCGCTCATCGAGGACTTCGAGGACGTGGTCACCGACGTGCACTCCATTGTGCGCCGCGCCCTGTCCGACCATCCCGGCGTGCCCGTCGTGCTGATCGGCCACTCGATGGGCGGCCTGATCGCGGCCCGCTACGCCCAGCGGCACGGCGACGGCCTGGCCGCTCTCGTCCTGTCCGGGCCCGTGATCGGCGAATGGGAGATCGTTCCTGAGCTGCTGGCGTACGAGGAGCCGCCCGACCGGCCCATCGACCCGGCGACGCTCTCCCGCGACCTCTCGGTGGGCGCCGCGTACGCCGCCGACCCGCTGGTGTGGCACGGGCCGTTCAAGCGGGCCACGCTGGAGGCGTTCGCGACGACGCTCGCCACGATCACCAAGAGCGGGACGTTCGGGGCGCTGCCGACGCTCTGGGTGCACGGGGGCGACGACCGGCTCGTCCCGATCCGCGGCAGCCGCCCCGGCATCGAGGCGGTCAGGGGCACGGACCTGACCGAGCGCATCTACCCCGGCGCCCGGCACGAGGTCTTCAACGAGACCAGCAAGGACGAGGTCCTGGACGACGTCACGTCCTTCGTGGACCGCGTCCTGCCCGGTTAGCGTACGAGGAGTGAGGCGTGACCCGAGCCGCGTGTACGGGTCAGCTCGATCTTCCAGCAGCCCCGTTTCCGGAAGACGAAACCGGTGCCCCACTCCTCGCCGGGCCGCCGCCAGGTCGACCCGCTGTGCTCCTCGGGCCCCCACACCGGCTTGGCCCGCGTGCCGTCCTGGAGCGTGGCCCTGACCCGCAACGGCCCCTCACCGGTCATCCGCCACACGATCTTGGCCTCCTGGCCACGGCGTACCGGCAGACTCCGCGCGAAGAGCAGCCCCCACAACTCGGCGTCCCGCGCGGTCCCCGGCATCTCCGGGAACGTCTCACTGCGGAACACCGAGGTCCCGTCGCACCCGACACCGGGAAGAAGAGGACCCAGGCTCGGACTCGCGGTGCTGCTCGGGATCGGGCTCCCAAGCCCGGCGGGGCTCTCAGCTCCCGGACTCGGGCTCCGGCTCGTGCTCGGAACGGCCCCGACCGCGAGACCGCCGTCAGCCGCACACCCGGTGACCATCACCAGCAGCAGAGTTGCCGCCACAGTCAGTAACCACCTCATCAGACCTCCTCGATCTATCTACTCCGGATGGAGCCAGGAGGTTCCAGCGGCTCAGGAGCCAACGATGAGTTTTCAGCCACGTGCGGGTCTTCATCCGTGAGGAGGCGATATGGGCGAGCAGGCGCAGGCATTGACCGCGGGCGTGGCGCTGCTGGAGCGGGCCATCGACTACACGCTCGGCAGTCTCCGCGTCGTGACCCCGGCTGTCCTCTGTCGTCCCACGCCCTGCGCGGGCTGGGATCTGCAGACGCTGCTGGAGCACGTTCACGACTCTTTCGAGACCTTGAACGAGGCCGCGGCAGGGCACATCCCCAGCC
>NZ_JADOGI010000363.1 GCF_015645445.1 Nonomuraea cypriaca | reverse complement strand
GGCTCCGCAAACTCCTGCCCGAACCCCGCGCCGACTAGACCACGCATCAAGACCGTCGCGAGGCCGGAACCACAACCACGACCTCTTCCGCGACGGTCTTGACACATCAACTCCTATAGGGAATCAGCCGAACACGATCGCCAGCCACCGTGGCCGGCTGGCGGATCGGCGGATGCGGCGAGGATTGGATCCGGCTTGAGGCGGTTTCCTGGTTTCTGACCGGCAACCTCCTTGTACGGACAGCCGGCGAGCAGGTGTCGCTGGGGACCCTCCTGCACTATCGCCGGAGAGTGGGCAATGGCGTGTGGCCTCCGCTGTCCGCCATCCATCGCCAGCTGGTGCCCGGGCTGCTCAACGACGCCGAGGCAAGGATTCGAGCACCTCGGTGAGGCGCTCGACGCCGGACGCCCTCCCGCCGCGGATCTGCTGCGACTGGCGCAGGTCAGCCTCCTCACCAGCGGGGCGAGGACGCATCGCGGCGGGGCCGACCGCCTGCTGATCGTCGGACAACACCAAACACCTGTGCGACTCTGCTGGTTAACTCGTTTCAGGCGGTCAGGGCTGGTTCGAGGCGGGCCAGGTGGCTGGTGCGCTTCCGCTCCAGTGGCTGGCCGTTCCACCAGGCGTCCAGGCGGATGAGGTTGACGGCGATGGCGGCGACGATGTGTTCGAGGTGGACTTTCTTGATGCCGCGGTAGCGGGCGCGGCGTAGGCCGGTGACGGTGACGGCTTGGTGGATGGTGGCTTCGATGCCGCATCGGATGGCGTATTGGTCGTGCCAGGCGGGGGTGGCCTGTTCGGCGCGGGCGGCGTCGGGGGTTTCCTGGATCGCTCGGGGGTGCAGGGTGAGGTGGCGGCCGCTGTGCTAGGCGCTGGTGCATAAGGTTCGCGCAGGGCAGGGGCGGCAGGTGTTGGGTGGGAAGGCGGCCACGATCATCCAGGTGTTCTTTTGTCGGCAGGGTGTCCAGGAGGTGCTGGTTTGTCCTTGCGGGCAGGTGACCTGCTGGTTGTCCCAGTCGATGGTGAAGGCGGTGCGGTCGTAGCCGTTGCGGGTACGGGCCTGGACGGAGTTGTCGGTCCGCAACGGCGTGACCAGGGCCATCTGGTGCCGCTCGCGGGCCTGGACGATCAGTTCGGCGGAGAAGTAGCCGGCGTCCAGGTAGTGCTCGGCGGGTAGCAGGTCGCGCCGGGCCAGGTGCTGATGGATGGTGGCGGTCATCGCCGTGTCGGGCACGGTGGCGTCGGTGGTGGCCACGTTCGTGATCAGGTTCGGCGGCCTCGTGTCGCCGTCGCCGTCGCCGTCGCCGGTGCCGGTGCCGGTGCCGGTGCCGGCGGCTCCGGCTAGGGCGTCGGCGCTGGGGCGGCAGGTTTCGCTGATGTGCACCTTGTAGCCGTTCCACATCAGCTCGCTGCCCTTGGCCGCCCAGCGGGCGTCGAGGTCGTAGGGCGAGGCCAGCCGGTATCTGCCCGGTGGCAGGCCCTCACCGCCCGATGCGAGGTCCTGCCGCCGTTTGATCACCTGCCGTCCCCGCCGATCGGTGGTGCGGACATAGTGCTGGATCAGCATGACGCGCAGCGTGTCGATGGCGGGCAGGTGGCGTAGCCAGGCCGGGGAGAACGGCGCGCAGACGGCCTCAACCAGCGCGTATCCGTCAGCCCCGTAAGCGCCAATTCTTCCTGCTTGGTCTTGGAGGTGGGCATCCGCCAGGAATCGACCCGCAGTTCATAGCGTCCGGCCCAGCCGGGCACCTCCAGCACCTGCTGCACCCAGCCGGGCGCGGCCACCGCCAGCGCCTCCAACGCGGCCCGCACACATTCCCCCGCCAGCTCCACCCGGTTCACATCCCGCACCGCGGAGATCAACACCGGTAGGCCGTTGGCGAGGTTCCCGCTGGTGCGGCGCCTTTTCCAACGGCCTCCGGTCCGAACCACGCGGGCACCTTTCGATGCACGTGGCTCTCCAGTGACTATTCCGTGGGGGTCGCGGTCGGGTGCCCGGCGTGGATGGTCTGGTGGCAGTCGGCGCAGACCACGAGGGTCTTGCGGCGCCGTTGGGCCATCAGTTGCGCCCACGCGGGCTGTGGTTTCCCTGGTTGGTCGAGGTCGGCAAGCTTGCGGACCTGGTGGGTCTCCACCGGGGCGCGGCGCTGGCACCACTCGCACCGCCGTGCCGTGAGCCGGGTGACCAGCTCCTTGCGGCGGATGGTGACCGGGGCTGGCTGGCGGTCGACGATGACCGCTGTTTTCTGCCGTCGGAGGGGAATGCCACCGAACCTGGCGATCAGCGGTTTCCTGCCCGGCCGTGACACGCTGGCCTCGAAGCACGTGTATGGCCCGTATGGGGTGTCGAGTTTGGCCATGTACTTGCGGGCCATCTTCGAGACCGTCGAGCGGTGCTTGGCGGCCAGCGTTTTGAGCATCGAAGTTAGGGCCACCCAGTGCAGGTAGTCCAGTCTCGCGACGTCGCTGGCGAGCAGGTAGTACTGCGCCAGTCCCCGGAACTCGGCGCCGTAGGTGCTGATGATCACAGGGTCGTCGCGGCTCATCAGCTCTGTGCGGCGTTCGGGTTTGCCGTGTTTGAGGTACGGGGCGGCCTTGGCCTTGATCACCGTTCGTGGAACGCGCAGCCGGATGTGGCCGTTGACCTTTGGCCGGCATCGGCTGTGCTGGACGTTGATCTCGTAGCCGAGGAATCGCGCCGCACTGGTACGGGCGTGGGTGACCAGTGTCTTGTCCTGGCTCAACTCCAGGTTGAGGTCCTCACGCAGGAAGCGGGCCAGGCGTTGCTTGATCTGTTCGGCTTCGGCCTTGGGTCCGGTGAACCCGAGAAGGTGGTCGTCGGCGTAGCGGCAGTACCGCAGTCTCCGGTATTGGGGATCGTTTGGGTTCCCGTGGGGAAGACCACGTCGTGCTGCGCGTAATTGCCGGACTGCGACTCGGTCTCCGCGCTTGCGGGCGCGGTGGATCGCGTCGGTTTTCCTTGTGTACGCAGGGTTGGGTGCCCTGCGTTTTCCTCGGGTGTATTCCGGAATGAGCACTGTCTCGACAAAAGTGTCCAACCGGTCCAAATATATGTTGGAAAGAATTGGGGATGCCACGCCGCCCTGCGGGGCTCCGCTGAGCGTGGCGCTCCATTCCCAGTCCTCCAGGTATCCGGCTTGCAGCATCTGTTTGATGAGCCGGAGGAACCGGTTGTCGTGGATTTTCTCCGACAGGATCGAGAGCATGACCTCATGGTCGAGACTCCCGAAGCAGTCAGCGATATCCGCTTCAATAAACCAGGTTGTCCCGCCCCATGTCTCCTCAATTTCGCTCAAGGCGGTGTGGCAGCCACGGTGGGGACGGAAACCGTGCGATCGGCGGGAGAACTGTGGCTCGTAGTACGCTTCCAGCAGGAGCCGGACCACTTCGCCGACGAGTTTGTCCGCCCAGGACGGCAGGCCGAGGGGTCGTCTTTTCCCGTTGTTTTTGGGGATGTAGACGCGCCTCACGGGTTGGAATCGGTAGCGCTCGTGGCGCATCGCGTCGATGATGCGTTCGATCTTGGCCATGGACATGCCGTCTGCGGTTTCCCCGCAGGCCCCGGGTGTCATCGCCCCGTCGTTGGAGTAGATGCGCCCGTAGGCCACGAGATACAAGTCCGGGTTGAACAGTTGTCGATACAGTTCGTTGCACGGCAGGCCATGCCTCCCGCGTTCACGGAGGACCTTCAGCACCGTTTCGGCGTTCTGCATTGCGCATACCTCGCGGTTCTTGAGTGTCCAGCCACCTGGCCCCCTTCGCCCTGCGGACGGCCTTCCCGTCCTCCCTGGTCGGGCGTTAATCCGACGACTACTACGGGGCCTCTGTCGCCCTAGGGCTCGCGCCCCTTAGGCGATCCCACGTTCGTCTCTGTCATACGTTATAGCGCGATTTAGGTCCCCCATTTATCCCCTTGAACTCCCTCACTGGGAGTCGCTCCATACCCCGGAGGTTGCGCCGACCCTCACGTTATATCGGCGCAGGGTGATGGCATCGGTTTCAGGCGTCTTTCCGATGGGAGACTCGATTGCACCTTCTGGAGATTGGGGTTCAGGCAGTCCAGCTTTGACCATGTCGCGCGGGTCCCGTATCGCCTTGCTTCATACGCCTGAACACAAGCGATACTTTCCTGACATGCTACGGTTCCCTTCACCTTTCAGATTCAGGTAAGTCATTAGACCCAGAAACATTCCTCCGAGTTTCTCCCGGCTAAACCGGGGATATGACAGAGCGCCTCGTGGCGCAGCATGGGTGGAGTCGGTGCGCTGCTTGCCACCCGCAGCCAGCAGGCCTCGCTCCTGCAACGCGGCCAGCAGCAGGTCGAGCGGCTTTTCCTCCAGCTCATGAGCGATCACCCGGGAGCGGAACTCGCTCAGCACGCTGGCATCGAAGCCGGGATCGTTCAAGCCCAGGCCGAGCGCGTACTTCCAGGCCAGATCGGTGGCCACCGCCTCAGCCGCCTGCCGGTCGGTGAGGTTGCCCACCCGCTGCAACACCGTGATCAACGCCAGCCGTCCCGGTGACCAGCCCGGCCTGCCTTCCTTGCCGAAGGCGCCCACGAACGCCTCATCGGCGAACACCTCGCCCAACTCATCACGCACCCGCACGGGTAACGGCACCTGCCGCTTGCCCCGGTAGATGGCCCAGATCGCCGCAGCGACCTCAGGCGCCGGCTCCGGCCACGGCATCGGCTGCATAGACATCGCCGCCTCCATCCACCCCGGCAGCCAGGACGAAGACAACGACGACCGCTGCCACACCGCTCATGATCAGGACAGGCACCATCAGATCATGAGCCGGAGCCACAGATCCGAGTTAATTAACCAGCAGAGTCCTACAGGCCGCGCTTTCAAAGAAGGATCGGCGGGAGCTAGTGCGCGCATCAGGTCATGCCATCGGCTTTCCCACTCGTCACGATCATCGTCGCACGCCTCAACGTACGCGAGCGTGACTGCGAGGGTCGGGACGACCGCTCCCCCAGCCGCGTCGGACAGAGCCGTCACAGAAAAATTCGCGCGCCTGGAAATCTGCCGATAACTGAGTTTGCCCGCCTTCACCCTCAGTTGTCTGAGCTCGGATGCGAACCGGTGAAGAGGATTGTTCTCCGGATCCAGCACACGCTCAGGTCGTCCCATCGCCTCGTCCTCAGCGAAACTAAAAATTCGCGTCGTCACAAACTGCTACCGGGAAATCACGTACCGCGAGACAAGCTCAACTAGCATGCCGGCAGCCACTTTTCGGCCAGTCAACCATAGAGAACCACAGAGATCTGGACAACACCTCAGGGTTGATCCTGCCGCAGGTCACGCGCCTCAGCTGAACTGCACGTTGTTTGTTCAGTTGGTCCACCCTCGCTGGACAACCAATGGGTCCGCTACAACAGGGAGAGGTCGCGACATTCTGCCGACTGTTCGATGACGGAAAGGTTCCGACGAAGAAAAGCAGCCCAGTGCGATAGCGGCCCGATTCCCACGTAATCGTAGAAAACATCCGAAGGAGGAAGAGATACACGTGTCAGGAATCAAGAATATCGCGCATAAGGCTGTATCGTCGTGAACGGAGATTATCCCGCGCCGTAAGACACAATCATCGGTGGGTAACTGGCCCGCGCCCACGCATCGGACCAAGGCCGATATCAGGCCGCCGAGCCTGCGGACTGACGTTGCTCAGCAGCTCTCCGGTCGGAGGGCCGTTGGCCGTGGGTCTTTCTGCACTGACGAAGCACATTCACCCACCGACTCCCCTCTCTGTGCTGAAAAGGGGCCACTCAATGTGGCCACAAGATCGCCCCCTTCAGGAGGGACGAATGCGCAAGATCATCCATTCACTGGCGGTAGCCATCGCGCTGACAGGCACGACCGTGATCGTTGGAGCGCAGCCAGCCAGCGCTGCACCCTGCGGCTTCTCCGAGGACGACAGGTGGGCCTACTGGACAAACTGCCAACCTTACACAAACGAGTACATCCACATCGACGTTTGGCTTTCACCGGACGACTATATTTGCGTACCGGCACAGAGCACGGAGAGAGTCGGTAGTGCCATCTACGTTCGCGGGGTCACAGTACGCTATAATGGTTGTCCTGCCTAGACAGCCAGCACCATCGACTGCCTTCTAGCTGGATCCCGGCTGTCCGGCACGGAACTCCACAATAACCTCGGTCACATCGTTGGCACAGTCCAGTCCTTACGCTGGTGCAATAACGAATGAGCCAGGCCAAAGTTGAGGGCCCTATTCCGCTTGTCGGTTATCCACACCGGTCAACAGTCAGGGCCACGGCGAAGTATCGGTAACAGTCTGAGTGTCCGTTTCGTGGAGTGACTGTTCCGGGGCTGCCGGAGGGGCCCCTGGAGACTCCTCTGAGGACGAGAACAGGCACGACCTTCGAGATCATGAGGTTCTCGACGCCTAATGATCACCAGAGAAGACCGTGCCTGTCCCCTCATCATCGCCGATCGGTGCTGCCCTTGGCCAACTGGCCGAGCACGGGCCGGTGGCCGCCTCCGCCGCCGACTGCCTCAACCTGCTGGAGTGCTTCCAGCGACTTCCCGACCCCCGTGATCCGCGTGGCGTCCGACATGCGCTGGCGTCGTTACTGGCCGGTGCCGCGGCCGCCGTGCTGGCCGGCGCGCGCTCGTTCACCGCGATCGGTGAGTGGATCGCTGATGCTCCCGCCCAGGTGATGACCGCTCTCGGCGTCCGGCGGGATCCGCTGAGCCGAGCATGGCAGCCGCCGGACGAATCAACCGTGCGACGTCTGTTCGAGCAGATCGACACCGACGCCCTGGATGCGGCCGTCTGCTCCTGGCTGGCCGGACGAGCCACCACGACCGGCGCTGCTGACGGCCCCTCTTCCGGCGGCCCGGCTCGTGCACGTCGCCGGGCCGTGGCCGTCGACGGCAAGGCACTGCGCGGTGCACGCAACCACAGCGGTGAGCCAGTCCATCTGCTGGCCGCCTTCGACCACGGCAACGGCCTGGTGCTCGCGCAGACCGACGTGGACGGCAAGACCAACGAAATCACCCGCTTCCAGCCCTTGCTGAAGCATCTCGACCTGCACGATCGCGTGGTCACCGCCGATGCCCTGCACACCCAGCGCGAGCACGCAACCTTCCTCATCGAGCAGAAACGGGCCCACTACGTGCTGATCGTCAAGAAGAACCAGCCCAACCTGTACGCGCAGGTCAAACGGCTGCCATGGAAACAGATACCCGTACAGCACCGCGAACGTGATCGCGGGCACGGGCGTGAGGAGCGCCGCACCCTCAAGGTCGTCACCGTCACCACCGGTCTGCTGTTCCCCCACGCCGTCCAGGCGATGCAGATCAAAAGGCAGGTCAGGGACGGCAGCGCGGGCAGATGGCGGACCGTCACCGTCTACGCGATCACCGATCTACCCGCCTGGCAAGCCCCTCCCGCCGACCTGGCCGCCTGGATCCGCGGGCACTGGAGCATCGAGAACCGGCTGCATTACGTCCGCGACGTCACCTAC
>NZ_JADOGI010000362.1 GCF_015645445.1 Nonomuraea cypriaca | reverse complement strand
GGGAGGCGGGGCGGGCGGGGCAGTCGCCGTCGTCGCAGGCGCGCTTTCGCCGGTCGATCTCGGCGTTGTTCAAGCATGCGACGCTGGCGGGGTGGGTGCAGCTCAACCCGATGACGCAGTCGGCGATCACGTCGAAGGAGCGGGGCGGGTTGCGTGCGCAGCGGCGGGCTTTGACGCGGGAGCAGGCGCAGGGGCTGGTGGGGGCGGCGCGGGCGTTGCCGGAGGCGCCGGAGCCGGCGGGCAAGCGGCGTGATCAGCGTACGGAGTTGCGCGACGCGGTGATCGTGCTGCTGCTGGTGGCGGTGGGGCCTCGGGTGTCGGAGCTGGTGCGGTCGAATGTGGAGGATTTCTTCACCAATGACGGGGTGCGTTACTGGCGGATCTTCGGTAAGGGCGGGCGTACGCGTGATGTGCCGTTGCCGGCTGATGTGACGCGGGTGTTGCAGGCGTATCTGGCGCGGGGGCGGCCGGCGGTGGAGGACAAGGCGTTGTTGTTGTCGTGGCGGGGGCGCAGGCTGGCGCGGGGTGATGTGCAGGCGGTGATCGATCGGGTGCAGCGGCGGGTGGATCCTGAGCAGCGGCGTTCGGTGACTCCGCACGGATTGCGTCATACGACGGCGACGCATCTGCTGGCGGACGCGGTGGACATGGATGCGGTGCGCCGGGTGCTGGGGCACAGCGATCTGGCGACGCTGGGGCGGTATCGGGATGAGTTGCCGGGTGAGCTGGAGGTGGCGATGCGTACGCATCCGCTGCTGCGGGGCGAGACGGCGGGGTGAGCGTACGCCGCCTTCGGTGAGCGGTCCTGGTCGGCTGCTGGTGGCGGGGTGGGACCTGGCCGGGCGGGTGAAGGGGTAATTGGCCGGTTGGGGTTCCGGCGGGTCCTCATAACGAAGGCACTCCCCCATCCGGCACCTCTTGGGCCGAGACTCCCCTCGCGGCACTCCCCTGTCCGTCATTCCTTGCGCGGGCCGTCCCCTATCCGGGCGCTCTTTGCCGGGCGGGCCGGGGTGTGCCGTGCTCGGTGTCGGGCGCGGAATTGGCCCCTTCGCACCCGCCCGTCCCGGCCTTCGGGGGGCCTGGTAGCGATGGAGCGGAATCCAACGAACCCGCCTCTTACCTGCGGTGACGCGGCGTTCCACACCGAGGCGGAAGGATTATCCGCCGTGGTTGTCGGCGCTGGTGCCTGATCCGCGGATCAACGAGGTTGGAGGCCTTTGTGGAGGGCGGCGTACCCGGCGGGGGCCTGTCGAGGTCGGCCGTCGGTTCACGTGAGGTTCGTGCTTGGATCGAGGCCGGTCAGGCCGGCGCTGGCGGTCCACAGTCGTGCCGCGAGTACGGTGTCGGCCAGGTGACCTTGGACGGGTTCGAGGGCGGGCAGGCCGCGTATCCCGAAGACCCGGGGTCCCCAAAGCTGGCCACCGCGCACTGACGGGTCGAGGACGGCCCGGACGGCGGGCCAGGCGGCGGCCTCCTTTCCCTGCAAGAGGAGACCGGCGGGCAGGCCGCGCAGTCGTTCGCCACGGGTTCGGACGCGAACCGGCGGGCGTGAGGGGGTGAGTGAGTCGAGTGCGCCGCCGGGGTGGATGATCACGCTCAGCGTTGTGCTGCCGGCGGCGCGCAGGCGGCGGTCGAGTTCGAAGCCGAAGAGCATCTGTGCGAGTTTGGATCGTGCGTAGGTGCGCTTCGGCCGGTAGTCGCGCGTGCTCTGGAGATCGTCGAGGTCCAGGCTCTCGGACTTCGCCGTGAAGCTGCCGGTGGTGACGACACGGCTCCCGGGTGTGGCCATCAGCAGGGGTGTGAGCAGTGAGATCAGCGCGAAGTGCCCCAGATGGTTGGTGGCGAACATCAACTCGTTGCCGTCCCTGGTCTCGCGCCGTGGCGGCTGGTCGAGCAGCACTCCGGCGTTGCAGACGACCGCGTCCAGTCTTTGCGGTCTCAGGGCGTCGGCGGAGGCTTGGAGTGAGGAGAGGTCGGCGAGATCCAGGCGGATGTGACGGACGTGCGCGCCGGGGACGCGGGCGCGGATCGAGACTTGCGCGGCTTGGGCTTTGGCGGTGTCACGGCCGGCGAGGATGACGGTGGCGCCGGTGCCGGCGAGTTGTTCGGCGACGAAGTATCCGATGCCCGCGTTGCCGCCGGTGACGAGGACGTTCTTGCCGTCGGCGCGCGGCAGGCGTCGTACGTCCCAGAGGGCTGGGCTGTGGAGGGAGGACATGGTCCGGTTCCTTACGTTGGTTGGCTGGCCGGGGTCTGTGCCGGCGCTCCTCTGGGCATCGGGGTCACGGCCGGGACGGTGATGGCGGTGAGGGCTACGACGACGATCAGAATGAAACTAGACTTACTCTGAAACTATATCCACTATAGATTCATAGGAGTTTCGGATTCGGTACGATGAGAACATGCCGACGACGATGGGGCGCCGCGAGCGCAAGAAGGCACAGACCCGCCGGGCGTTGTCGGAGGCCGCGTTGCGGCTGTTCTGCGAGCACGGGTACGACGGCGTCACCGTCGCTCAGATCGCCGACGAGGCGGACGTCTCCATCGCCACCCTGTTCGCGCACGTGCCGGACGGCAAGGAAGCGCTGATCTTCGACGACGGCGCCGAACGACGCGTCTGGCTGGTCGCCGCGGTTCGCGACCGGCCCTCCGGCCAGTCGGTGCTGGAAGCGCTGCGCCGCTGCATGGCGGCCCGGGGACCCTTCGCCGGCGATCTCCCGGCCGAACTGCGGCGCAAGCGCGACCTGATCGTCAGCACGCCTGCACTGCGGGAATACTCACGCAAGCTCTGGATAGCCGGCGAGGAACCCCTGGCCGAGGCGATCGCCGCCGAGAGCGGCCGCGACCCCTCCGACATGACCGTCCGCGCTCTGGCCCGCTACGTCCTGGAGATCCCCGAACTCGCGGGCACGGAACCCGACTCCCTGTCCGCGCTGAACGCCATCTTCGACCTCCTCGAATCCGGCTGCCCCGAGTCGCTCAGAGAAGCCTGAGGCGGCGTGTGGCGCCAGACGGGGTGGTCCTCCGAACGCCGCCTCCCCCAGCGCCTGACGCGTCCGCGCTCAGCGACTCGACGTCGCGGTGGATCGTCCGCTCCGACGCCTCCAGCCGCTCCGGGCTCCCGCGCGGTCATCCGGGCGTGTGTCCGGAGCATCAGAAGGAGGGATACGAGCCGGCTTGTGCGTATGCCTCGAACTCTACTGACACAGGATGTCAGGAGGCTGGGCCTAATGTCCTCGTTCATGAACTATGAAGCCTTTGCCGAACGCTACGTCGCCGTCTGGAACGAGAGCGGCCCCGACATCCGACGTACGATGATCTCCGAGTTGTGGGCACGGGACGGCGTGGAATACACCGACAGCGCCGAGTACCGCGGCCTCCGGGCCTTGGAGGCTCGGATCACCGATGCGCACAACCAGTTCGTCCGTGACGGCGGCCAGGTCTTCCGTGCCGCCGGTGACACCGTCGGGCACCACGGAGGTGTCCGTTTCACCACCTACATGGTGCCGGAGGCGGGCGGCGAGGTCACCTGGACGGGTGCCGTCTTCGCCCGGCTCGGCGCCGACGGGCGCATCGAGTCCGACCACCAGTTCGGCGACCCGCCGCGGCCCGGCACGAAGACCGTCGTGGACGCCTTCCTCCAAGAGGCCCGCCCCGAGTTGTACGCCGAGCGCGTGGACTGGCGGGTGAGCTGGCCGGTGCCGGAGCATCCGCTCGTGCCGTGGATCAGGCCGCGCGCCACCCGGGCCGAGGTGGCCGATCACTACACCACGTTCGCCGGGCTCTGCACGGGCGAGGTGAGCGTCGATCGGGTCCTCATCGACGGCCAGGACGCCGTCGTCACCGGCACCAGCACACAGGTGGTCACATCCTCGGGCAGGCGGTTCAGCATGACCTTCGCCCTGCACCTGACCGTCCAGGACGGCCTGATCACACGCCACCACATGTACGAGGACAGCCTCGCGGTCGCCGAGGCGTTCGGCTAGATCGCATCAGCCCCGGGCGCCGCCTTCGGTGAGGGGGCGGGCATGGATGGCGTGAGTGCCGCGCGTGCGTGTCAGCAGAGCCTGACACGCACGCGCCTGTCAACCCAGCCGGCCCAGCCTGACAGCGTGCTTGAGGAAGACGACGCCGTCGATCATGTCGAGCTGGGCCGGGTCCAGCGGGAAATAGGCGAAATCGTGGGAGATGCGCGGGGCGGGCTTCGTGATGGCCTCGGCCAGGCGCCGGGCGTCGATGAGAGAGTGGTCCCACGGGAGCGTGGACAGGATGCCTTCGACGGTGTCCGGCGGCGGGGTGTCGTCGCCGGCCGTGCCGAAGGCTGAGGCCAGGAAGGCGTACCGGTCGCCCAGGTGCGTCCCGGTGATCGCCCCCGCGCTCCACCACTCCAGCGACTGGTCGCCGAACGGCATGAAGCTCTTGTTCCGCTGCAGGTGGAGGTTGGAGGCGAAGACCAGGGCCGGGCCTTGCTCGGCGACGGCACGCAGGTTGGCGGCCATCATCGCGTCCCGCAGGGCCGACAGCCGGGTCCACCGTGCCGGGGACGCGTCGGCCAGCCAGTAGTGGTAGCGGAGCAGGCCGGTGGCGGTGCGCCCGTACAGTGCCGCCCGCTCCCCGTCCTCCGCGCTCAGCTGCGGCGCCTGCGTGTCGAGCAGCGCCACCAGGTCGTCGGCGATCAGCCGCAGCCGCCGGGCGTCGGCGGACCGGCCGATCGACTGGGACGGATCCATGGCCGAGGCCTCGTTCGCCCACCGGTCGTCCGGGCCCAGCAGCGTGTCGAGGGTTTCCCTGGTTACTACCGTGCAAGGGAGCGGGCCGTCCAGGAGGGCGTAGAGGGCGGTGAGCGCCTGGCGCGGGCTCGCCGCCCAGTACTCCAGAGGGCCGTCGAACCCGAAGAACCTGAGCTTTTCGCCATGCTCCTCGTTGTACGCGCGCATCCAGCGCACGAGCTCGCGGTTGGCCGGTGACGCGCCGAAGCCGTGGCTGAAGCCGCGTTCCATGACGTCATCGAGCGTGCCCGCGCCCGTCGTGATGTAGTCGTCCACCACGAGGCCCATGAGACAGTCGCTCTCGATGGCGAACGACCGGTAGCCCTCGTGCTCGACCAGATGGCGGAAGATCTCGTTGCGCAGCTCGCCCAGCTCCCCCACGAAGTGCCTGGCCTCGCCCAGGCCCAGCAGCAGGGGCTTGGCGGGAAGCGAGTGGAGGAACGCCGAGACGCCCGCGCCGTCGAGCGGCCGGGCCGTGTCCTTGATATCCATACCTTCAACGGTATCGTTGAACACTCAGTGTAAACTTTTTCTGGAAATCCCCGCTCTCATCGCGATGGACCTTCAATCGGCGATGCATCCATGAGGCCGGTGGGCCCGGCGCGCGAGCACGGCCTGTCCACCCAGGCGATCAGGAACTGCGAGGACACCGGGCCCAAGTGAGAGCTTCGTTGACGACAGGCCTGTGCCGCCGCCCGGCCTCCGTCGGCTCGATGGCGGGCGCGCCGGGCGCATGCCCACGCCTGGTGGTGGTGCGGCCGGGGTGTGCCGGGGCCCGGTGGAGCCGGTTCGGTGGCGTCCACCGGGCCTCCGGCCGAGCACGGCGACCAACGGGGGAGGTCCGTGCTCGCGGACGGTCGCCCTGGCTCCCGGTTCGTCGCGCCGGCGGGTTGCCGGTCGGTCGCTTCGTTCCGGTGACGTGGGTGACCGGTTTCGCCTGCCGGCCTGGCGGGGGGGTGACGGCCGGAGCCGGGTCTGGGTGGTGAGCGCCGGTCCCGGCCGTCTGGTCTGGTGTTCGTCAGTGCCGTTCCGAGGTGATCAGTTCGAACCAGGTGACCGTGTCGGAGACGCCCCAGCAGCAGGCCAGGTGTGCCAGGTGCGGGCTGTCCGGGTCCGGCGGGGGGCCGGTGTTCCGGGACGGCTGCCCGTGCTCGGCGGGGCCGGTGTTCTCGATTTCGCCGCGCAGCAGCCCGTCCTCCACCCGCAGTGCGAGCCTGATGGTGGCGGTGGCGTGCCGCAAGGCGGCCGCGATGAGGTCGGCGACCAGCAGTTCGGCGGCTTCGACCTGTTCGTGCAGGCCCCAGGCGGTGAGCCGGGCGGCGGTAAGCCGGCGGGCGCTGGGCACCGCCGACGGGTGGGCCGACAGCGACCACGAGACGGCGCGGTCGCGCCGCGTCCATCCGATGCGGAGGGCCAGGGCGTCTCCCATGGCCAGGAGCGCGTTGCGGGACGGGTACAGCGGAACGGCCCGTCGCGGGCGTTCCTGCTGGCAGATGGTGCGCACGTTGATCCCTTTCCCCCGTTGGCCTGCCGGTCCATTTGTCCAGGATGTGGTCAGGACCACCACCACAGAGACGGGATAAATGCCTATGTCGGTACCTATTTGGCTGGTCCGATACGCCCCTGACCGGTCGCCACCGGACCGCGACGCCCGCGCGTGTCTCCCTCGGTGAGAGTGGTGGCCAGTTCGGCGAAAGCCGTGGCCGCCGGGAGCGGGCCGGCGGCCGCCTGCAGGATCCTCAGCTGGGTGAACGTCACAGCGCCGCCCGCAGCAGGCCGGTGACCAGCGGGTGCGGGCGCCCGGGACGCGAGCGGGCCTGCGGCACGTACAGGGTGGCCACGTAGTACGGGTGTCCGGGGACCTCCAGCACGCGGGCCTCGCCGTCGCCGTCCACGCCGGTGACCACGAAGCCGCCGTCGTGCAGGGTCCCCTGCCTGCGGGGGTCGAGGCCGAAATCGCAGTAGTACTCCTCCTCCGCCTCGGTACGCCCGTACAGCGCGGCCACCCGGGAGCCGGGGACCAGGGTGACGGGCATGGTCTTGCCCGCGAGTGAGCAGGTCAGCTCCGAGACGAACAGGGTCGAGGCGTAGGGGTCGTACTCGGCGTGCTGGGCATCCTCGTAGCCGAGCACGTGACGGGCGTACTCGATGATCATGTGCTGGCAGCCGCCGCACGTCCCCAGAGTGGGGACGCCGTGCTCGCGGCCGTACCGGAGCGCGGCCAGGGCGCCGGGCAGGCTGCGGTACGGGCTGCCGGGCGCGCACCACAGCGCGTCGGCGCTCTTGACCCCGGCCAGGCCGGATTCGAGCTGTTCGGTGGCCAGCCAGCGGACGTCCACCCCGACGCCGAGGTGCGCGGCGGCGTGCCGCAGCGCGTCGTCGGTGGCCGGGTGCGGGGGAAACGCGGGGTCGCGGTCACCGACGACCACGACGTGCAGGGATCGGTCCATGACCTCACTATTGCGACAGTCCGGTCATGAGCGCCAATGCCGATCCACGCATCCGCCATGAGCGATCGCTCATGGCCTCCAGCGCCACGATGCCGTCGCGGGAGGGGAAGCGGCCCGGCGCCTTCCAGTGAGCGCCGGGGCGCGCGATAACAATACCGGTATTTGTATCCCAGGGTGTAGGCTGAAGGCATGGTGCGACCTCCACTGACCCCCGAGGAGCGGCTCCGCGGCGAGCGGCTCGGCCTGGTGCTGCGCCAAGCCCGGGGCGAGCGCAGCATCGTCGAGGTCGCGGCCGCGGCCGGCATGTCCGCCGAGACCCTCCGCAAGATCGAGACGGGACGGATCGCGACGCCCGCGTTCTTCACGATCGCGGCGCTGGCCGACGTGCTCGGCGTCTCCCTGGACACCCTCGCCGTCCACGCCACCCCCGCCC
>NZ_JADOGI010000361.1 GCF_015645445.1 Nonomuraea cypriaca | reverse complement strand
CCCCGCCGCGGCCCCCTCCGGAGCACCCGAATGACCCCGCCCGACTCTCCCAGCCCGCCGCCGCCCGCAGGCCCCCTCCGGAGCACCCGATGACCACACCCGAGCCTCCCGGCCCGCCGCCGCCCGCAGGCCCCCTCCGGAGCACCCGATGACCACACCCGAGCCTCCCGGCCCGCCGTCGGCCGCAGAGCCTCTGCTGGACGTCGAGGACCTGGCCGTACGCCGGGCGGACGGCCACGAACTCCTGCGCGGCGTGTCCTTCGCCCTCGGTCCCGGCGAGCGGCTCGGCCTGATCGGCGAGTCCGGCTCGGGCAAGTCGCTGACCGCGCTGGCCGTCATGGGCCTGCTGCCCGCGGGCATGACCGCGCACGGCAGCGTGACCCTGGGCGGGACGCAGGTGGTCGGCGCGCAGGACAGGAAGCTGGACCGCGTCCGCGGCAGGGCCGCCGGCGTGGTCTTCCAGGAGCCGCTGACGGCACTGGACCCGCTGATGCGCGCCGGCCGTCAGATCGCCGGGCCGATCCGCCGCCGGCGCGGGCTGCGCGGCAAGCCGCTGCGCGCCGCCGTCCTCGACGCGCTGTCCGAGGTACGCCTGCCCGAGCGCGTCGCCCGCGCCTACCCGCATGAGATCTCCGGCGGGCAGCGGCAGCGGGTGGCCATCGCCATGGCACTGGCCTCCGAGCCGGAGGTGCTGATCGCCGACGAGCCGACCACGGCGCTCGACGTGACGGTGCAGGCCGAGGTCCTGGCGCTGCTGGACGGGCTGGTGGCGGGCCGTGGGATGGCGCTGCTGTTCATCAGCCACGACCTGGCCGTCGTCGCGGGCGTGGCCGACCGGGTCGTGGTGCTCAAGGACGGCTCCATGGTGGAGTCGGGAAGGACACGTGACATCGTGCGCGAGCCTCGGCACCCGTACACGCGCTCGCTCGTGGACAGCGCGTGGGCCCTGGAGGGCGAGCTGGACCGGCTGGCCCCATGAGCCCCGCCGGAGCACCAGCCGAACCGGGCGGCGCCGTGCGCATTCTGGAATCGCGGGAGGCCGGGTTCGCGTACCGGGGCGGCCCTCCGGTGCTTGATGGCGTCTCGGTCGCCGTGACGGCCGGGCGCAGCCTGGCGCTGGTCGGCGAGTCGGGCGCGGGCAAGACCACGCTGTTGCGGCTGCTGCTCGGCCTGGCGAGGCCGACCACCGGCCAGGTGCTGTTCGACGGCGCAGAAGTGGCCCCGCGCGACCCCGCGTTCCTGCGGGCGGTCCAGCCGGTGTTCCAGGACCCGTACTCGTCGCTGGATCCGCGCCAGCGGGTCGGCAGGATCGTCTCGGAGCCGCTGCGCTCGCTCGGCCTGCTCTCCCACGGATCCCGCGCGGCCAGGCGCGCCGAGGCCGCCGAGCGGGTGGCGGAGGCGCTGCGCTCGGTCGGGCTGCCCGCCGACGCGGCCCGGCGGTACCCGCACGAGTTCTCCGGCGGGCAGCGGCAGCGCGTCGCGATCGCGCGGGCCATCGTGTGCCGGCCGCGTGTCCTGCTCGCCGACGAGCCGGTCAGCGCGCTCGACGTGTCGACGCGGGTGCGCGTGGTCGAGCTGCTCGGCGAGCTCGGCGAGAGTCACGGGCTGACGGTCGTGGTGGTCTCGCACGACCTGAGCGTGGTGGCGGCGCTGTGCGCGGAGACGGCCGTCATCGAGCGCGGGCGCGTGGTGGAGCAGGGCGCCACCACGGACGTGCTCGGCTCGCCCGCGCACCCGTACACCCGCAGGCTCCTGGAGAGCGTCCCCAGGCTCAGCCGGGCCGCCCGGCTCCGCTGAAGCCGTACGAGCCGACAACGGTCGCCTGACAAAACACCGGGGAAGACCTGATCCAGGTTCTGCCAAGAACACTCGGGGACATTGCCTCCTCACCTCGGCGACGGCCACCGTGGGGTACGTCGCCGTGCCAGATGGCCGCTTCGTGATCCTCCCGTCCAGTCCGCAGCCGGCTACCCGCCGCCCGAAGAGATGAACACGGACGAATCGGGTAGCGGCGCATCATCACCGGGAGTCACGGCATGACGATCATCCGCCAGGAGCCCGCCGGCCTCGGCAGGCACGTCGCCACGCGCCCTGCCCTCCTCCTCGCCCTGGCCGGCCTCCTGTACGCGGCGGCGCAGCTGCTCCTGGTCTCGCCCCGCATCGGCATCGGGTGGGACGAGGCCGTCTACGCCAGCCAGTACGCCTCCCACGCACCCCCAGCGATCTTCAGCGCCCCGCGCGCCCAAGGGGTCGCCCTGCTGGTGGCGCCCGTGGTGGCGGTGACCGACTCGGTGCCGCTGCTGCGCCTCTTCCTGACCGCGATCTCGGCGCTGGCTCTGTGCGCCGCGTTCGCGCCCTGGCTACGCGTACGCGACGGCTACACGGTGCCGCTGGCGGCGTTGCTCTTCGCGGGCACCTGGCTGACGCTCTTCTACGGCAACGAGGCCATGCCCAACCTGTACGTGGCCCTGAGCGCGGTCGCGGCCACCGGGCTCCTCGTACGCCCGTCGCGGTGGCCGGCGCTGGGCCTGGCGACGGCCTTCGCCGTCATGTCGCTGATGCGGCCATCGGACGCCCTGGTCGCGGCCGCGGTGCTGGGCGCCGCGGCGCTGGCGGTGCCGGCCTGGCGGCGGATCGCCTCGCTGGCGGGCATCGCGGCGGGACTGGCGGTCGGGTGGGGCCAGTGGCTGATCGAGGCGGAGCTCCGGTTCGGCGGCGTGGCCGCGCGGCTGGGGGACGCGGCCGAGCACAACGTCATGGGATGGACGGCCTCGGTCATCGAGCACGCCAGGGCGCTCGACGGCCCCTCGCTGTGCCGGTTCGGCACGAACTGCGGGCCGGTCTCACCCGTGGCGCTGCTCTGGTGGCTGGCGATCCCGGTCATGGCGGCCGCGGGGGTGTGGGCGGCGCGGCGTACCGGCCGATTCGCGCCCTTGCTGCTGGCCGCGGGCACCGGTGCGGCGCTGGCGCTGCCGTACCTGTTCTACGTCGACTACGCCGCGCCGCGCTTCCTCATGCCGGCCTACGCGCTGCTGTCACTGCCCGTCGCCGAGGCGGTCACCGCGCTCCTGGGCCTGCGCCGTCCGCTCGCCACGGTGTTCGGGGTGGGGGGCGTGCTCGCGCATCTGGCCCTGCAGGGCGGCTACGCCCACGGCATGTCGGGCAACGCGCTGTCGGGCCGGGAGCGGGTCGAGGAGGTGGCCGCGGAGCTGCGGCAGCGCGGCGTACGCCCCCCGTGCCTGGTCTACGGCGAGTCCGGGGTGCAGCTCGGCTACCTGCTCGGCTGCTCCTCCCGGGGGGTCATCCAGCGGTTCGGCGAACGTGAGCCCGCGCAGCTGCGCACGGCGATGGCCCGCGGGGATCAGGTGGTCGTCGTCCACACCGACGTCCCGCCGCCCCCGTACGTCGCGGCCTGGCGGAAGGACGACCTGCCCGGCGGGTGGTCGGCGTACCATGCGCCGGCCGCCGAGTGACGGCGTGTGGTGAACTCGCGGCCGGTAGGGCGGCGGGAAGGAAACGGTAAGCGCCGCCAGGCAGGCTGTCGTCATCAGCCGGAACCACCGGCGCAGACCACAGGGAGCAGGACGATGCGCAAGCTCATCGAGTCGACGTTCGTGTCGCTGGACGGCATCATCGACGACACCGGCCCGTCCACGGCGTCCCGGGCGGAGCCGCAGCACTGGGGCCAGCCGTACTGGGACGAGGACCACGCCCGTTACTCCGGCGGGCTGATGGCGTCGGCGGACGCGATGCTGCTCGGCCGGGTGACGTACGAGGGGTTCGCGGAGGCGTGGTCGGCGCGCGAGGACGCCGTCGAGATGAACGAGATGCCCAAGTACGTCGCCTCGCGGACCCTGACCGAGACCACCTGGAACGCCACCCTCATCCAGGGTGACGTGGCCGAGGCGGTCGCGAAGCTCAAGGAGCAGCCGGGCGGCACCATCCTGAAGTGGGGCACCGGCGAGCTGGACCGCACCCTGGTGGAACACGGCCTGGTCGACGAGTTCCACTTCTGGTACTTCCCGGTCATCGTCGGCGCGGGCAAGCACCTGTTCGAGGGCGCAGGGTTCGACACCACGCACCTGAAACTGGCCGACATCAACCGATTCGACTCGGGCATCGTGGTCCACGTCTACGTCCCCAAGTAAGCCTGGCCTGCGTTCCCGAGCAAGCCCGCGAGTCACGGCAGCAGGTCTCTGGCCTGCTCGGGCGTGAGCTCGCGGCCCTGCTCGAACAGGGCGGGGAAACCGGGCTCGGCGGCCTGGACCAGGGCGGTGATCCGGGCCAGCTCGTCCCGGTCGGAAACGGACGACTCCTTCCCGGCGCTCCGCCGGGCGCTCTCCGCGGCGCCGAGCAGCCGCGCGGCCAGGCCGGGCCGCCCATCCTGCACCAGCGCGGCGGCCAGGCCGGCCAGCGCCCACGCCAGACCGTGTACCAGGCCCTGCTCACGGAACACGTCGAAGCCCTCCAGGTGCCAGGCCAGCGCCGCCGCCGGTTCGCCCCGCTGCTCGGCCAGCAGCCCCAGCTCGACCAGCACCATCGACAGGTACGGCGGCACGCCGCCGGCGCTCTGCTGCCGCCGGGCGGAGTCCAGCAGCCACCGCAGCTGTTCCTCGGCCAGGTCGAGGTCGCCGGACCGGCGGGCGGCGAACGCCAGGCTGATGGCGGCGAACGCCTCGCCGGCCTGCTGCCCCTGCTCGGCGGCCAGCCGTCTGGCCTGCTCCGCGTGCTCAAGGGCGCTCGCGTGGTCTCCGGCCTGCACCGAGATCCAGGCCAGCCAGCCCAGCCGCCCTGCCACGTCGGGCCACAGTCCCAGCTCCTCGGCGATCCGCAGGCCGGCCTGGCTGAGCCGGGCCGCCTCCGCCAGGTCGCCGGTGAGGTCGGCCAGGCCGATCAGCCAGTCCGTGGCCTGCAGCACACCCCAGTCGTCACCCAGCTCACCGAACAGATCCGCGCTGCGCCGGGCGTCGTGCTCCAGCGCGTCGAGGTCGTACCGCATGTGCGCGAGCATGGCGCGGGTGCTGAGCGCCGCCGCCTCACCCCACAGGTCCCCGATCTCCCTGAACGTGTCCAGGGCCTGCTCCAGCAGCTCACCGGTCGCCTTCTCGTCCCCGAACTCGACGATCGACATGGCGAGGAACCACTCGGCCCTGGCCTGCCCGGCCGGATCCGCCACCTTCTCGTAGCCTCGCAAAGCCTCCGCCGCGCGCTCAGGCCCGGCCTGTCCCTGCCGGATCGCCAGGCCGGCGTACCACGCCTCGGCCCTGGCCCGGACCCCTGCGGGGACCTCGCCCGGCACCGCGAAGGCCGCGGCCAGCGCGCGGCGCGCCTCGGTGAGCCGGCCGCGCAGGACCCAGTACCACACCAGGGCTCCGGCCAGCCGCAGCGCCCGCTCGGCCGCGCCCTCCCGCCGGAACGTGTCCAGCGCCGCCCGCAGGTTCGCGGCCTCGGCGTCCAGCCGGCGCAGCCACTCCCCCTGGCCTGGTCCGCGCAGCCGCGATTCCGCCTCTTCGGCCAGGGCCAGGTAGTAGTCGGCGTGCCGGCGCCGCAGCACCGCCTCCTCGCCGCTCTCGCGCAGCCGGTCCAGGCAGTACGCCGACACCGACTCCAGCAACCGGAACCGCGCCCCGTCCCCGCGCACCACCAGCGACCGGTCCACCAGCCCTGCCAGCACATCCAACACCTCACCGGCAGCGACCCCCTCCCCGCCCACCGCCCCGGCCACAGTGCCGCTGCCCACCACGCCGGCCGCGGCAGCGCCGCTGGTGCGCGCCGGCTCTACCGCGGTCGTGTCGTCGGTGCGCAGTGTCTCGGCGGCGGTCAGGGTGCAGCCGCCCGAGTGGACGGCCAGGCGGCGCAGCACGGCGCGCTCGGCCTCGGTCAGCAGGCGCCAGCTCCAGTCGATCACCGCGGCCAGGGTGCGCTGCCGGGCCGGGGCGTCGCGGGGACCGGTGCCGAGCAGGCCGAACCGGTCCTGGGGGACACGCAGCCGGGACGCCAGCTCGGGCACGCCCAGCGCGGGCACCCGGGTGGCGGCCAGTTCGAGCGCCAGCGGGATGCCGTCCAGCCGCCGGCACACCTCGGCGACACTCGCGGCGATCTCCGGCTCCGGGGCCAGCCCGGCCCTGGCCAGGAACAGCCGCACAGCCGCGGACCCGGCAAGCCGGGCCGGGTCGTCGGTGTCGGGGATGTCCAGGGGCGGCAGCTCCCAGCGGGCCTCACCGCGCAGCCGCAGCGGCTCCCTGCTCGTGGCCAGCACCCGCAGGCCGGGCGCGGCCGGCAGCAGCGTCGCGACCAGCTCGGCCACCGGCTCCACCACGTGCTCGCAGTTGTCCAGCACCAGCAGGGTCCGCCGCTCCCGCAGGGCGGCGGCCAGTCGTTCGCCCGCCGGCTCCGAGCCGCCCGGCGCGTCCGGAATGGACAGGACGGACAGCACCAGCTCCGCCGCGTCGCCCCGCCCGTCCCAGGTGGTCAGGTCGACGAGCCAGGCGCTTTCCGGGTACGTCCCGGCCAGGGCCCTGGCGACCGCGATGGCCACACTGGTCTTGCCCACCCCGCCTGGCCCGGTGATCGTGACCAGCCGGCCTGCCGTCAGCAGCTCGCGTACCCGCTGAAGGGCGTGGTCACGGCCGATCAGCTCGGTCACCGGCGCAGGCAGGTTGGTGGCGGGCCTGACCGGCCTGGCAGCCGGGGCCGGCGCGTTCTCGGCCGGGTCGCCGGCCAGGATGGCCCGGTGCAGCTCGGTCAGCTCCGGGCTCGGGTCCAGGCCCAGCTCGTCGGCGAGCCTGCGCCGCAGTTCCTGGAAGCCGTCCAGGGCCTCGCCCGTGCGGCCCGCCCGGTGGAGTGCCCGCATGTGGGCCGCCCGCAGCCGCTCCCGGTACGGATGCCCGGCCACCTGCTCGCCCAGCTCCGCGACCAGCTCACGGTGCTCGCCCAGCTCCAGCCGGACCTCGGCGTACGCCTCGACGGCGGCCAGCCGCTGCTCCTCCCACCGGACCACGGCCGGCCGGGCGAACTCCTCGTCGGCGAAGTCGGCCAGGGCCGGCCCCCGCCACAGACCCAGCGCCTCGGCCAGCAGCCCGGCCCGGGTCCGCGGGTCATCGGCCGCCTGCGCCTGCCCGGTCAGGGCCGCGAACCTGGCCGCGTCCACGCCGTCGGGACGGGCTCTCAGCGCGTACCCGGGGGGCTGGGACGCCACCAGCTCGCGGCCGCCCGGCTCGGCGCCGGCCAGGGCTCGGCGCAGCTGCGAGACGCGTACGTGAAGGGCGGCCACGGGATCGGCCGGCGGCGTCTCCCCCCACAGGTCCTCGACCAGCCGATCCACCGACACCGGACGTCCCTCGTGAACCAGCAGATCGGCCAGCAGCGCCCGCACCAAACGCCCGGAAATCGGCACCGATTCACCATGATCGGTCCACACGGCCAGCGGCCCCAACACCCCTAATCGCACCCCCCAAGGCTAAGCCGTCCAGACCCTCCCTCAGACTCACCACCAACCACTCCACGATCCGCCGACCAGAGGCCACGACAGCAACGTGCGGCACGGTGGCCCGGCAGGGCAGGAAGGGCCGAGACGTTCAGGAGCGACCGGAACGGCCAGGACAGGCCGAGACCCAGGGACCGCCGAGACGGCCAGGAACGGAGACGGTCAGGGACGGCCGAGACGATTAGCGGCGGCGGGGGGTGTTGGGGGC
>NZ_JADOGI010000360.1 GCF_015645445.1 Nonomuraea cypriaca | reverse complement strand
GGGACCGATGGGCCCGCCCATGGCCCCGCCAATGGGACCGCCGATGGGCCTGCCCGGCGGGCACACCGTGGCCCACTGGGAGACGCCCGCGCCGCGGGTCCGGCGCGGCAACGTACGGGCGGCGCTGCTCGCGCTGCTCCACGAGGGGCCGATGAACGGCTACCAGATGATCCAGGGCATCGAGGAACGCAGCCGCGGCGTGTGGCGGCCCAGCCCGGGCTCGGTCTACCCGGCGCTCCAGCAGCTGGAGGACGAGGGCCTGGTGTCGGCCGGCGAATCCGGCGGGAGCCGGACGTACCGGCTGACGGAGGAGGGCCGCGGGCAGGCGGCCAGGCACGCGGACGAGGAGCCGTGGAACGAGGTCGCCCGCACCGTGTCCGACGACCACCACGAGCTGCGCCTGCTCTGGGCTCAGCTCAACGAGGCGTTCGCGCACCTGGTCCGCACGGGCGGTGACCGGCAGCTCGCGGAGGCCAAGAAGCTGATCAGGCAGACCCGCAGGTCCGTCTTCCAGATCCTGGCGGAGGACTGAATGAGCGATGAAGCGGCTGTGGCCGTACGGGGGTTGCGGAAGACGTACGGGAAGGTCGAGGCCGTCAAGGGCGTGGACTTCGAGGTGCGCCCAGGCGAGGTGTTCGGCTTCCTCGGCCCGAACGGCGCCGGCAAGACCACCACGATCAGCATGCTCTGCACGCTCGTGAACCCCACGGGCGGCAGCGCCACGGTGGCCGGGCACGACGTCGTCAGGGAACGCGACGAGGTACGCAGGAACATCGGCCTCGTCTTCCAGGACCCGACCCTCGACGGCTACCTGAGCGCGGAGCAGAACCTGCGCTTCCACGCCGAGCTGTACGGCGTGCCGAAGAGCCTGGTCGCCGGCCGGATCCGGCAGGTGATGGAGATGGTCGCGCTGTGGGACCGCAAGGACACCAAGGTCCAGACGTTCTCCGGCGGCATGAAGCGGCGGCTGGAGATCGCCCGCGGGCTGCTGCACTCGCCTCGGGTGTTGTTCCTGGACGAGCCCACCGTCGGGCTCGACCCGCAGACGCGCTCGGCCATCTGGGGGTACATCAACCAGTTGAGGCTCATGGAGGACATCACCATCTTCATGACCACGCACTACATGGACGAGGCCGAATACTGCGACAGGATCGCCATCATCGACCACGGCGAGGTCGTGATCACCGACTCGCCCGAGGCGCTCAAGGCCGGCGTCGGCAAGGACCGCGTACAGATCCAGACCGCCGACGACGACGCCGCCATCACGGCGCTGCGGGAGCGGTTCGGGCTGGAGGCGGCCGTTCGCGAGGGCGCGGTGACGTTCGGGGTGGCGTCGGGCGAGGAGTTCGTGCCTCGGCTGTTCGCGGAGCTCGGCATGCCGATCAGGTCGGTGAGCGTCTCGCGGCCGTCCCTGGATGACGTGTTCATGTCCTACACCGGTTCCACGATCCGCGACGCCGAGGCCGGCGCCGACGGCAAGACGTGGATGAGAGCGATGGCGAGGCGATAGGCGATGACGACGGAGGCGATCGGTGTACGCGTGCCGGTTCGCGGCGCCGGGCACGACCTGCGGGCGGTCAAGATAGTGCTGCACCGGGAGATGCTGCGGTTCGTCAACGACCGCACCCGCATGTTGTCCATGCTCATGCAGCCCGTGCTCTGGCTGTTCGTCATGGGCACGGGGCTGGGGTCGCTGGTGCAGGGCTCGATCCCGGGGGTCGACTTCCGCACGTTCATGTATCCCGGCATGATCTCCATGACCGTGATCATGACGGGCATGTTCTCGGCCGGGTCCATCGTGTGGGACCGCGAGTTCGGCTTCCTGCGGGAGATGCTCGTCGCGCCCGTCTCGCGCGGAGCGATCGTGGTCGGCAAGTGCCTGGGCGGGGCCATCGTCGCCACCGGGCAGGGGGTCGTCATCCTCGCCATGGCGGGGCTGGTGGGAGTGCCGTACTCGCCTTCGCTGATGGTCACGCTGCTGGCGGAGATGTTCCTGGCGGCGTTCACCATCACGGCGTTCGGGGTGATGCTGGCGGCCCGGATGAAGAACATGCAGTCCTTCTTCGGGCTGATGCAGATGGCCATCATGCCGATGATGTTCCTGTCGGGCGCCATGTTCCCGCTGGCCAACCTGCCTTCCTGGCTGCACGCGCTGACGGTGGTCAACCCGATGACGTACGCGGTCGACCCGATGCGGCAGGCGGTCTTCTCCCACCTGGACGTCCCGGCCCCGGTCAACGCGATGCTCAACCCGGGCGTGCAGTGGTTCGGCTTCCACGTCCCGGTCGCCCTGGAACTGGGCGTCGTGGCCGCCCTCGGCCTCGCCCTGCTGGCCATAGGGGTCGCGGAGTTCAAACGGGCGGAATAGGACAGGTTTTCGTATCTCCCTGCGGTCGATCTTGTACGGAGGGTAGCTTTCCCGATGTGCCGCGCGCCTGTCCATCCTCCTCCTCCTCCCCCCGAAAAGGAGCGCACCCCAATGCTGGAAGCGAAGTACCGTGACCTGGAAGCACGGTTCACGGCTCTGGAGCAGGCTACTGTTAGCGGCATGCCCGAGCAGAGCATCGCCGAGCGCTTCCACGAGTTGCACAACCGCGTAGGGATCGTCGGACAAAACGTCCTCGACAAGATCGATCGAGAGATCGGCAAGGTCAACACCTCGATGAAAGCGGGCTTCGCCGAAGTCGACGCGCGGTTCGCCAAGGTGGACGAACGATTCGTCCAGGTGGACGAACGGCTCGATCGTATCGAGTCCATCCTTGTCCATATCGACGCCAAGTTGACCGACCAGCAGTCCAACTGAGCCGGTAGCAGAAAGAGAGGCCCGGGGTGGTCCCCCGGGCCTCGGTTCGTGTGGTCAGCGTCTCACGCGGACGTAGTCACGGCCGCTGGTGTCGCCGTACGTGTCGTCGTCACCGGCGAACACGAACCTCCAGTGGCCCGAGCCCCAGGCCCTGGCCTTGGTGAAGAGCCGGCCGCTGTCGCTCGACCTGGTGGACTTGACGTACTGCCACTTCTTCGAGCCGAGCGGCTTGAAGTACAGCCGCACCTTGCCCGAGTAGCCCTCCCAGGAGCCCTCGTCGTCGACCTGCAGCCGGCCGCTGAGGCCCAGGTATCTGCCGCGCTTGATCGGCTCCGGGTAGGCGTTGAACTTGATCACTCGGGTGTCCGCCTTCTCGGGCGGCGGGGCGGGCTGGTCCACCCTGATCCAGTCGGCCTGGCTGAACGAACCGTTGACGCCGCGGTTGCCCGCGTACCCTGCGCGCCACCAGCCCGAGGTCTCGGCCCTGGCCGAGGCGAAGAAGCGCCCGTCGCGGCCGGTCACGTCGCTGGTGACGTTCTGCCAGCGGGACGAGCCGTCCGGCTTGAAGGAGACGACCACGCGCTGGCCGTACGCGCCGCCGCGGTCCTCGACCCGCAGCGCGCCGATGAAGGTGAGCCTGTCGCCCTTGTCCACGCGCCCGGGGCGGGCGTCGAAACCGGTGATCCGGCTGCCGAGCTTCCCGCGCCTGACGTCGACCCGGTCGGAGTCGCTGACGGAGGCCCTGGCGGTGGCCGTGGCCGCGTACTCGGCCCGCCACCAGCCGGTGGCGTTCGCACGTACGGTGGCGGCGAACCCGCCACCGCGGCCGGTGGTCACCTTGGCGACCTCGCGGTAGGCGTCGCTGCCCGCCGCGCGGAAGGTGATCGCGACGGACTGGCCGCCGTAGCCCCTGCCGTCGGCGAGCAGGCGGCCCGAGACCTTGATCGAGTCACCCCTGCCGACCCGGTCGGGGTCGGCGTTCAGGCCGGTGATCCTGGTGCCGAGCGCCTTGGCGACCTCGAACGTGCCGTTGGCGGACCGCTCGCCCTCGCCGTGGGCGATGGTGAGGAAGCTCCACCTGCCCGCGTCGCCAGCCGCGAAGGACTTGGTGCCCGTCCACTTCGTCCATTCGCCGAACGGGGCGGGCGTCAGTTCGATCGGCGTCACCACGCTCGTGCCCGGGGGCTTGAGCTGCAACTCCGCCTTGCCCGCGGCCTTGGTGGTGAAGGTGAACGTGGCAGAGACGGCGTTGTCGAAGACGACGATCGGAGACTTGGGACTGATGGTCACAGCGGAGATGCTGGGAGCCTGGGCCGCCGTCGCCGCGGCGGGAGCCAGGGTGAGTACCCCGGCGCCGAGCACGATGGCGAGGGCGGCGACACGAGTGCGTTGTAACATGCGGGTTCCTTTCTGGAGACCCCATTGGTTCAACGCGGCATTGAGGGTGCCACGTGTGTCATCTCAGTAGACGTGTAAGCGGGCGGGAAGGTTGGGGATTCTGACAAACGGTTATAGAAGCCCGTCAAACGGACCGCTCCACAACATCTCACCGGAGACCGGCAGACGGCGGGCCCGATGGAAGACATAATCGAAGTGTGGCGCGCGACACTGTTGAGACACAGTTCACCCAGGCGGTTGCGACGCTGAAGGCGGGCCCCGCGCGAGATCCGGGGCTGCCGGTCCGCGAGGGCACGGCCCTGACCGGCGAGCAGTGCAAGGCACTGTTCCGGCGCCAACTCGACAGCCGCCTGCTGGACATCGCCGCTCGCTGGCTACGCGAGCAGGACGAGGGCTACTACACGATCGGCTCGGCCGGTCACGAGGGCAACGCGGCCGTGGCCGAGGCCCTGCGGCCGGGCGACCCCGCACTGCTGCACTACCGTTCCTGCGCGTTCTACCTGACCCGCTCCGAGCAGGCGGGGCGGCTGCCCGAGCAGGGCATCCGCGACGTGCTGATGGGCCTGACCGCGGCGGCGGCGGAGCCGATCGCGGGCGGCCGGCACAAGGTGTTCGGCCATCCCGACCTGGCGGTCATCCCGCAGACCTCGACGATCGCCAGTCACGTGCCGAGGGCCGTGGGCGTGGCGTTCGCCATCGAGCGGGCGCGGGGGCTCGAGACGCGCTCGGCGTGGGCCGACGACGCGATCACCGTGTGCAGCTTCGGCGACGCCTCGATCAACCACGCGAGCGCGCTGTCCGGCTTCAACACCGCCTCCTACGCGACCTACCAGGGTCAGTCGCTGCCGATCCTGTTCGTGTGCGAGGACAACGGCATCGGCATCAGCGTCCGCACGCCCAAGGGCTGGGTGGAGGCGGCCGCGCGGCGGCCCGGCATCGAATACTTCGCCGCCGACGGCTGCGACCTGCCGGACGCGTACGACGCCGCGATGCGCGCCGTCCAGCACGTACGCGACCACCGCTCCCCCGCGTTCCTGCACCTGTCCATGGTGCGGCTCATGGGACACGCGGGGTCCGACGTCGAGTCGGCGTACCGCACGCAGCGCGAGATGAAGGCCGAGATGGCCCGCGACCCGCTGCTGCGCAGCGCGACGCTGCTCGTCGAGGCGGGGCTGGAGACCCCCGAGGGGCTGCTCAAGATGTACGAGTCCACGCGCGAGCACATCCTGCGCATCGCGCTGGAGACCACGCGCAGCCCGCGCCTCGGCTCGGCCGCGGAGGTCATGGAGCCGATCGCGCCGCGCCGCCCTGAACTGATCGCCAAGATCAGTCCCACCGCGGCCACGAGCGCGGCCAGGGAGAAGGCCTTCGCCGGAGCGCTGCCGGAGAACGAGAAGCCGTTGACGCTCTCGCAGGCCATCAACCGCACGCTCGCCGACGCGCTCACGGTCTACCCGGAGATGACGGTGTTCGGCGAGGACGTCGCCAAGAAGGGCGGCGTCTACGGCGTGACCAGGGGGTTGCAGAAGCGGTTCGGGCCGGCGCGGGTCTACGACACGCTGCTGGACGAGCAGGCCATCCTCGGGCTGGCGCTCGGCTCGGGCGTGTCCGGGCAACTGCCGGTGCCGGAGATCCAGTACCTCGCCTACCTGCACAACGCGCTCGACCAGATCAGGGGCGAGGCGGCCACGCTGTCGTTCTTCTCGCGCGGCTCGTACGTCAACCCGCTCGTGGTGCGGGTGGCGGGTTACGCCTACCAGAAGGGGTTCGGCGGCCACTTCCACAACGACAACGCGGTGGGCGCGCTGCGCGACATCCCCGGGCTGGTCATCGCCTCACCCGCGCGTCCCGACGACGCCGCGGGCATGCTACGCACGTGCCTCGCGGCGGCCCGCACGTGCGGATCGGTGTGCGTGTTCCTTGAGCCGATCGCGCTCTATCACACGCGTGACCTGTTCGACGAGGGCGACGGGGGGTGGCTGGCGCCGTACGCGCCGCCCGCGCGCTGGCCGGAGACGCACGTCCCCATCGGGCGGGCGCGCTCCTACGGCGACGGGCGCGACCTGACGATCGTGACGTTCGGCAACGGGCTGCGGATGAGCCTGCGGGCCGCCGTCCGGCTGACCCAGGAGGGTTTCGGCTGCCGCGTGCTCGACCTGCGCTGGCTGGCGCCGCTTCCGGTGGAGGATCTGGTACGCGCGGCCGAGCTGACGGGCAAGGTGCTGATCGCCGACGAGACCCGGCACACCGGGGGCGTCTCCGAGGGCATCGTGGCCGAGTTGACGGACGCCGGCTTCACCGGGTCGATCGCGCGAGTGGCCTCGGCCGACAGCTTCATCCCGCTGGGCGGGGCGGCGAACCACGTGCTGCTGTCGGAGGAGGAGATCGAGCAGGCGGCCCGCAAACTCCTGGGCTGACGAGCGGCCCCTCCGCTCTCGGGTCGGACCCGTCCCGCGCCGAAGCGCGGAGCGCCCAGCCCGCCTGTTGCGCGGAGGGCCTGTCCCCGTCCGTAGCGTCGGGTGGGGTCCCGCCTACTGGGTCGGGCGGGCCACGGCGCCTCTGATGCAGGTCGGCTTGGACCAGGCGACCGTTGACCGCTCCGAGAAGGCCAGCGGGACGCCCACCAGGAAGCAGTAGCCGGTGCGCGGGTCCAGACCGGCGACGCGGGCCGACGTCGCTCCCTGGGTCAGCGCGGTGATGGGCTGCTCTCCCTGCTTGGCCGGGGAACGCTGGAGCACCACCGGATATCGGCGGGCGCCGGCGGGCAGCGACCAGCGCAACTCCACCAGTGCGCCCTGGTCGGCCGTCACCTTCAGGCCGCGCGGGGTCAGGGCGGCGACCTCCTGTTCACCGATCGGCTGATCGTCCTGGGTGGCCGACGGCTGGGCGGTCACGGGTGGCGGGTTCCGCTGGGGCAACAGGAACACGGCCAGCGCCATCCCAGCGACCGCCACGGTCCCGACCACCGCCACGATCAGCACACCCCGGCGCCGCCGTGCCGCCCCGGCGGACGGTGTGGACCGCGACGGAGGGACGGTCCCCTGCAAGGACCCATACGGACCCGAAGCATCCGCCCCAGGATGGCCCGGAACGTACGGGCCAAGCCGACCCGGACCGTGCGGCCCAAGCCGACCCGGCATTCCACGCTGGGCCGACGGCGGAGGCGCGGTCTGTGGTCCTGGCGTTCCGGATGAACCGGGCGTTCCAGATAGTCCGGGCGATCCCGGCGATCCCGGCGATCCGGGCGATCCCGACGGTCTGGGCGACATATGCCAGCCGACGACCGGCAGGTGGCCGCCCGTTGCGGGAAAGTGGCCGCCGGTCGTCGGGAAGGGACCGCCGCTCGAGGGGAGATGGCCGCCGGTGGATGGCCTCCCGGTCGAGGGGCCGCCGGTGGAGGGGCTACCGGTCGAGGAGCCCCCGGTCGTCGGGAAGAGGCCGCCGGTCGAGGGGGAGGCCGGGTCGCCGAAGGGTGGAAGAGACCGGTTGCCGGTGGACGGGAGGCCCGGATCTCCGGTGGAC
>NZ_JADOGI010000036.1 GCF_015645445.1 Nonomuraea cypriaca | reverse complement strand
ACCTCGGGGTGCTCCGCGGCGCGGTCGAGAAGTTCCGTGCGGTCGGTCTCGATGTCGTACAGCTCCCAGTCACCGGGATGGGCGCGCACGAGCTTCCACCGGCCATGGCGAATGGCCGCGTTGCCGATGTGCTCCCAGTACAGGGGCGCGTCCGGCATCGGGTCGCCGCGCAGGGCGGGCAAGATCGAGCGGCCCTCCCGGCCTGGGCCGGGATCGATCCCGGCCGCGTCGAGGATGGTCGGCAGGACGTCCACGAGTTGCGCCGGCGTGTGACTCACACCCGCCGGGATGCCGCCGTCCGGCCAGTGGGCGATGAACGGTGTCGAGATGCCGCCCTCGTGGACCCAGCGTTTGTAGCGGCGCAGCGGCGCGTTCGAGAGGTTCGCCCAGGTGGTGCCGTAGCTGGCGTAGGTGTCTTCGCCGCCGGGGGTGATGGCCGGTTCGTTGCCGGCGCGGACGGTCCCGCTTGCGAGCACCCGGTCCTTGTCCGCGAACCGGTCGCCGATCGGTAGTTCCTCGGCCGAGGCGCCGTTGTCAGACAGGAAGATGATCAGGGTGTTGCCGTACTGGCCGGAGTCCTTGAGCGCGTCCACGACCCGGCCGACGGCCCGGTCCATCGCGGTGACCTGCGCCGCGTAGACCTCCATGCGGCGGGCCTGCCACTTCTGGTCGCCGGTGCCGGCCCATGCGGGCTGGGCGGGGTCACGTTCGCTGAGGCGAGTGCCCGAGTCCAGGATGCCTTCGCCGGCCAGTCGTTTCAGGCGGTGTTCGCGCAGGACGTCCCAGCCTTCGTCGAACTTGCCGGCGTTGGCCTCGATGTCGGGTCCGAGGGCGTGCAGCGGCCAGTGCGGGGCCGTGAACGCGAGGTAGAGGAAGAACGGCCGGGCGGCCGGGTGGCGGGTGATCCACGAGGCGGCCTCAGCGCCGATCGCGTCGGTGTAGTAGAAGCCGGGGGCGGTCCTGGCGTCGTCGGCCGGGGTCTCTCCCCTGGTCAGCGTCTGCGGGTCGAAGTAGCTGGAGCAGCCGGCCAGCGTGCCGAAGAACCGGTCGAACCCCTTGCGGGTCGGCCAGGAGCCGTTCGGGGTCGTGGTGTCGGCGGCCAGGTGCCACTTGCCGCTGAGCCACGTCGCCCAGCCACGCGCGGCGAGGATCTCGGCCACCGTCCCGGCCCGCGGGTCGAGCGTGCCCGGGTAGCCTTCGGGCAGGTCGGGGCGGGTGAGTACGCCGATCCCGGTCTGGTGCGGATGCAGTCCGGTCAGCAGCGACGCGCGGGACGGGCTGCAGCGGGCCGTGTTGTAGAACTGCGACATCCGGGCCCCGGCACGGCCCAGGGCGTCGAGGTTGGGCGTGGCGATCTCGCCGCCGTAGCAGCCGAGATCGGAGAAGCCCAGGTCGTCGGCGAGGATCAGCAGCACGTTCGGTGGTCTCATCCGCGCAGTCCCGTCGTCGCGATGCCCTGCACGATCATCCGCTGGAAGACGACGAAGACGACCAGCATCGGGAGGAGCGCCAGCGTGCTCATGGCCAGCATCGCGCCCCACGCCGACTCCCCGGTCGCGTCCAGGAACGAGCGCAGCCCGAGCGGGACCGTGAACAACCCGGCGTCGTTGAGGTAGATGAGCTGGGTGAAGAAGTCGTTGTAGGTCCAGATGAAGCTGAAGATGACGGTGGTGACGAGCGCGGGCCGCAGCAGCGGGAAGATCACCGACCAGAACAACCGCAGGTGGTTGGCGCCGTCGATGCGGGCGGCCTCGTCCAGCTCGGCCGGGATCCCCCGGATGAACTGCACCATGAGGAAGACGAAGAACGCCGACACGGCGAAGAAGTGCGGCGCGGCCACCGGCAGGAACGTGTTCACCCAGCCGAGCCGGTTGAAGACGATGTACTGCGGGATGAGCGTCACGTGCGGCGGCAACATGAGCGTGGCCAGCATCATCGCGAACGCCACGCCGCGGAAGCGGAAGCGCAGCCGCGCGAACGCGTAGGCGGCCAGGCTGCACGACAGGGTGTTGCCGATGACGACGAGCACCGAGACGACGATCGAGTTGAGCAGGTAGGTGCCGAACGAGATCTCCGTCCCGGTCCAGCCGCGCACGTAGTTGTCCAGGGTGAGCTTTCCGGGGACCAGCCCGGGGTCGGCGAAGATCTCCGACTCCGGGCGCAACGAGGCCGAGACCATCCAGACCAGCGGGTAGAGCGCCACGATGGCGGTGGCGGTGAGCACGACGTACAGGGAGACCTTCACGCCCCAGCGCCGTACGGAGTCAGTCACCGTAGATCACCCATTTCCGGCCGAGCAGGAAGTTCAGCCCGGCGACGATGGCGGAGATGACCAGGAGCAGCCAGGCCATCGCGGCGGCGTAGCCCATGTCGAAGTTCGTGAACGCCTGCTGGTAGAGGTAGACCGAGTAGAGCAGCGTCGAGTCGAGCGGCCCGCCGGTGCCGCCGCTGATGATGAACGCGGGGGCGAAGGCCTGCAGCGACCTGATGAGCTGCAGGATCAGGTTGAAGAAGATGATCGGGGTCATCAGCGGCACGGTGATGCGCACGAAGCGCGACAGCGGACCGGCGCCGTCCACCTGCGCCGCCTCGTAGAACTGCACGGGGATCTGCCGCAGCCCGGCCAGGAAGATGACCATCGGCGCGCCGAACTGCCACACCTCCAGCGCGATCAGCGTGCTGAGCGAGTACGAGGGATCGGAGATCCACGACGCCCCTTCGATGCCGAGCGGGGCCAGCAGCTGGTTGACCAGCCCGTCCTCGCTGAAGATCCGCCGCCACAACACCGCCACGGCCACGCTGCCGCCGAACAGCGACGGCAGGTAAAAGACCGAGGTGTAGAAGGCGCTGCCGCGGATGCCCGCGTTGAGCAGCACCGCCACCAGGAACGCCAGCCCGAGCTCCAGGGGCGTGCCGACCAGCGCGTAGATGCCGGTGACGCGCAGCGACGTCAGGAGCGTGGCGTCGCCGGTGAACATGCGCGTGTAGTTCTCCAGGCCCACCCAGACCGGGTCGCTGAACAGGTCGAAGTCGGTGAAGCTGAAGTACAGCGAGGCGATCATCGGGCCGGCGGTGAAGGCGAGCATGCCGATCAGCCAGGGCCCCAGGAAGACCAGGGCCCAGCGGCCGTGACCTCGCACGTAGCGGCTCGGCCGCCGGGCGACGGGCGCCGATCGCGCGGTCGCGACGCGCTTGGACACGGCCGTGGTCATGGGGTCACGACCGGCTCTGCCATGGTCAGCTCGATGATCGAGTACGAGTTCGCGGTCAGCGTGATCGCCTGGCCCGGGTCGAGCACGACCTTCTCGGTACGCGGGGCCACGGCGTCCGGCTCGGCCAGGGTGTTGCCGCGCAGCGGGTCCTGCGTGTGCAGCCGGTGCACGCGTACCTCGTCGCTCGCCAGCGGCCCGCCGAGGTCGAGCGCGAGCCTCACGGGCTGGTCTCGGTCCCGGTTGACGACCGACACCCACACGGTCCGGCCGCCCGGGTCGGTGGTCGCGCTGACGTCGAGGGCGGGGAGGTCCAGCGGAGCCCGCTCCAGGGTCTCCCCCGGCACGGTGCCGCAGGTCACGTCGGCGGCCAGCGCCACGCTCCCGCTGTGGTGGCGCTGCATCCACAGCGGCCAGTAGACCGTCTCGTGCACGACCTGGTCCTCGGTCACCAGCAGCGCGCCCACGACGTTGATGGTCTGCGCGAAGTTGGCCAGCCCCACGCTGGTGCACCGGCGCTGCATGACGTTCAGGAACGTCGCCGCCGCCAGGGCGTCCACCAGGCGGAAACGGCAGTCGGTGGGCCGCCACTTGGGGCTCATCTCGTACCGGGTGGCGTCGGCGCAGTTCCACTCGGTGAAGGCGAGCATCGGCTTGGCCGTGCCGGGCTTCTCCCGCGCCACCAGGTCGACCAGGCCTTGGATCGCCTCGATCGCGAACTCGGTCCGGTAGGGGCCGGAGATCACGCGGGTGTAGTCGCCGCCCTCGGCATCGGGGTCGAAGGGCCAGTACGTGTGCAGGGTGAGGAAGTCGATGTGGTTCCAGGCCTCGCGCAGCAGCGGCAGGTTCCAGTCGATCGCCTTGTCCGGCTCGTACGAACCCACCGCGAGCACCTTCAGCCCGGGGTCGAGGCGTTTGATCGCCTTGGCCCACTCGCGGTTGCGGGCGGCGTTGCCCGCCGGGTCGAGCTGACCGAGCTCCCAGTGGCCCCACTCCTCGTTGCCGATCTGCCAGTACCGGACGTTGAAGGGCTCCTCGAACCCGTGGGAGCGGCGTAGGTTGGCCCAGTGCGAGTCGCCGGTGCCGTTGCAGTACTCCACCCAGGCCAGCGCCTCGCGCAGCGAGCCCGTGCCGGTCGTCAGGTTGATCTGCGGCTCCGCGCCGACGCGGCGGCAGAAGTCGACGAACTCCGCCGTGCCGAACCCGTTGCCCACGTCGTAGCCGAAGTGCCAGTCGACGGTGCGGCTGCGCTCGGGGCCGACGCCCCGCTCCCATTCGTAGGAGGTGCCCGTGCAGCCGCCGGGCCAGCGCACGACCGGCGTGGCCAGCTCCTTGACCGCCTCGACGACGTTGACCCGCAGCCCCGACTCGTCCGCGTCCGGGTGACCCGGATGGTGCAGGGCCTCATCGGCCACCCACCGGCGGCGCGACATGAACTGCCCGTAGATCTCGGGCCGGATGTCGCCGATGACGGTGCCCCGGAGCCGGAACGTCGCTTCGCTGCTCAATTGCTGAGAATCCTTTCCGCTTGGGTGAAGAACTCGGCCACGGCCTGATCGATGGTGGCCTGGCCGAATCCCACTGACTGGTTGGCCTTGACGATCGCGGAGTTCGCGGCCGACAGAACCTGGGCGGCCCCGGAGGGCTGCACCTGCACGGGAGCGAGGTCGCCCCTGCTGACCTCGTCGAAGACGTCCACGATCGCCTGGTCGCCGGCCTTCAGCTTGGGGTAGAGCGCCTTCCTGCCGGCCTCGTCCAGCGGGACGCCGCCCTGGATGCCGAGCGCCGCCGCGCTCTGGTCCGAGCCGGCGAGGAACGACAGCAGCTCGACCGCCGCCGCGACGGACTGGGACCTGGACGAGACCGCCCAGATCGCCACCGGCACCACCGTGGTGCCGAGCACGCCACCTTTGCTCACCGAGGGGAACGTGGTGAGCGTGATCTTGGCCTTGGTCAGCGCCTGCAGGGCGGCGGCGCCGCGGGCCGTCGGGATCTGCGAGAAGGCCGACTTGCCCTTGACGATCGGATAGTCCTGGAACCCGGCCTGCGCCGCGGTGTAGTCCATCGGCGGCGCGACGTTGCTCTTGCGCAGCCGGTCCCACAGGCCGAGCCACTCCCGTAGATCCGTCTCGTCGAAGCCCAGCCCGCCGTTCTGCGCGTACAGCGCCTTGCCCCGGCCGTTCATGTACGACTCGACGGCGACGACGGCCGCCCCGAAGTCGTTGGTGCCCCAGACCTTGCCCTTGCTCGCAGTGGCGACGGCGGTGGCCACCTTCTCGAAGTCCTCGAAGGTCCAGTCACTTTCCTGAGCTGTCAGCCCCAGCTCGCCCAGCAGGTCTGCGTTGTAGGCCATGCCCGGCTGGGTGATGCCGCCGACGAGGGTGAAGTAGGAGTGCCCGCCGAACTCGGCCAGGCCCTTCATCGAAGAGGGCAGCTTGTCCAGTCCCAGGCGCGCGGCGTGCTCGTCGAGCGGCCTGACCGCCTTGCGGCTGGTGTAGTCGCCCAGGAACGGCAGGTCGATCTGGAAGATGTCGGGCGGGTTGCCGCCGGCGACCCTGGTCGCCAGCTTGTCGAAATAACCCTCGTACGCGCCGTACTGGCTGTTGACCGCGATCTCTGGATGATCACGCTGGAAGATCTTGAACGCGGACAGCGTCGCCGCGATCTGGTCCTGCGTCCCCCAGAAGGCGACGTCGAGTTTTCCCTGCCGGTCGGCGCCACTCCCGCCGGCCGAGCAGGCCGGCAACAGGGCAGCGCCCGCTCCTGCCAGCCCGAGGCCGAACAGGGTCCTGCGGGTGAGGAGCGACCGAGGACCGTCGTCCATGACTGAGCCTCCTTGATCAGACAACCAGCCGTGAGTTATCTTTCAGTGGAAGATAAAGGGGCGGCCAGGTGCTGTCAACGGTCCTCACCACGGACCGGCCGGGCCGAGTGAGGAGTTGGACGGGGCCTGATGAGCAGTGTTAGAACCGAGGGCATGAACGAGCGGGCAGCGAAGCCCGAGAAGGGCCGGACCGGAACGAGACGTCCTCGCCCGGCCCAGCTCGGCGACATCAGGCAGCAGAACTACTCCACGATCATGCGCGAGCTGATGCACGCCGGCCCGCTGGCCCGCACCGACCTGGCCACCGCCATCGGCATGTCCACGGGCGCGGTGACCAAGCTGACGGCCGCTCTCGCCCGCGCGGGCCTGCTCACCAGGGCTCCCGAGGCCGGCCCGACCGGAGTCGGCCGGCCCAAAGTGCCGGTGGACATCGACGAGTCCACGTACGGGGTGATAGGCGTGCACTTCGGCCTGCACCGGACGATCACCTGCCTCATCAACCTCAAGGGCCGGTTGGTGGACGAGGTGCACGAACCGCACGGCACCACCGGGTTCGAGCCGGTCGTGCGCGGCGCCGCCGCCGCCGTCGAGCGCATGGCGGCGGCGCACCGGGTCGGGATCCTCGGCGTCGGCGCCAGCACCGGCGGATGGGTGGACAGCGCGTCAGGCCAGGTCGAGCACCAGCCGGTGCTGGGCTGGCGCGACGTACCACTGGCCCAGGAGCTGCGCGGGATGCTCGGTCTGCCCGTGGTCATCGACTCCCACGTCCGCGCCCTGGCGCTGGCCGAGCACTGGTTCGGCGCCGCGATGGGCGTGGACAACCTCATCCACCTGTTCGTCGGAAACGTGGTCGGGGCCGGGTTCATCTTCAACGGCCGGCCGTACCCGGGAGCGCGTGCCGTAGCGGGAGGCCTCGACCACCTCCCGGTGGCGGGGGCGTCCGGCGAGCAGTGCGACTGCGGCAGCCGCAGCTGCTTCAAGATGGTCGCCGGCGACCTCGAGGTGGCCCGGCGCGCCCGCGAGGCCGGGCTGATCGCCGACGACGGCGAGATCTACGACGTTCTCACCCTCGCCGCCGGCGGCAACGGCGCCGCACAGGCCCTGCTGCGCGAGCGGGCCGAGCTGGTGGGCAGGGCGACGGCCACCCTCATCGAGCTGCTCGACCCCGAGCTCGTCATCGTCGGCGGCGGAGTCAGCGCCCCCGCCGACCACGTCGCCGCCGTACGGGAGACCGCCCGGGCCAAGCTCGACGCCGACCGGTTCCGGGACGCCGGTTCCCTGATCCAGGCGAGCGCCTTCGGCCCGCACGCCGTCGGCATCGCCGCCGGAGCCGTCCTCCTGGACGCCGTCTACCGCTCCCCCGAGGTCTTCGTCCCGGCCCTCGCCGGCCACGAAGCCGCCCGCGCGATAGGCTAGGGGATCCATGTCCTGGTTCGGCCCCTGCTCGACGCTCGGGGAATGCCCGCGATGGGACGCTGCCACCAGCACCCTGACCTGGGTGGAAACCCGCCTGTTCGCCGAGATCCCTCCACCGGGCCGGCCGGACGGCATGGCGGTGGACACCGAGGGCAACGTCTGGAGCGCCATCGCGGGCGGCGGCCACGTCGCTTGCTTCTCCCCCGCAGGCACAGAACTGCACCGCGAGCCGATCCCCGTCCCTACCCCGACGAGCTGCTGCTTCGCGGGCCCGGACCGGGACCGCCTGATCGTCACGACCAGCAGGAAGCGGATGAGCCCCACCGCCCTTGCCGCCCACCCGGGATCCGGCCACACATGGGACGCGGGCCGGGTCGGCGCAACCGGCACCCCGCAGCTCCCCTTCGCCGGAACCCTGTCATCGCCATAGCGACTTGGGAGAACGAGTGTGGGCGGCCTGGACGAGGTCGGCGTGCCCCGTCCTCTGGATCGGCCGGTTCGTGCCCCGGTGCGTGAGGACCGGGTTGGCCGGGCCGGGCTCGAACGGGCCGCGCGGGGAGCGGGCGCGGGCGATCGACACGGCGTGTCCGCGTTCCGTGCCGCCTTCGGACATCAGGAGGTACCACCAGCCGTCCACCTGGTAGAGGTGTGGCGCTTCCGGATATTTCCCGCCGGTGCCGGACCAGACCGGGTACGGGCCTTCGAGGACCTTGCCCGCGACGGGGTCGATGCGGGCCACCTAGTTGCCGGAGAAGACGCGCCAGCAGGCGCCGTCGCCGTCTCAGGCCAGGTCGGAGTCGATGCCCGGCAGGTCGATCCAGAGCGGGTCCGACCATGGCCCTCGGCGCGCTCGGCAATGACGATGAAGTGGAAGATCGGCACGCCGGGGAAGTACTCGAAGCTGGAGCAGACCAGGTAGTAGTCCTCGCCCACTCGGCACACGCTGGGGTCGGGGTGGAACCCCGCCACCACCGGGTTGTCGTACAGGGGCACGTTCAGGTGTTCCCTTCTTGAGGATGCGAGTGCTGTCCCGCCCGAAAACGTTCACGTGTGTCTTGTCTTCCGTACGATGGTCAGCCCTTGAAGGCGCCGTCCATGATCCCGGCGACCATGCGCCTGCCGACGAAGACGAACAGCGCCAGCAGCGGCAGGGTGGCCAGGAACGAGCCGGACATGGCCAGGCCGAGATCGACGGTGAAGCTGTTCTGCAGCGCCTTGATGGCGATCTGCGCGGTGTACATCTCGGGCGACTTGAGCACGATGAACGGCCACAGGAAGTCGTTCCAGGAGGTGACGAACCCGAGCCGCTCGATCCTCAACAGCCTCATCGTGGCCGGCACGATCGGCGTGGGGCATGCCGTGCTGTGCTCGCTGGCCGGGTTCGCCTTCGCCAAGCTGCGCTTCCGCGGCCGCAACGTGCTGTTCCTCATCGTCGTGCTGACCATGACCGTGCCGACCCAGCTCGCCGTCATCCCCCAGTACATGATCATTTCTTCGCTGGGCTGGGTGGACACCCTGCAGGCGCTCATCGTGCCCGGCCTGGCCAGCGCGTTCGGCATCTTCTGGATGCGCCAGCACCTGGCCACCACGATCAGCGACGAGATCCTGCAGGCCGCCCGCATAGACGGGGCCACCACCTGGCAGGTACAGCGGGAACACGCAGGCCAGCGTGGCCGCGGCGAGCAGGAGATAGGTCCACCAGCGGACCCTGTCGGCCTTCTTCATCCCGGGCGGATGCGGGTGGACAGAATGTAGTTGAGCGCCGCAACGGCGATGATCAGCACGAACAGGGCCACGCCGATGGCAGCGCCGTAGCCGAACTGGAACTGGCCGAAGCCCTGCTCGTACAGGAAGAGCGTGAGCGTCTGGCATTGCCGGACGGGGCCGCAGGTGAGCGGCGCGGTACGGGAGACGAGCAGCGGCTCGGTGAAGATCTGCAGGCCACCGATCGTGGAGGTGACGACGGTGAAGACGATGACCGGCCGCAGCGACGGGATGGAGATCTGCCGGAACTGCTTCCACGCGCCGGCGCCGTCCACCGCAGCGGCCTCGTAGATCGTCCGCGGTACGGCCTGCAATGAGGCCAGGTAGAGCAGCGTGGTGTAGCCGAACCAGCGCCAGGTCACCATCACGGCGATCATGACGTGACTCCCCCACCCGGACTGCAGGAAGTCGATCCTGGAAGTTCTGCGGCTGCTGGACGAACTTCGGCAGGTCGTCGCCCTGAATGAGCACGAGGTCGGGCACCTTGCCGCCGGCCAGCGCCGTGGTCAGCGCCTGCGCGGTCTCCACCGAGGAGCCCACCTCGGTGAGCTTCACCTGCACGCCCGGATGGGCCTTCTGGTAGTCCTCAACGGACTTCTTCTGATTGATGCCGGTGAACGACCAGAACTCGAACGTTCTGCCGTCCCCTGATGACGGGGTGGCGGTGCCGCCGCCTCCGCAGGCAGCGGCTGTCAGGACGAGGGCCGCGGCGAGCACGACCGGTGCGATCTGATGGAACTTCAACGATCTCACGGGGTCTCTTCCGGGTTCAGGAGCGGAGGGCGGCGGCGATGGCGTGGTGGGCGGACTTCCCTTGTCGCGTACCGTCCTCATCGAACGTCTCGTTGACCACGTCCCAGTGCATGAGCTTGCCGTGGCCGATCCGAAGTAGCGGCTCGTTGCGGCGGCCCACGCGCCCAGCGTGCTGGCCGCGTGCGCCGGGGGTGTCATTCATGGCGACGATCACGATCCCCGCTCCAGCGGCAGCGGCAACGGTGGTGAGCCCTCGTCCGAGGGAGGCGGGATGAGGTTCATGCTGCGCTCCTTCAGATTTTCCCGCAGCCAGAAAGTTTCGTAGCACTCAACGATCGTTAATGCCCGGACCATATGTGTAGCTTCCGAAACTCGTCAAGAACCTGCTGGCAAGAAAGCTGAAATGAGCGATACGACCGTCCGAAACCTCCTCGCTAGACTGCCGCCATGACCACGACCGAAGACCCGTCCGCCGGCGGCACCGCCTCGTCCCGGCCGCTGACCATCGCGCAGCTCGCCGAGCTGGCCGGGGTGTCCACGGCCACCGTGTCGAAGGTCGTCAACGGGCGCTCCGAGGTCGGGCCTGAGACCCGCGCTCTCATCGAGCAGCTCATCCACGAGCACGGCTACCGCCCGCAACGGCGCCGTGCCACCTCCACTCCCCTGGTGGAGCTGGTCTTCCACGCGCTGGAAGGTGAATATCCCACCGAGATCGCCGCCGGGGTCGAGCAGGTGGCGCGCGAACACCAGCTCGCCATGGTGCTGTCCGAGCTGCAGCACCGCCACACGCCCGGCAAGGGCTGGATCGAAGGCGTGCTGAGGCGCCGCCCTACCGGCGTGATCGCCGTGTTCTCCAGCCTGACCGAGGCCCAGCGCCACCAGCTCGCCACCCGCGACATCCCCCTCGTCCTGCTCGACCCGACCGACGACCCCGCACCCCAGGTGCCCTCGGTGGGCGCGAGCAACTGGAACGGCGGGCTCACGGCCACCCGTCACCTGCTCGATCTGGGGCACCGTCGCATCGCCGTCATCACGGGCCCGGACTACGCCCTTGCCAGCCGGGCCCGTCTCGACGGCTACCGCACCGCTCTCGACATGGCCGGCGTCCCGGTCGACCCGGAACTGATCGGCCGGGGTGACTTCCTCATTGAGGGCGGCTTGGCGCAGGCCGAACGCCTGCTGCGACTGCCGGAGCCGCCCACGGCGATCTTCGCCTGCAACGACGGGCAGGCCACCGGCGTCTACCGTGCGGCCTACAAGCTCGGTTTGCGCATCCCCGACGATCTGAGCGTGGTGGGCTTCGACGACCTGCCCGCGGTCAGGTGGATGAACCCGCCCCTGACCACGGTCCACCAGCCGCTCACCGAGATGGCGGCGGCCGCCACCGGCATGCTGCTCAAACTTGCACAAGGAGAGCCTTTGGCGCAGCACCGGGTGGAACTGGGCACTGAGCTGATCATTCGAGACAGCACTGCTCCGGCTGCTGGTTAGCGTAAATTACTAAGGCTCGCCCGAAACTAAGCCTTGACAGCCTCGGCCGGGCGTGGCCTGCCGTCCGCGTTCCAGTGGACCTCGTCCGGCCCGCTGATCAGCCCCAAGCCCGACGCCACCCACGACATCGTCGCCGTCAAGGACCCGACCGTGGTCCGCCACAAGGACGCTGGCTCGTCTACGCCACCACCGCGCTGCGCGGCGGCGGCTGGAACCTGATGTTCACCAGCTTCAAGGACTGGTCGCAGGCCGCCTCCGCCCCGCACTATTACCTCGACCAGTCGGCCGTCGGCCCCGGCTACCGGGCCGCGCCGCGCCGCGCCGCAGGTGTTCTACTTCGCCCCGCAGAAGAAGTGGTACCTCGTCTACCAGACCGGACTGCCGTCGTACTCCACCACCAAGGACCCGTCCAAGCCCGAGACCTGGTCCGCACCGCGCAACTTCCAGGAGGAGATGCCCGACATCATCCGCGACAACAGCGCTCCGTCGCTATGTGAGCGCTGACATTTCTGCGTGACCCGGACGGGCTCGGCCTTGCACCGAGCCCGTCGCTTTAGCTCCACAGGTCCTGATCGCGTGCCGTGACAGCGCTCACCCGATTGGGCATACGCCTTTGCCATGAACGTCAGGAACATCCGAGCCGGACCCGTGTCACGCCATCAGCGCTGCAGTGTCAGCAGGCCCGGCCGGTAGGGCAGGAGGCCGTAGTCGCCGCCGGAGCTGGGGCTGCGTCCCTGGTAGAGCAGTTGCAGGTTGCAGGGATCGACGGTCATGGTCTGGTCGGCGCCGGTGCGGATCAGTTCGCCGTGGCTGATGTCGTTGGTCCAGGTGGCGCCGCTGTTGGCCTTGCCTGCGAAGGGGCTGCTCTCGGTGGCGGCCTGAGGGGTCCACGAACCGTTCAGGCTGGTGGCGGTGAATGAGCGGAAGTAGCGGCCCTGCGAGCCGATCGCCTCGACGATCATGAGGTATCGGTTCTGGCCCTGGAGCTTGTAGACCTGAACGGCTTCGAACAGGTTGTTCGTCGTGTCGCTCATGATCACCGTCGATGTCGTGCCGAAACTGCCCGGGAAGTTCCCGATGGGCATGCTGGCCCGATAGATCTTGCCGTTGTCCCCGGCGAAGAACAGGTACATGTTCGTGCTGTCACCGATGAGCGTCTGGTCGATGGGTCCTGTTCCGGAGCCGGAGATGCTTCCGGAGAAGAGCACCTGCTGCGATGACCAGCCATTCGGATTGGTGGGGTCGCTGGAGGTCCGGTAGGAGAAAGCGGTCCCACCCCACTGGTAGGCGAGCACCCAGATGTTCCTCGGCGCGAAGTAGAACAGCGTGGGCGCGACAGTCGAGGAAGACATCGCGTTCTGGCCGGCCGAGGCCATGTCGGACCAGTTGCTGAAGAGGCCGAAGTTCATCGAACCCCACCTCGTACCCGTGTCGTGCGTCGTCGCGTAGACCAGATGCCTGCCGTTGTAGGGGGCGACGGTGAAGTCCTTGAGCGAGACCCACCCCGACCTCGGGGTCGCCAGCGAGCCCGTCGATGTCCAGCGGTAGGTCGACGGAAGAGCGCACGTGCCGCCTGTCGGGTCGGGCGTGGGGGTGGTGCCGCCGCCGACCTGGACGAGCTGCCATTGCTGGTTGTTGCCGCCCCAGTCGTCGTACTGGACGATGTTGGCGCCGTCGGCGGTGGAGGCGCCCTGGACCTCCAGGGCCTTGTTGCTGTGGCGCGAGATGAACCTCACGTAGCCGCCCGCGCTGTCGGCCAGCCGCCACTGCTGATTGGCGCCGTTGCCGTCGGCCCATTGCACGATCGCGCCACCGTTGGCGGTGGAGAAGTTGTGGACGTCCAGGACCTTGCCGGAGTGGCGGGACCTGATGCGGTAGTAGCCGCCGCCGGAGTCGACGAACTGCCACTGCTGCTGGTTCTGGTTGTTCCTGGTCCACTGGGTGATGCGGCCGCCATCAGCGGTGGACAGGTTGTAGACGTCCAGTGCCTTGCCGCTGTTGCGATTGACCAGGACGTACCAGGCGCTGGTGTCCACGGTCGCCGCGGATGCGGAAGGCAAGGCGAAGGTGAGCAGGGTGGCGCTCAGTAAGGTCGCCAGAAGGGCGGCCAGCAGGGTACGCAGGCGATCGCGCCTGCCGATGGTCGGCATCATTACTCCTTCGATCATCACAGGAACCACCAGAGGCGGTCGTTGGAACCGGTGTCTTCGGCGAGTACGATCTGGGCGCCTTGGGCGGTGGAACCGCCGCTGACTCCGAGCACACGGCCGCCGTTGGCGCATTGGATGCGGAAGCACCCGTTGGCGCCGTACCGCAGCCGCCAACGGTGGTCGGCGGTGCCGTTGTCGGCCCACTGCATCACGCGGGCCCCGGCTGCGGTGGACATGTTCTCCACACCCAGCACCTTGCCGCTGTTGACGTTGCACAAGCGCACGGCGACGCCGTCCACGATGAGCACCCAGTCGTGGTCTGCGGTGCCGTTGTCCGTCCACTGCAGGGCCAAGCCACCGTCGGCGGTGGACATGTCCTGGATGCCCAGGGCGAGCCCGCTGGCCGCGTTGATCAGGCGGAAGCTCGCCGTGCCCGTACCGGCACCGCCGGTGTTCCAGTAGACGGTGTAGTTGTGCCCGTGGGCGTCGTAGAAGGGGCCCAGATTGACGGCCGCGGAGTTGGCGGTGGCGGTGAAGGTGAGGGCCGACGTGCTGGTCCGGGTGATGGTGGAGATGTTCAGCGCGGGCAGGGCCGACAGCGTGGCGTTGCCGTAGTCGCCAGACAGGACGACCGGCCCGTACGTGATCGCCGCCACGTTCGGGTTGTCGTTGGCGGCCTTCATGACCACCCGCATGGGCAGCCGGACGGTGATGGTGTCGCCGGAGGTCCAGGACCGGGTCAGGGTGGCGTACGTGCCGGGGGCGGCGGTGATGTTCTGCTGGACGCCGTTGACGCTGATCGTGGCGCCGCCGGTCCAGGCCGGGATGCGGATCCGCATCGCCCACGACCCGCTGACGTCGCCCGTGACTCGCAGCGTCGTGGTGTCGCTCGCCGGATAGGACGTCGTCTGAGTGACCGTGATCCAGCGCTGGGTCCAGGTCAGCACCGACGGGGTGAACAGGTTCACGGTCAGGGTCGTGCCGTTGTGGAAGTAGATCGCGTCCATCAGCTTGGTGTTGATCTCGACGCCGGTGCCCTGGCAGCACCAGAACGAGTTGTAGTCGGTGCTGTACGTGCCGCCGCCCCACGCCGGGCCCACGCCACGGCGGCCACCCGGCCTGAGCGGGGTGAAGTAGGTGACGTGCCCGTGGCCGTCGGCCGGGTTCTGCGCGCCGAGGATGTGGTTGAGCAGCGCCTGCTCGTAAAAGTCCATGTATCGCACCTGGTCGGGGCTGAGCGTCCACAGTTCCCGGGTCAGCTTGAGCATGTTGTAGGTGTTGCAGTGCTCGCAGGTGTCGTTGGCCAGGTGCGCGCCGATGGCGTTCGAGGCCCGGAAGTGGGCGTTGGTGTACGTGAAGGTGCCGCGGGACGGCTCCGTGGCGTCCCACTTCATCTCGTTCTCGGGGGTGACGCTGTTGAACTCCCGGTTCAGGATGGTCACGTACGTGCTGTCGCCAAGCTTGCCTGCCGCGACGGCGGCGCCGAAGTAGCGGCCCTTCTCGGCCGCCGACGCGCCCAGCGTCGTGGCCGCCTGGGCGGTGTCGCCGAACACCACCGACATGGCGGCGGCGATCAGCGCCACGACGAGCAGCGACACCGTTGTTCTCGCCGACCGCCCGGGCAGGAGACGCAGCCCTGCCCACCTCGAACACTTCATCATTCATGTCCTTCGGGATCGGGGCACCATGGAACCGGACGCCCGCGGTGCGGGGGATTTGTGTCGTCGATGCGGGCAAGCGGGGCTCAGCCTACTGTTAGCGCTAACATCACGCCGCCGACGACCTGCCGGACGGCAGTGCCGCAACTGTGACGGCAGTCACCGCACCCCTCACCCCCCGGGGCGAGGCGGATGTGGGCGTTAGCGTTAACATTCTTCCCTCGCTCCTTAACATTCGCTCTCACTGTCGCCGCCGAGGATGTGTGCATAAGCGTGTTGCGGCGGAGCTAACACCAGGAACGCTCGCAAGTCAAGAGCCTCACATCGCAGCGCGCCGACGGCAAGGACTGTTAGAACCGCTACTATTTGGGCTTTTACCCTATTTGCGACAGCCAGCCACCGATATGCGCCGTGAAACGTTCGCTGCCGCTCGATCGTAACGATCTCTCCGAAGTTTGTACGTTGTGGAAGGGGCTCAACCCCAACCGATCCAAGTCGCCCCATGCTAGGGGGGAGCATCGCGTACGAAACTTTCGGACTATGTTGACAACTTTTGTATCGCCTTCTCATACTGAAGGCGCCTCAAGGTCGTGGCCATGACAAGTTAGCGCTAACAAATCCCGGGCACGGGCATCCCCGCCCGGTTCTGACCAGCCGATGAAGGGCGGACGATGAGACGGGACCCCAAGAAGCTCACCGCCATCGGCACGGCGGCCATTGTCGCCGCTGCGGTTACAACCTTGCCATGCTCATGGCGCCCGTGCCACGAGCGTCGGCGCCACTCTCACGCAGGTGCCCGACTTCGGCTCCAACCCCGGCAACATTCAGATGTACGTCTACGTCCCCGGCAATATGGCATCCCACCCGGGCATCCTGGTGGCGATGCACGGTTGCAACGGCGACAAGACGCCACAGCAGTGGGGTGACCTGGCCCGCAACGCCTACCCGGGCTACACGGGACCCCGGCCGCGGGCGATGCTGTGGCACGGCACCAACGACTCCGTGTTGCCTTACGAGATGCTGCAGAAGGAGGTCGATCAGTGGACCAACGTGTGGGGACTCAGCCAGGCGCCCACGTCCACCGACACTCCGCAGTCCGGGTGGACCCGGCGGCGCTTCGGCTCCGGGCAGGTCCCGGCGTTCTCCTCCTTCCAGCGTGCGCACACCACCGCCCAACTCGCCGACCGACGGCGCACGGGAATGAATCTCCTCCACCGAGGATCCGTCCGGACGATGGCGTCCCCTCAGGAAGCACAGCCGACAACACCTCGTTTCTCCGAGGATCAACAGGTGATAGAGGAGAAGCATGGCGGAGCTTGGCCGACTCGAATCGGTACTCTTACGCACCATCTGGTCCAACGAGGCCAAGGACTTCACCCCGTGGCTCGCCGACAACCTCGATGTTCTCGGCCAGGCCGTCGGGCTCGCGCTCGAACTGCGGCACCGGGAGTATGCCGTCGGCCGGTACGCTCTCGACCTCCTGCTCCAAGACGCCCAAGGGCGCGTCGTCGTGGTCGAGAACCAGCTTGAGCAGACCGACCACGGACACCTCGGACAGCTGATCACGTACTGCGCCGGCGCCCAGGCCGAAGTCGTGATCTCCACCCAGCACGCGAGGGGCGGCCGGGGCGCAGATCCGCATCGGCAACCGCAGCGCGGCGAAAGTGTTCGTGACGGTCAGGTAGGCCAGGCGAAGGAGCACGGCCGATCATCATGCCGCACGCGCTTCCGTCTCCTGGTGGCCGGACCTCGCGCACGCCACGCGAAGCCCTCACATGGTCATGACCTGGGCGGATGTAACTATCGGCAGGCGCAGTGCGGTCAGCCCCGCGACAGTCGAAGGCCGGACGTTCGAAGCGGACGCGCTGCAGCGAGGTGAAGTTCGTTCGCTGAGGGCCTTTACTTGCCTTTCCAGGTATGCGATGTCTTGTCGCCGAAGGCACGGACCGCCGCGGCGAAGTCGTCGCTGCCGAAGACCGCCGACACCACGTCGTCGTCGTCGACCATCAGACGGCGTCGCATGCGGCGTAGGAGTTCCTTGCTCGCCCACATGGTAAGCGGCGCGTGGGCGAGCAATCGGACAACCGTAGCGGTTACCCGCTCGTCCAGCTCAGGAGGGGTGGTCACCTCGGCCAAGAAGCCTGCGGCGTGCGCTGCAGACGCAGTGAGGAAATCGGCGCGCAGCAGGAGATCCAGCGTGCGCGCTGGTCCGATGTGGTGAACCAGCAGCGACAAGGTGTTCGCCGACAGGCAGTTGCCCAACGTCCTGGCGATCGGCACCCCGAATTGGGCGGTGTCATCGGCGATGCGCAGGTCACACGCGGCGGCGATGGCGAGCCCGCCACCGACGCAGTATCCCCTGATCACCGCAAGGGTCGGTATGTTGACACCCTCGAGGCGGTTGACGATCTTGGTGATGTGGGCTTCGTAAGCGATTCCGTCGGCACCGGAGGAGAACGCCGTGAACTGCCCGATGTCCGTTCCGGCGACGAACGACTTTGCCCCGCTCCCGCGAAGCACCATGACGTTGACGTCCGGGTCGTTGTCGGCCTGCTCACAGGCGTCATACAGACCTTCGTACATGGCCCACGTCATGGCATTGCGCGCCTCGGGCCGGTTGAAGGTCACGTTGAGGACGCCGTCGGCCTTGGCAACCAGGAGTTCGGCGGAGTCGCCGGGTGGGGTGGGCCCGCCTTGGGCGGCCATGCTCATTCCTTGCTGCCGGAACTGCCGGAACTGCCGGACCTGGAGGCGGCGGTGATGTCCGCCATGCCGATCTCCGCCAGAACCGAGCGCGTGTGCTGGCCCAGGGACGGTCCTGCGTTGTCGCGGCGAGCCGAGGTGGCCGACATGCGGATCGGTGACCCGAGCTGTCGCACCTTACCCAGATCGGGGTGGCGGGCGTCCCAGAAGTAGTCGCGCTCGGTGAGATGAGAATCGGTGAAGACCATGCTGTAGTCGGCGATGGGTGCGCACGGCACTCCCTCGGATACCCAGGCGCTGACCAGGTCGTCGACGGTCCGGGTGAGCGTGGTCTGCTCAATCGCGGCGATCAGTTCTTCGCGCAGCGCGATCCGGGAGTTGCTCGTCGCATACCTCTCGTCGGCCAGCAGGTCCTCGCGCCCCAGTGCTGTGCAGAAGCCGATCCAGGTCTTCGGTGTGATGGCACCGACGGTCACTCCTCCGTCCCTGGCTCGGATGGCTTGGTAGGGGGCCTGGCTCTGATGGGCGCTGCCGGTCCGCCGGCCGATCTCGCCGGTTGCGAAGTATTTGCCGGCCTCCCAGACCGCGAAAGATACGCCGGATTCAAACAGGGACACGTCGATGTGCTGTCCTTCGCCGGTTGCGTCGCGGTGCCGCAGCGCCGCGGTGATGCCGAGTGCGAGGTACAGCCCGCAGACCAGGTCACAGATCGGCACGCCGACCTTGACCGGGCCGGATTCGGCGGTGCCGGTGATCGACATGAGCCCGGATCGAGCTTGGGCCATGATGTCGAGGCCGGGCAACGTCGACAGCTGCCCGTCTTGCCCCCATCCCGAGCCTGAAGCGTAGACCAGCCGCGGGTTGAGCTCCTTGAGCGCGTCCGGGCCGAAACCGAGACGTGTCATCGCGCCAGGACGAAGGTTCTCCACAAGAACGTCGGCCCGCTCGGCGAGCCTGCGGAAGGCTTCCTTGCCATGGTCGCTTTTCAGGTCCAGTGCGACCGACTCCTTGTTCCGGTTCAGCCGGATGAAGGGCGAGCTCTCACCGTCCAGGAAGGGGCCCGTCGCGCGGGTCGGATCCCCAGACTGCGGCGGTTCGATCTTGATCACCCGCGCACCGAGATCAGCCAACTGCATCGCGGCGAACGGGGCCGCCATGAAGACGCCGACCTCGAGTACGGTGACTCCCGCCAGTGAGGCGTGGTTCATGAGTCCTCCTACCGTGCCGGAGCCGCAGAGGGTGTTTCCTGCGTGCGACCCGACGTTACAAGTGTTGTAGACAATATTTAGTCGTTAAGCGCATCAGGTACCGGCGAGCCTGCCTAGCTGGTCCGCCGCCCGGGTCAGAGAGCTGATCCTTTGCGGTGACCTGCCTCCTGGCAGCCGTCTGGGTGAAGCCGAACTCTCCGAACGCTTCGGCGTGAGCAGACCGTCGTTGCGCGAGGGTCTGCGCTCTCTGGGGACCGAGGGGTTGGTCGTACAGATCCCCAGGCGTGGCACCTTCGTGCGGACGGTCACCCTGCAGGACGCATACGAGATCTTCACGCTGCGCGAAGAGCCGGAACGAATGGCGATCCGCCTCGGCGTGCCCGTACAAGACAACATCGCGATGGGCCGGTGCCGCAGTGCCATGGACCGGCTGGAGGAAGCCGCCACCACAGGCGACTCCGCTGGGGTCACTGAAGAGGGCTTCGCCTTCCATCTGGCCTTGGTCGGCGGCGGCCTGGGCCCGCAGGCCGCCGGCGCCCTCCCCGTCAAGTCGGCGCAATCCCGGGAGGGCACGTTCAGCTCGGGCACACGTTGTGCTCACAGCCAGCCGGGCACCACCAAGATGATCCAGGTAGCGAGCGGAGCGAGGAGCACCATGCTGAAGCCCCACCGCATGAGTCCCTTGTAGACGGCGTCTCGCTTGTCCTCCGGCGAATTCGCGACGACAAGCGCGCCGCTGGTCGAGAACGGGCTGGAGTCGACAACCGAGGAGGATATGGCCAGGGCGGCGATGAGACCGACCGCTCCGACGGCACTACCACCGGTGAGGAAGGGCACAGCGAGCGGGATGAGTGCGCCGAGAATGCCGGTGGTGGAGGCGAAGGCGGACACCGCGCCCCCGATCAAGCAGATGATGAACGCGGCCAGCAACGGAGCGCCGATGGTGGCGACCTCATTGCCCAGCCATTCGATGGTGCCGATGCTCTCCATGACACCGACGTACGTGACGATGCCGCACACCAGCAGCACTGTGGGCCAGGCGATCTGGTTGACGCTGTCCTTGGCGGACGCCGGTGAGACGAGCGACAGGATCGCGGCCACGGTGATGGCGACCAGGCCGACGTTGAGGTCGAAGAACAGGGCACCGACGGTCAGGACGACCAGGCCGAGCAGTGTCAGGATCCGGTCACGGTCCAAGGCGATGGCCGTTCCTGCCGCGCCGTGCGGCGCGATCGTCGCAGTCGCGGCTCTTCCGCCCGACGATCCCGAGCCCGAGGTGGCGGCGAGGGTTGTGCCGCCTGGGCGGGCGGTGCCCCTACCACTTTCGGCGGTCTCGCCACCGGTGTCATCGACACGGCGGCCGAGCAGCTCACGGCCGCCCCAGAGGAAGAAGACCACCAGGCTGATGGCGAGGTTGAACAGGAACGAGGCCAAGAACAGCAGCGTCGGGTTGCCGGGCAGCCCGGCCTTCGCGACCACGCCGTTGGTGATGCCGCCGAAGATGCTCATGGGCGAGAAGCCGCCCGCGCTGGCCCCATTGATGATCATCAAGCCCATCATGAGCGGGTTGATCTTGTAGCGGGCGGCGAAGCCCATTCCTATCGGGGAAATGATCGCCACTGACGCCGGCACCACGGCGCCGATCGCGGTGAGGCAGGCCGTGACCAAGAACATGACCCACGGGATCAGGCCGATGCGGCCGCCCACCGCGCGGATGGCGGCATGGACGAGCCAGTCGACGGTTCCGTTGTTCTTGGCGATGGCGAAGAGGAATGTGACGCCGGCGAGGACGACGAACAGGTCGCCGGGAAAGCCGGCGAAGATCGCGTCGGTCTTCTCCCCGACGTCCGCTCCCGGGAGCACGGAGATGCCCAGGACGAAGGCAGCGACGATGGCGAGGGCGCCCAGGTTCACGGGCCGCACCGTGGCCACGAGGAAGATCCCGGCGAGGACAAGGATTGAGATGACTTCTACGGACAAGGAAGCCTCCCGGATCGGGGGGGAAGGATCTGTGGATCGTTATGTGCGGGGCCTGCCCCGCTGTCCCCGGCGCCAGGGAGTTGTTTCCGGAATGTGAAATCAGGATTCCGATTTGGTGAGTATGTGCTAGCTCACATCCAGCGGTCAAGCCCACTGCGTGATCGCGAACGTCGCCCCGACTGTTGATGCCGCAACCTTTCTTGCGAGATCCGTTTCGCGCATCGCGCCAGCAGCCGACGTCGAGAGGTACGCCGACGATGACGCCCCGGTCGCCACTTTTCGCAGGTCCCTGGCCTGACCAATCGTCCCGGCCGGTGTTGCGCGCCCATGGCGGTGCCGATCGGCGACCACCCTGGTCCAATTTCCGCCGAGCACGGTCGGGAGATTTGCTAGGCCATCACACGAGATCCACTCGTCCGGGCGTGATCCACCCTGCGTCGGGTGCCGGCGTCCGGCAGGGCGTGGCCGGATGATTCTGTCTGGACCGCGTTCAGGCGAATTCTTGGATCAGCCGTACTGCGGCCGCCTGGAGATGGGTCACGACTCCGGGGATCGATGCGGAGGTGATCCGGCCTTCAGGGCCCGAAACGGAGATCGCGGTCAGTGTCGGCGCGCCTACGACCGGGACGGCGAGGCAACGGACACCGGTCTCCTGTTCGGCGTCGTCGATGGCATAACCCCGGCTCCGGGTACGGTCGAGTTCCTTCTCGAGGACGTCCGGGTCGGTGATGGACCGTGTGGTCGCGGCGGGCATTCCGGCGCGGAGCACGATCTCGCGTGCCGTCTCGGGCGGGAGCTGCGCCAGCAGCGCTTTGCCGACGCCCGTGTCGTGCAGAAAGACGCGGCGTCCCACTTCGGTGAACATGCGCATCGAGTGCCGGGAAGGCACCTGCGCGACGTAGACGGCCATATCGCCGTCGAGCATCGCCATGTTGGCCGTCTCACCCACCGTCTCCACGAGATCGGCCAGCACCGGGCGGGCCCATGTGCCCAGCTTGCGTGAGGCGCTTTCCCCCAGCCCGATCAGGCGTGGTCCCAGGGCGTAGCTTCGGGAAGGCAACTGGCGAACGTAACCCGAGTCGACGAGCGTTCGGATGATGCGGTAAATGGTGGGCAGGGGCAGGCCCGAGCGGGCGGCGAGCTGACTCAGGGGCATCTCGCCACCGCCGTCGGCCATCAGCTCCAGCAGGCCGAACGCGCGATGCAACGCCTGTACACGGTTGGGAGAACCCGGATCACGCGACATGCCCTGCGTCCTCCGGTCGCCGCTGTTCATATTGCACCGAAGCGTAACGTATGCCGGATGGCAGCGGAGCCCCGGATGCAGAGAGCACCTGACGGCCGGCCCAGGCGATGACGGCCGCCCGATGCGATCAATATCGCAGTGAGGCTCCAGCGCGTGAGCGGCGCGAACACACGGTTTCGCCGACCCCGGAGAGTCGGTCACGACGATCGTGAGGCGTTGAACCGGGCATGCGGGTTTCCCTCCTGGGCTGCGGCAATCGAGAGTGATTTTCCATGATATGGAAAATTATTTCCTCTTTGACGTTCGCGGCAATCGACAGCTAGGGTTCGTATAGCGGTATTTACTTTCCGTATTGCGGAAAATGGGGTGTCGGCCAAGAGTGGCCGAGAACCGAAGGGACTCTCATGAGCTATGCCGGCGGCCGTCACTTCCTCCAGATTCCGGGCCCGACGAACGTGCCCGACTCGGTTCTCCGGGCGATGTCGGCACAGACCATCGACCACCGGGGTCCGGAGTTCGCCGAGCTGGGCCGTGCGGTGCTGGACGGGGTCAAGCCCGTCTTCGGCACTCAGGGGCCGGTTGTCATCTACCCGGCTTCCGGCACGGGAGCGTGGGAGGCGGCGTTGGTCAACACCCTGAGCCCTGGGGACCGGGTGTTGTGCTTCGAGACGGGTCACTTCGCCAGCCTGTGGCAGGAGATGGCCACCGCTCTCGGGCTCGAGGTCGACTTCGTGCCCGGCGACTGGCGCCACGGCGTGAGCCCCGAGGTGGTCGCCGAGCGGCTCGAGCAGGACACCGGGCACACCATCAAGGCCGTGTGCGTTGTGCACAACGAGACCTCGACCGGCGTCACCAGCCGCGTCGCGGAGGTACGGGCCGCCATCGATGCGGCCGCTCACCCCGCGCTACTCCTGGTCGACACCATCTCGTCGCTGGGATCCATCGACTACCGGCACGACGAGTGGGGTGTCGACGTGACGGTTGCGGGCTCGCAGAAGGGCCTGATGCTCCCGCCGGGGCTCAGCTTCAACGCCATCAGTGAGAAGGCGTTGAACGCATCACGCTCCGCGCGGCTGCCCAAATCGTTCTGGAACTGGCAGCCCATCCTGGCGGCCAATGAACGCGGCTTCTTCCCGTACACCCCGGCTACGAACCTGCTCTACGGCCTGCGTGAGGCGTTGCGCCTGCTCAACGCCGAAGGGCTCGACGCCGTGTTCGCGCGCCACATCCGGCACGGGGAAGCCACGCGTGCCGCCGTCAACGGCTGGGGACTGGAGGTGCTCTGCGCTGACGAACGCGAGTACTCGAGCTCCTTGACCGCGATCATGGTGCCGGAGGGGCATGACGCCGACAAGATCAGGGCGATCATCCTCGACCGTTTCGACATGTCTCTGGGGGCGGGTCTCGGCAAGCTCTCCGGACGCGTCTTCCGCATCGGGCATCTGGGGAGCTTCAACGACCTGATGCTGGCCGGGACGCTCGCCGGGGTGCAGATGGGCCTGACGCTCGCCGGAGTGCGGATCGACCCCACCGGCCTCAACGCGGCGCTCGATCGCCTGCAGTCGCTGTGAAGGACACGACGATGAGCCCGAAAGATCCAGCGATGACAGCACAAATCGACGGTGTCGGGCTCGCGCACGTGCTGAGCCGCGACCTCGATGGCGAGGTCGCGTTCGACGACTACACGCGGCACCTGTTCTCCCGCGACGCGAGCATGTACTCGATCATGCCGGTCGGTGTGGTGTTCCCCAGGCACGCCGACGACGTGGCGGCGGCGGTGCGGGCCGCGGGGGAGGCCGGAGTTCCGGTCGTCCCGCGCGGGGCGGGCACCAGCCTCGCGGGTCAGACGATCGGCCCCGGCCTGGTCCTGGACTTCTCCCGGCACATGAACCGCATCCTCGACCTCGACCCCGAGGCCCGTACCGCGCTCGTCGAGGTGGGCGTGGTGCAGGATCAGCTCAACCAGGCCGCGGCCGCGCACGGGCTGATGTTCGGACCGGACACCTCGACCAGCAACCGCGCCACCATCGGCGGGATGATCGGCAACAACTCCGCGGGCAGCGGCTCGCTCACCTACGGGATGACCATCGATCACGTCCGGGCCTTGGACGTCGTACTCGCCGACGGCTCACGCGCCCGGCTCGACCCCGTCGACGAAGCCGAACGTGCGCGTCGTGCCGAGCTGCCCACGCTGGAAGGCCGCCTGTATCGCGAGTTGCCGGAGCTGGTGCGGGCCAACGCCTCAGCCATCGCGACAGGCTTCCCGCCGTTCTGGCGCCGGGCATGCGGATACCGGCTCGATCGGCTGGCCGCGGGCCCGGAATTCGACCTGGCGAAGTTCGTCGTCGGTTCGGAAGGCACCCTGGTCGTCGCGACCCAGGCCCTGGTGGACCTGGTGCCCAAGCCGCGTCGGACGGTTTACGCGGTCGGCCACTTCACCTCGACGGCCGAGGCGATCGCCGCCACCCAGGACGCGTTGTCCTGCGACCCGGCGCAGGTCGAACTGATGGACCGCACCATCCTGGACCTGTCTCGCCAGAAGATCGAGTACGCCGAGCTCGGCAGCATCCTGCAAGGTGACCCGGACGCGCTGCTGTTCGTGTCGTTCAGCGGCGACGACGAGGACGAGCTGATCGCCAAGCTCGACCAGGTCACCGAGACGTGGAAGCGCAACTCGCACGGATATCACACGCTGCGGGCGGTGACCCCGTCCCAGCAGACCGCCTTGCTGAAGGTGCGCAAGTCCAGTCTGGGACTGCTCATGGCCGCGAGCGTCGGCACGCGTCGTCCGCTGGCCTTCATCGAGGACACTGCGGTCGACCCGGTGCATCTCGTGGCGTACACCCGCCGCTTCCGGGAAGTGCTCGACAAGCACGAGCTGACGGCGGGCTTCTACGGTCACTGCTCGGTCGGCTGCCTGCACATCCGCCCGTTCGTCGATCTGGCGCAGCCGGATGAAGTGCGCAAGATGCGCGCCGTGGCCGAGGAGATCAAAAACCTGGTCGCCGAGTACGGCGGGGTCAACTCCAGCGAGCACGGGGACGGCCTGGCGCGCAGCGAGTTCAACCGGGAGATCTTCGGCGACGAACTGTATGAGGCGATGCGCGCGGTAAAGCGGGTGTTCGATCCGGCCAACCTGATGAACCCCGGCAAAATCGTCGACGCCCCGCCGATGACGGATCACCTCAGAGATGCCGCGTTGCCACCCGCGAAGCCGTTCGACACCCGGCTTCAGTTCGAGGTGGTCGGCGGGATGCGGGGCGCGGCCGACCGGTGCATGAACATCGGGCTGTGCCGTAAGAGCACAACGGGAGCGATGTGCCCGTCCTACATCGCCACGCGCCAGGAAGAGCACTCCACGCGCGGCCGGGCGAACGCGTTGGTCAAGGCACTGTCCGAACCGGACCCCCGGGCGGCGCTCGGGGACGAGCGGCTGCACGAGATCCTCGACCTCTGCCTGATGTGCAAGGCCTGCAAGAGCGAGTGCCCGATGAGCGTGGACATGGCCACGCTCAAGGCCGAAACCCTCTCCCATCACCACGACATCCACGGAGTGCCGCTCCGTTCACGGATCTTCGGGTCGATCCGGGCACTGAACCGCCTCGGCTCGGCCACCGCGCCACTGTCGAACCTGCCCGCACGAGTCGGGGTCCTGCGCTCGCTGCTGGACCGCACGATCGGCATCACCTCGGCACGCCCCCTCCCCGTCTACCACCGCATCAACCTCGTGCGCTGGTTCCGCAAGCATCGCGACCCCCAGGCGCCTGCCGCGCAGGGCACTGTGACATTCCTGGCCGACTCCTTCACCACCTACACCGAACCCCACATCGGCCGGGCCGCCATCGAACTGCTCGAGCGGGCCGGGTGGGGCGTATCTTTGGCCGGCGGGGGCTGCTGTGGCAGGTCGAGCCTGTCCAAAGGGCTGGTCGACGACGCCAAAGCCAAGGCGGGCAAGCTCATCGCCGCACTCGCCGAGACCGACACCCCCATCGTGGGCTGCGAACCGTCGTGCCTGTACACGTTGCGCGACGAGCACGTCGCGATGATGCCGGGCGACCCCCGGGTGCGCCAGGTCGCGGACCGGGTCCGGCAGGTGGAGGAGTTGCTGACCGAGGCCGTCGACGCGGGCCGGTTGCGCTTGCGGGAGGACTCCTGGCTGGCGGGCAGGCGGATCCTCTTCCACGGCCACTGCCACCAGAAGGCGGAGGTCGGCACTGCCGCCACAATGGCTCTGCTGCGCCGTATCCCCGGCGTGGAGGTCGTCGAACTGGACGCCGGTTGCTGCGGGATGGCCGGTTCCTTCGGCTTCGAGTCCGAGCACTATGACGTCTCGATGACCGTCGGTGAGGACCGCCTGTTCCCGGCGCTCGCCGCCGAACCCGAGACCACTGTCGTCGCAGCCACCGGGGTGTCCTGCCGCCAGCAGATCTTCCACGGCGCCCAACGCGACGCGTGGCACCCGATCGAACTAGTGCGTGAGGCTCTCGCCGGCGCAGAGGGAAGCAGGCGCCGATGAGAATCGTGCGATACGACCACGCCGGGCACGTCAGGTCCGGTGTCCTGATCGGTGACGCCGTACACGAGCGGAGCGGGGGACCGATCGTGGCCGCGCTGCGGGAGGTGACGCTGCTCGCGCCATGTGATCCCCGGGTGGTCGTCTGCGCGGGGAAGAACTATGGGGAGCCGGACGGGACCGGGAGGCCGAAACTGTTCCTCAAAGCGGTCAACGCCGTCACCGGACCCGGATCCGCGGTCCGCTTCCCACCGGATCTGCGACGCCTGGAGTACGAGGGCGAACTGGCCGTCGTGATCGGCAGCACAGCGCACGAGGTGCCCGAGCGGTCCTACCGCGACTACATCCTCGGCTACACGTGCGCCAACGACATCACCGCCGACGACTGGCGAGCGGACGGGCAGTGGGTGCGCGCCAAGAGCGCGGACACCTTCTGCCCGCTCGGGCCCTGGATCGAGACCGACGTGGACGATCCCGCCGCGCTGCACATCCGTACGACGGTCAACGGCCGGCTCGTCCAGGACAGCCCCACCAAGGACATGATCTTCGGGGTCGGCGAGCTGCTGGCCTACGTGACCCGCTGGATCACCCTGCAGCCGGGCGACGTCCTGCTGACCGGCAGCCCCGCCGGTGTCGGGCCGCTGGCCCCCGGGGACGTGGTGGACGTCGACATCGAAGGCGTCGGCACCCTGACGAATTCCATCGTGTGACAACAAAAGGAGTCGCCGTGCGATACGCGGTGAACTGTTCGATCCTGCTGACCGACCTGCCGCTGCTGGAGCGTCCGGCCGCGGCCCGAGCCGCCGGGTTCGACGCCGTCGAGTTCTGGTGGCCGTTCAGCACCTCCGTGCCCGCCGACGGGGAGGTCGACGCGTTCGTACGAGCCATCGACGACGCGGGCGTGCGACTGATCGGGCTCAACTTCGCCGCGGGGGACATGCCCGCGGGCGACCGCGGACTGATGTCGTGGCCCGGACGGTCCGCGGAGCTGCGGGACAACATCGCGGTGGTCGCCGACATCGGCCGGCGGCTCGGATGCCGGTCCTTCAACGCCCTCTACGGCAACCGCGTGGACGGCGCCACCGCCGGGCAACAGGACGACCTCGCCGCCGAGCACCTCGCGCTGGCCGCCTCGACGGTGACAGGCACTGTCCTCCTCGAACCGGTCAGTGGCGCCGGCCGTTACCCGCTCAAGACGGCCGCCGACGCCGTCGCGGTGATCGAGCGGGTGGCCGGAGACAGCGGCGGCACCAACATCCGCCTGCTGGCGGACCTCTACCACCTGTCGGTCAACGGAGACGACGTCGACGCGGCGATCAGCGCGTACGCCGACCGCATCGGTCACGTTCAGATCGCCGACGCCCCCGGACGCGGTGAACCGGGCACCGGCGACCTGCCGCTCGACCGTTGGCTGGCCGCCCTCGAGCGAACCGGTTACCGCGGCTGGACCGGTCTCGAGTACCGCGCTATCGGCGGGGATCCGTTCGCCTGGCTGCCCCGCGACCGTCGCTCTGTGACAACCTCCACGCGCTGAAGGAGAACTCATATGACCGCCGTCACCGTCATCGGGCTTGGCATCATGGGCGGCCCGATGGCCGCCAACCTGGTCAAGGCCGGTTTCGACGTCACCGGATTCAACCGGAGCAAGGCCAAGGTCGACCAATTGGTGGAGCAGGGCGGCCGAGGGGCCACCGGCATCGCCGATGCCGTTCGGGAGGCGGATGTTGTCATCACCATGCTGCCGGACTCACCCGACGTCGAGGACGTCGTGCTCGGCGCGGACGGGATCCTGGCACACGCGCCGACCGGCAGCCTCTGGATCGATGCCAGCACGATCCGCCCCGACGTCAGCGTGCGGCTCGCCGAAGCCGCTGCCGCCCAAGGTCTGCGCGCCGTGGACGCCCCGGTCTCCGGTGGTGAGAGCGGAGCGATCGAGGCCAGCCTGTCCATCATGGTCGGTGGCGGCGCCGCCGAGTTCGAGGCCGCCCGCCCGGTCCTGGAGGCAGTCGGGTCAACCGTCGTGCACGTGGGACCCGCCGGTTCGGGGCAGACCGTCAAGGCCGCCAACCAGCTCATCGTCGCGGGCACCATCGAGCTCGTCGCCGAGGCCATCGTGTTCCTCGAAGCCCATGGTGTGGACACCGAGGCCGCGGTCAAGGTCCTCGCGGGCGGCCTGGCCGGCAACCGGATCCTCGACCGCAAGGCCGCCGGGATGCGGGCCCGTACCTTCCAGCCCGGATTCCGGATCGACCTGCACCACAAGGACATGGGCATCGTCACCGCCGCCGCCCGGGAGGCGGGCGTCGCTATCCCCCTCGGTGCCGCCGCCGCCCAGCTGATGGGCGCGGCACGCGCCCAAGGACACGGGAACCTCGACCATTCCGCCCTGCTGCTGATCGTCGAGCAACTATCGGGCCGTACGAACCGCTAGGAGATCTGTCATGCCACGTATGCGAACCGTCGACGCAGCGGTGAGGATCCTGGAACGCGAGAACGCCACTCAGACCTTCGGGCTACCGGGCGCGGCCATCAATCCCTTCTACTCCGCGATGCGGGCGCACGGCGGTATCAAGCACATCCTCGCGCGTCACGTCGAGGGCGCCTCGCACATGGCCGAGGGATACACCCGCGCCCGCGCCGGAAACATCGGCGTGTGTGTCGGCACGTCCGGTCCGGCGGGCACCGACATGATCACGGGTCTGTACTCGGCGTGGGCGGACTCCATCCCTATTCTGTGCATCACCGGGCAGGCGCCGGTCTCACGCCTGCACAAGGAGGATTTCCAGGCAGTCGACATCGCCTCCATCGCCAAGCCCGTCACCAAGATGGCCATGACCGTCCTGGAGCCCGGGCAAGTGCCCGGCGCCCTCCAGCAGGCCTTTCACCTGATGCGGTCCGGTCGTCCCGGCCCGGTCCTCATCGACCTGCCGGTCGACGTCCAGCTCGCCGAGATCGAGTTCGACATCGACGCCTATGAGCCGCTGCCCGTCTACAAACCGGCCGCGACCCGCGCGCAGGCGGAGAAAGCCCTTGACATGCTCGCCGGGTCCGAGCACCCGCTGATCGTGGCCGGTGGCGGCGTCATCAACGCCGACGCCGCCGGCCTGCTCGTCGAGCTCGCCGAACTGCTGGACGTGCCGGTCGTGCCGACCCTGATGGGCTGGGGAGCGATCCCGGACGACCACCGGCTGATGGCCGGCATGGTCGGGCTGCAGACCTCGCACCGGTACGGCAACGCGACGATGCTCGCATCGGACTTCGTGCTCGGCATCGGCAACCGGTGGGCCAACCGCCACACGGGAGGCCTGGACACCTACACCCGCGGACGCACGTTCGTGCACGTCGACATCGAGCCCACCCAGATCGGCCGGGTCTTCGCTCCCGACTACGGCATCGTCTCCGACGCTGCGGCGGCCCTGGAGCGGCTGGTCGAGGTCGCACGCGACCGGAGTGAGGCGGGCCTTCTGCCGGACCGCGCGGACTGGGTCGCCGAATGCCGCGAACGCAAGCGCACCATGCACCGGCGCACGGACTTCGACAACGTGCCGATGAAACCCCAACGGGTCTACCAGGAAATGAACAGGGCATTCGGCAGGGACGTGCGCTACGTGTCCGCGATCGGGCTCTCCCAGATCGCCGGCGGGCAGTTCCTGCACGTGTACGCGCCACGCCACTGGATCAACTGCGGCCAGGCCGGTCCACTCGGCTGGACAGTGCCTGCGGCACTCGGCGTGCGCGCGGCGGAGCCCGACGCCACCGTCGTCGCCCTGTCCGGCGACTACGACTTCCAGTTCATGATCGAGGAACTCGCGGTCGGCGCCCAGTTCAACCTGCCCTACATTCAGGTGCTGGTGAACAACTCCTACCTCGGCCTCATCCGCCAAGCCCAGCGCGGCTTCGACATGGACTATCACGTGCAACTGGCATTCGACAACGTGAACTCCCCCGACCTCGGGGGATACGGTGTCGACCACGTCAAGGTCGCCGAAGGGCTCGGCTGCAAGGCCATCCGCGTGCGTACGGCGGACGAACTGCCGGAGGCGTTCGAAGAGGCGGTCAAACTCATGACGGAGTTCCGCGTCCCGGTCATCGTCGAGATCATCCTCGAGCGCGTCACGAATATCGCCATGGGAACCGAGATCGACGCGATCGCCGAATTCGAAGACCTGGCCGATGCCGAGTTCGAGTCGTACCCCGCCTCCCTCGACCGATGAGCAGCGCCACGACCTCGGGCGCGGGGCTCACGGGCCGCCGAGCTGGAGCTCCGCGATAGTGAAGAAGCCGGTCGAGGTGCCTGGAGCCGGTCTGGTCATGTCCAACGGCACTCCCGATGACGCCTCCACTGGTGCGGGACCGGCCCGGGTCCGCGCGCGAGAATCGCTCGAAGATCTCCCCCTGAAGGTCGGCCGGTATGCCCGAACATCACCAGCTCGAACAACTGCAGCCGGTTCAGGGTCTCCTCCACCCCGTGCAGCGACAGCCCCGTGATCAGGACATCGCCGTCCCGGCCCCGGACGGCGTCGACCCGGTAGTCGTCCAGGGCGGACAGGTCCACGGTCTGCGGCGGGCCGCCGACCGGCAGCGCGGCCAGCGTCAGCTCGTCCTGGCGGCTGAGCGTGACCGGCGTGGTCCCCTCGCGCGACACCACCGCCGCATGCGTGAGGCCTGGCGGTGCTGCTCGGGCTCATGGCCAGGATCCCGGCGCTGGAACGCGGGGTGGGCAGCGATCGGCTGGCCCGCTGGCACGCCATGGGCGGCCGGTACGTCATCGGGCTCATCACGGCGCACGTGGTGACCATCATCTGGGGGTACGCCCTCGCCGACCGGAGCGGCGTCGTGAACGAGACGGCGACCATGGTGCTGACCTTCCCCGACGTACTGAAAGCGACGGCGGCCCTGCTGCTGCTCATTGGAGTCGGCCTGGTCTCGGCCCGCGCCGCGCGTCGCCGGCTGCGTTACGAAACGTGGTTCTCGAAGCGGATCGTCAGGGCTTCGATACCGCGATCTCGCAGTTTCCGTCGGTGCATGCCTCCGGGTCACTTCCGTCAGCCGTTGTCACTGTCGGGAACGGGGTGGGCGGGGTGAGAGACGGGCTCTGCGAGGCACGAGAAACCGAGGGCTTGGCGCTCTCGGTGCCGTCGTCGGGCGCGCCGCATCCGGCGACGGCCAGCGCGGTGAGCGTGGCCAGCACCATGCGGCGGGCCGCACGTCGCGTGCGCCCCGCCGGGGCCGAGTCTGACATGGCATTCAGCCCTTCGTGTCTCGTCCGGGGGGCGGGGTGGCGGCGATCTGGGAGGTTATTTGAACGCCCCTGTTTTTTGAGGAGTGGGGGGCCGTGGCCGCCGCGCCTCCCCCAGCGCCGCCGGAGCCCCGGGCACCGCGTGAGTTCCCAGGTAGACCAGCCGTCGAGGTCGAGGAGCAGGGGGCCATAGCCGTCGATCAGCACAGCGCCTTTCCCGTTTGACTCTCACGCCGCGTGAGACTTTTATCGTCGCCTTCGTAAACACCTACAGGAAGGGCGACCATGTCCTCAAACCTCAACCTCATCCCCGAAGAGCGCACCGAACTGTTCGGCGACTTCAACCCCGACGACTACGGCGCGGAGGCCGAGCAACGCTGGAGCGGCAGCGAAGCCTGGGCGGAGTCTGCGCGCCGTACGTCGTCGTACACCAAAGGAGGACCGGATGCGTTTCACCGCCGAGGCGGCCGAGATCAGCGCCCGTATGGCGGAGGCGATGCGCGCGGGCGTGCCGGCGGACAGCGAACGGGCCATGGATCTCGCTGAAGAGCACCGGGGCCACATCACCGCTGGTGATACACGTGCACGTACGAGAAACACCGCGGCCTCGGCGAGATGTACGTCTCGGACCCTCGCTTCACGGCCGGCATCGACCAGACCGCCCCGGGCCTCGCCGAGTACTACCAGGCCGCCATCTCGGCCAACGCCACCCGCCACAACGCCTGACACCCGGCCCGCCCCTGCGGGGCCATGGCGGCCACCATCAAGTTGCTCGGCTGGTTCCGATTCCTTCGGGCGATCGGGGTCGCATGGGACGTCGCGGGCAGGGCTGAGCCCAGGGACTTCACTCTCTGGCTGAAGACCGTCCGGAAACCGTCCAGGCCTCGCCCGCCTGACTCTCCGGTTCCTGGGGCCGTGAACGCACTCACTGGCAAGGCAACCCTGGCCGCCATTACGTTCCTCGAACGCGATGTCCAGCCGACGGCAGAACTCCGCGATCATCGGCAACGCGCCCAACTGCCGCTGCAACACGAACTCCGACAGATCTCCGCCCGCCCCCGGCGCGCCCGGTGACGAGGCTGATCCGAAAGACCACTCATACTCAGCCACACGGACCAGCCCGCCCACCATGATGCGGACCGCGAAAACAATCATGCGGAGAACGCGTCTAGCGTCTAGCGTCTAGCGGAGGGGAAGGCGCAGGACGAATCGCGCGCCATGGGGGCTGTCCTCGATCTGGAGGATGCCACCGTGCGCCTCGGCGATCTGTCGGGCGATCGGCAGGCCCAACCCGGTGCCTCCGGCACGCCTGTCGCGGGCGGTGTCCAGCCGGGCGAACCGCTGAAAGACCAGTTCGCGTTTGTCCGGATCGATGCCCGGCCCGTCGTCGAGCACTTCCAGCATTGCGATGCCGTGCGGGAAGCGTTGAGCGTCACGGTTGGTGCCGGGCGAACGCCGTACGCAGAAGGTGATCGTGGTGGCGGCGTGCCGTTCGGCGTTGTCGATCAGGTTGGCGAGCAGGCGCGACAACCGAGCTTGGTCGCCGGTTACCATCACGCCGGGCTCCAGCGAGTACTCGAACCTCTTGCTCGCATCAGAGCGCCTGCCGCACTCCGTGGTCACGAGTTCGGCCAGGTCGATCGGCTCGTGTTCGACCTGCCGTCCCACGTCCTGCCGTGCGATGGTCAGCAGGTCACCCACGATCGCCTCGAGCCGGTCCAGGCTGCGCAGAATCGTGTTCCCCACCGCCGGCAGGCTGGTCTCCTCAGGGGCATGCAAGGCGTCCTCGATCTCGGCGCGCATCGCGGCAATGGGGCTGCGCAGTTCGTGGGAGGCGTCTGAGGTGAAATTGCGCTGTTGTTGCATCGCGGCCTGCAGGCGGGCCAGCGTCCGGTTGACGCTGTCGGCCAAATCGTAGATCTCGTCCCGTCTTGGCGGAATGGGGACCCGGCGCTCGGGGCAGGTCTCGTTGATCTTGTCGAGTTCCGCTTGGATGGCGGTCACCGGCCTGAGGGGCGCGGTGACGATGCGGTAACCGAGGAAGGTTATGGCTGCGGCCAACAGCGCCGCGGCGACTCCCACCGTCGTGGCCAGCCACGGAGCGATGTACGGAGGAACCGTGGGGGAGGCGCTGTAGACGATCCAGTCTCCTCCCGTTCTGTAAGCCGACTGCGCGGCGACGATGTTGCATTGGCCGGAAGGGAAGACCCCGCCACACACGATCCTGGTGACGATGTTCGTGCCGTCGGGAGTGAACTTGGCCATGACCGGCTTGCCCCGGAGACGCGATGTCGAAGCGACGACCACCCCACGAGAGTCGACGATCTGCAGGTTGCGACCCGTGCGCTCGACCAGGGGTGTGACCAGCTCGTCATGTTCCACCTCCCTGGCCACCCGGCCACCGGCCGCGACGATCTCTTCGATGAGAGATTCGGTGGCGAACCGGTGGAACGCCACCATAAGCGCGGTGGCCAGGAGTGTGGACAGTAGCGTCGCCACCACTGCGGTGAACAGCGTGACACGAGTTGTAATCGAGATACGTTGCGGGGTATTCATGTTCCAATCACCCCAGCCAGTCGAGCACATGGGCCGTAGCAGCCCGTGAATGGGGAGGGCGGGTTTTGGCATGTGTGGCGCCAAGACCTCATCAAGCGCTCTACCTGGCGATACATCGCTCGGCCCGGGTTGGCGGCGGAGTCGGACAGCCACGCGCTGGTCATCCCCGGGTCAGGTACCAGGACCAGCTCGCTAGGGCATGTCCGGCGGATCATGCCGGGCGGCCCGCCGGCGCTGAATCGCTGTATCGACTCGCCGGATAAGGAGCTGGGTGACGCAGGTTGGGTCCGTCGATAAATACCTCGACATCGGTCGCGGTGATCGGGGACACTTCGCGCGATGACCAGAATCGATGACACACCGCCGGCGTGGGACGAGCGCACCCAGCTCACCACGTTTCTCGACTACGCACGTGACACCGCCCGCGCCAAATGCGATGGCGTCACTGCGGAGAACGCCCGCAAAGCGCTCCTGCCGGGCTCACCGCTGATGACCATGAGCGGAGTGATCAACCACCTCCGCTGGGTCGAGTACTACTGGTTCCAAGTGGTCTTCCTCGGTGAGGAAGACCGGGGCCCCTGGACCGAGGAAGACCCCGACCGCGAGATGCGTATCGCCGTTGACTTCTCGCTCACTCAATTGCTCGACGAATACGCCGAACAGAGCACCCACTACCGCGAACTGGTCGCCGGGAACGGCCTGGACAAGCAGGCCCAGCGAGCCGTCCGCAACGGCCTCCACGTCGACCTGCGCTGGATCCTCCTCCACCTCACCGAGGAGACAGCTCGCCACAACGGCCACCTGGACATCCTGCGCGAGATGCTCGACGGCACGACCGGCGACTAGATCCGGCGGAGATCACGGGCGGAGCCAGAGCCGGATCGAGGCAACGGTGACGGTGCCGTGGAAGATGTAGCCGCGCTTGTCGAACCTCGTGGCCACGGCTCGGGAGTTCTTCAACGCGTTGATCGTCCGCTCGACTTCGTTCCTTCGCCTGTAGATCGTCTTGTCGAAGCCTGCGGATCGGCCGCCCTTGCTGCCCCTTCGCTGGCGGTTGGCCCGCTGGTTCTTCGGCTCGGGGATGGTGTGCTTGATCTGGCGTCGTCGCAGGTAGCGGCGGTTGCGACGGGAGGAGTACGCCTTGTCGCCGCCGAGATTGTCGGGCCGCGTGCGCGGGTGTCCGCCACCGAGGCGGCCAACACGGATGCGTTCCATGACCGGAATGAGCTGCGGAGCGTCACCCCACTGGCCCGGAGTAATCAGCAGGGCCAGAGGGCGGCGTCCACCTTCACCAGCGAGGTGGATCTTGCAGGTCAGGCCACCCCGGGAGCGTACGAGCCCCTCGTCGGGGCGGCGCTGCCGGGGCGTGCGTCTTTTCCCGGCACTCTTGGCGGTTTCCTACGAGCCCCGGCGGCGTGCTGATGGGCCCGGCAGGAGGTCGAATCGACGCTCACCATCGACCAGTCGATCCGGCCTTCCGCGTCGGCGTCGGCCAGGACGGCCGCGAAGATCCCCTCCCAGGTGCCGTCCGCCGACCAGCGTCTGTGCCGTTCGTACACCGTCTTCCATGGACCGAAACGCGCAGGTAGATCCCGCCATGGCACCCCAGCGCGCAGTCGGTACAGGATTCCGTTGATGACTCTGCGGTGGCTGGCCCAACGGCCGCCGCGCTGCCCGGATTTCGGCAGATGCGGCTTCAGCCGGGCCCACTCCGCGTGCGGTAAATCTCCCCGCCCCATGCTCATGCCAACGACCCGAAGCCAGCCGCGACGGTCACATGATCCGCAGGACAGGCCCTAGCGATTCTTGATCGCCTGGCCGAAGACCCATGTTCGCAGGAGGAGGAATCGCAGGCAGGTGGTGGCTAGGTTGGCTACGACGAGCACGCAGAGTTCCAGCGGCTGGGCGGGGCCGGGGTCGATGGTGTGCAGCAGGGCGAGCGAGCCGCCGGTCAGGCCCAGGCTCGCGGCGAAGACCACGAGGCCTTGGGCCTGGTGCAACCACAGGCGGCCGGTGCCGCGCACGCCGAAGGAGAACCGGCGGTTGAGCGCGGTGTTGACCACAGCGGTGATGAGGAGGGCGATGAGGTTGGCCGTCTGGGCCCCGGTCCCCGTGCGCAGCAAGGCGTACAACAACAGGTACGCGACGGTGCTGGCGACGCCGACGGTGGCGAAGCGCAGCAGCTGCCCGGTCAGGCCGTCGGGCACACCGGCGACGGGCAGCGGGGCACGCCCGAGCTGCTCGCGCAGGCGCGTCAGGGGCAGTCGGCCGGTGCTCAGCGCCTTGGCCAGGCGGGCGATGCCCTTGAGGTCGGCGATGGCGGTCTGCAGGATGTCGACGCGGCTGTCAGGGTCGTCCACCCAGTCGACGGGCACCTCGTGAATGCGCAGGCCAGCGTGTTCGGTGAGTACGAGCAGCTCGGTGTCGAAGAACCACCCGGTGTCCTCCACCAGGGGCAGCAGCCGCGCAGCCACGTCGGCGCGGACGGCTTTGAAGCCGCACTGCGCATCGGAGAAGCGAGCCGAGAGCGTGCCGCGCAGCAGCAGGTTGTAGCATCGGGAGATGATCTCCCGTTTGGGACCGCGGGTCACGCGAGCTCCGCGGGTGAGGCGCGAGCCGATCGCCAGGTCGGAGTGGCCGGAGATAAGCGGCGCCACCAGCGGCAGCAGCGCGGTGAGGTCGGTGGACAAGTCGACGTCCATGTAGGCGAGCACCGGCGCGTCGGAGGCCGACCAGGTGTGCTTGAGAGCGCGGCCCCGTCCCTTTGCCGCCAGCCGTACGGAGGCGACCTCCGGCAGCTCTGCGGCGAGTCTGGCCGCGATCTGCGGAGTGTCATCGGTGCTGGCGTTGTCGGCGATCGTGATGCGAAAGGGGTAGGGGAACTCGTGGACCAGGTGGGTGTGCAGGCGGCGTACGCATGACTCCACGTCGTCCTGCTCGTTGTAGACGGGGACCACGACATCGAGGACCGGCGTTCGCGCCGCAGGGTCTACGGGTGCGAGGTGTGCGGGAAGCGCTGAAGTGCTCATGACCTTACCGTTGTCCGGGCGGCTGTCAGGGTCTTGTGGTGTTGCTGTGGCGGGGCTGTGAAGGTCGCGGCGCGCCGGATCACGGCGAAGCGGCGGCTCTCCGGGTGCGGGGAGCCGCCTTTGCGCAGAGCCGATCAGGAAGCCGAGCCGTCGGATGACGTCAGGTCGTAGACGGTGACGCCGCCGACCGTACCGGCACGGAACGTGGCCGCCACCCACGCGGAGATCTCCGAGGCGGCGCCGTTGCCACCCATGGGGCCGTGGTCGCCGCCGATGAAGTAGTGGATCTTCCGGTCGGTGACGTACTGCTGGAACTGGGCGAGGGTGGGCGAAGGATCGCTGCCGTTGAAGCCGCCGATGGGCATGACCGGATCGCCGGTGGCCAGTTGGTAGCCCGAGGCGTTCTGCGATCCGATCGCCGCCGCCACCCAGGTGCAGGAGCCGGCGTCGCGCCGCAGCAGCTCGACCATGTCCGCGCTGGGGGTGGAGCCGTTGAGCAGCCCTCCCATGCCGCCGCCCCGCGCCATGCCGCCCGCGGGCATACCGGCCCGTGGCCCGCCACCTCGCGGCAGGCTGTCCCGCCCACCGTTCCGCGCTGTCCCACCTTGGACGCCTGGTGCGTCCTGGGCGGCGTTCGGCGGCATGCCGCCTGGTCCGCGGCCTCCCCTGCCTCCGGAGCCGACTGTCACGGACGGACCGGCCGACGGGATCGAACCGCCATGCGGGGTGGCGGCGGTGTCCATCGCGTAGGCCCCTGGCCCGGCGAGCACCACGGCGAGCGCCAGCGTTGCGCTCACCCAGGCGACCCGCACGGGCAGCCGCATGGGCAGCCACACGGAGGCCAGCAGTCCGAGCGCCGCCAGGAGCCCGCCGATGAGCACCACCCAGCGCAGCCACGGCAGGAAGTCGCCGCTGCGCCCGAGCAGCTCAAATGACCACCAGGCCGTCACCAGCACGGTGGCAGCCGTGATGGGTGCGGCCCACGCGCCGCTCCACCGCCTCCACAGGGTCACCGCGCCCATGCCGGCCAGCGCGCCGAGGGCCGGAGCGAGGGCCACGGTGTAGTAGGCGTGGAAGATGCCCGCCATGAAGCTGAACACCCCGGCGGTGATCAGCAGCCAGCCGCCCCACAGCACGAACCCGGCGCGGGTGCGGTCGGTGCGTGCGGCACGAGCGGTCACCGCCAGCCCCACGGCCACCAGAATGAGCGCAGCGGGCAGCAACCAGGCGACCTGGCCTCCCTGCGCGGCGTCGAACATCCGCGCCCATCCGATCTCACCCCAGCCGCCGCCCGGCCTGCCACCGACGCTGCCGGTCTCGTCCCCGTTCAGCCGTCCCAGGCCGTTGTAACCCAGCGTCAATTCCAGGAGGCTGTTCTCCTGTGAACCGCCGATGTAGGGACGCATCGAGGCCGGCACCAGCTCCACTACGGCGATGTACCAACCGCCCGAGACGACCATCGCGACACCCGCCAGGACAAGCTGCAGAACTCGCCTGCCGAGCTTGGGCGGCCCGGCGATGAGGTAGACGAGCGCGAACACCGGGACCACCAGCAGCGCCTGGAGCATCTTGGCCAGGAAGCCGAAGCCGACGAAGACCCCGGCCCACACCAGCCACTTGGTGGAGCCGCTCTCCACGGCTCGGACGACCGCGTACGCGCCGGCGACCATGAGCAGCACCAGCAGCGCATCCGGGTTGTTGAAGCGGAACATCAGCACCGCCACCGGCGTCAACGCCATCGCCGCACCGGCGATTAGGCCGGCCGCCGGGCCGTACCAGCGGCGCACGGTCGCGAAGAGCAGCCCGACCGTGGCGACGCCCATCAGGGCCTGCGGCACCAAGATGCTCCAGGCGCTGACGCCGAACAACCGCGCAGACAGGGCCATCACCCACAACGAAGCGGGCGTCTTGTCCACGGTGATCGAGTTGGCCGCGTCAGAGGAGCCGAAGAAGAACGCCGTCCAGTCCTGTGATCCGGCCTGAGCCGCCGCCGCGTAGAACGAGTTCGCCCAGCCGGACGCGCCCAAGCCCCACAGGTAGAGCACGGCGGTGGCCAGCAGTAGCGCCGACAGGGCCGGACGTTCCCAGGGTGCGTGGCCGGTCTGCGGGCGCCGCCGCCTTCCGCCGCGCGCCGGGTCGGGCGGCGGCCGGTCTACCGGCGTGGCAGGCAACGTGGAGCTCATCGGTGCGTCCTTTCATCCATGCGTACCCGAGAACTCTCGGCCACCGGCCTGTCCGCGGCTTGTGCCGACGCTGTGCGTAGCCTGTGAGCTGGTCCCGCGGCGTCTCGCGGGGGGGAGGCCTCAGGCCCCGAGAACGGCCCCCTCGGCTGTCAGCGGCAGCCGCACGGTGAACCGGGTACGACCGGGCACGCTGTCGACCTCCACGGTCCCGCCCTGCGCGGTGAGCACCGCGTGCACGATGGCCAGCCCGAGGCCGGTGCTGCCGGCCGCTCTGGAGCGGGAGCCGTCACCGCGGGCGAACCGCTCGAAGATGTGCGGCTGCAGTCCGGCCGGGATGCCCGGGCCGGTGTCGACGACCCGCAGCACGGCCTGCTCCTCGCGCACGCCCACACTGACCGTGACACGGGTGCCCTCGGGCGTGTGCACACGCGCGTTGGCGAGCAGGTTCGCCAACACCTGCTGCAACCGCGCCGGATCGCCGACGACCCTGACGGGCTCCTCTGGCAGATCCAGCCGCCAGTCGTGCTGTGGGCCCGCCGCGTGGGCGTCACCAACCGCGTTGACCGTCAACAGCGACAGGTCGACGGGCTCATGCGCCAGGGGCCGGCCCGCGTCCAGGCGGGCCAGCAGAAGCAAGTCCTCGACCAGCGCGGTCATCCGCCGCGCCTCGGACTCCACCCGGCTCAGCATCTGCGCGACCTCAGACGGCACAGGCCGCCCGGTTCGCCGGCCCAGTTCAGCGTAGCCGCGGATCGCCGCCAGAGGAGTGCGCAGCTCGTGGCTGGCGTCGGCGACGAACTGGCGCACCTGCGTCTCGCTGGCGTGCCGTACCTCCAGGGCGTTGCCGACATGGTCCAGCATCCGGTTCAGCGCCGCGCCCACCTGGCCGACCTCGGTACGCACGTCGGCGTCAGCCTCGGCGACCCGCTGCGGCAGCTCCACCTCGCCACGGTCGAGGGTCAGCTGCGACACGCGGGTGGCGGTGGACGCCACCCGGGACAACGGCCGCAACGCCCGCCCCACGATCACCACCCCGATGTACGCCACTGCGAGCAGCACCAGCACCGTCACCCCGGCCACCACGCCGGCCACCAGGTACAGCGTCTCCTTCGTGTCCGCCAGCGGCAGCCCGGTGACCAGGACCGCGCCGTCGGGCATGTCCCGCGCAACCAAGCGGTAGTCGCCGAGCTCGCCGAGATCGTAGCTGCGCGGCGCGGCGCCCACCGGCACCGCAGGCAGCCTGATGTCGAGGTTGCCGACCTCCGGCTGCGTCTGCCCGTTCTCCATCAGCACGTCCGCGTTGACGACCACGCCGTGGCAGACCCGCGCCGCCAGGGTGCCGATGACCTGCCCCGGCGGGAAACCCCGACCTCGCGGCTGCATACAGTCGGCCGGGTCGGGAGGCGTCGAGAGGTCGAAGCCACGCGGCGCCCGATCCGCCGCCGCGGTCAGCTGGCCATCGACGCGATCGTAGAGCACCTTGTTCAGCGTCACCTCAGCGGTCACGCCGACGATCAGAAACGCCGGCACCAGCAGCACGATCATGGCCGCGACCAGGCGAGCCCGCAGCGACCAGCGCGCGGGCCCGCGCCAGTGGCTCGTCAGCCGCGGCGGCTCACTCCCCGGGCCTGAGGACATACCCCGCACCGCGCAGCGTGTGGATCATCGGAGCCCGGCCGGCGTCGATCTTCTTGCGCAGATACGAGACGTACAGCTCCACCACGTTCGCCTGCCCTCCGAAGTCGTAGTTCCACACCCGGTCGAGGATCTGCGCCTTGCTGAGGACCCGGCGCGGATTGCGCATCAGGTAGCGCAGCAGTTCGAACTCCTTGGCCGTCAAAGTGATCAGCTCGCCGTCGCGCCTGACCTCGTGGCTGTCCTCGTCCATGACCAGGTCCCCGATGACGAGCTGCGCGCTGGAGCGCAGCTCCGAACGGGCGGCCCGGCGCATCAGGCCGCGCAGCCGCGCCACCACCTCCTCCAGGCTGAACGGCTTGGTCACGTAGTCGTCGCCGCCTGCCGTCAGCCCGGTGATCCGGTCCTCGACCGAGTCCCTCGCGGTCAGGAACAGCACCGGCACGTCCGGCGACTCCCCGCGCAGCCGCCGCAGCACCTCCAAGCCGTTGATGTCGGGCAGCATCACGTCGAGCACGACGGCATCCGGTCGGAAGTCGCGGGCGATCCGGACGGCGCTCAGGCCGTCTTCGGCGCTGCGTACCTCCCAGCCCTCGTAGCGCAGCGCCATGGACAGCAACTCCGCCAGAGTGGACTCATCATCCACCACCAGCACCCGTACCGGGCTGCCGTCCGGCCGGCGCAGCTGCTCGCGAGCGTCCGCATTCGCCATCGTCATGGCCTGATTGTCGTGAATGATGCTGTGTGCACCCTTTAGTCATCCTGTGTACCAGCTGTGAGTTCTCACACTGCATCGATCCACCACCTCCTGATCGGCTGTAAGACGCCCAAATCAGAGCGTCTGTTCACCCCTGATCGGCTATTGGCCGCGCCGGGAGGCCTCTCGTGCGGGGCTGGCCAGGCCAGGTGGCGAGCGATGAGGTAAACAGGGAGGCCGCGCAGGCCGAGCAACTGATCCCGCTGCTCATGGTGCACTCCGCGGCAGCTGCGGGATTGCGGCCGGCAACCGCCGTAGCGGGGGTACGGCCGACCGTCAAGGGCGCCAACGACACCTTGGAGAAGCTGGCCACCGCGCGCGACAAGGGCGAGTTCGGCGGCCTGGTCGGACTGGAGAAGACGTTCGCGTTCAACCTGTCCGGGCACGTCCTGCACACGATCTTCTGGCAGAACCTGTCCCCCGACGGCGGCGACCGCCCCGACGGTGAGCTGGGCGATGCGATCAACGAGCGCTTCGGCTCCTTCGACGCCTTCAAGAAGCAGCTCACCACCGCCACCGCCACCGTCCAGGGCTCCGGCTGGGGCGTGCTGGCCTGGGAGCCGCTCGGCCGCCGCCTGGTCGTCGAGCAGGTCTACGACCACCACGGCAACATCGGCATGAACAGCACCCCGCTGCTCGTCTTCGACGCCTGGGAGCACGCGTACTGCCTGCAGTACCGCAACGTGCGCCCGGACTACGTCGAGAAGCTGTGGGGCCTGATCAACTGGAACGACGTCATCGCCCGCTACGACGCCGCCCGCGGCGCCTAGCCTCATGCCGGCGACGCCCGCCCGGTCCGAGCTTGGTCCGCGGGGCCCAAACTGGTCAGGCCACTAATAACCAACAGCGTCCACGGCAAAGATCCACCACTCCTGCCATAACGGCTGGCCAGCAGCAACGACATCGATGCTGCGATGATCGTGCCATCCACCGACAACGGAATCAGAGCCGCCGCCCACTGATCCTCACCATGCTTGAGCACCAGTTCGTGCATATGACGGTACGAATCCACTGCCGCGATAACGGCTACCAAGAGCACACTGACCGTAGTCGTCCGGTGAATCCACCGCTCGGCACACGAAGTTCTCATCCCAGCTCACCCTCCGCCACGTCCGATAAGGAACTCGAGCGTGAGCATCCATGGGGATTGGGATTTGGTGTGTGTCGGTCCTCGGACACCAACCAAATCCCGAGGGGATGCCCCTCGGGGCGTCGGGTGAGGCTTACTTCGGCTGTCACTTTCAAGTCGCCCTCGATCAGCGACTCATGAGCGAGCGTGCCTCAGCGGGTTTTGACCAGCAACCGGCGCGGCCGGTAGACGAACCCGTCGCTCCAGCACACGGCCGACAGGTCCTCCCGCGCGCGCAGGTCAGGCAGGCGCGTCACCAGGGCGCGGAATGCTTCTTGCAGCTCCATCCTGGCCAGGTTCGCGCCCAGGCAGTAATGGGGACCGTGGCCGAATGCCAGGTGCGGGTTGGGCTGGGTGCCGGTGAACCTGTGCACGTCGAACCGTAGCGGGTCTTCGAACACGGACGGGTCGTGGTCGGCGGCCCAAAGGTTGGACAGCACGACGGTGCCGGCCGGAATGGTCCCGCCGGACACCTCGACGTCCTCGGTGATCCGCCGGAGCATGCCGTTGCTGCCGGGCGCCTCGTGGCGGAGGATCTCCTCCACCGCCGGTTCCAGCAGTTCCAGATGCGCAGCGAGCTCGGCGTACCGACCAGGGTGGCACAGCAGGCGGAACGTGCCTCGGATGATCATCGAGGCGGTGGTCTCGTGCCCGGCCAGGATCAACGTGAAGACCATGTTGGTCAGCTCGTCCTCGCTGAGGCTGTCCCCACCGTCGCGGGCCTCGATGAGCAGGTCGATCAGGTCGTCGCCCGGCTCGGTCCGGTGTTGTTCGATCAGCTCCCGGGCATAGGCCGTGAACGCGGCAAGTCCCTCGGCCCTTGCCTCGGTGCTCGCCTCCGAGGTGGACAGGAACATCTCCGTCCAGGTGCGGAACTGGTCGAAGCGGTCCGCTGGCACGCCGAGCATCTCGCAGATCACCTGCGCGGGCAGCGGCAGCGCGAAGTCCACGACCAGATCGAACTCCTCACCGGCTGCGTCGATCAGCTCGCTGGCGATGGCCGCCGCGCGGGGCCGCCACCGTTCGATGTGCCTGGGCGTGAACGTGCCGTGCAAGATACGGCGGTAGCGGGTGTGCTCCGGCGGATCTTGGTTGATCAGCGCCGCTGGGTCGTCGTCCAGGAACGTACCCTTGACCATCCTGGGCAGGCCAGGTTCTCGCAGATTGCGGCTGCTGGCCGGCGAGGCGAGCAGACTGCGGACGTCCGCGTACCGGACGATCATGGGTACTCGGTCACCGCTCGGCAGCGTGGCCGACTCCATCGGGGCCTCGGCGTGCCGCCGGGCCAGGTCGGGCGAAGGGGTGCCATCTGCTCCGGGAGGAAGGTCGGGCCAGGTCGATGTCGTGCTGGACTGCTCTGTCAAAGCCGCCTCCGTTGCTATGCCGTCGTCCGACAAGCTCGCTCGGAACGTACGAAATGGCCCGCCGTCGGTCAAGGTGACCGGCTCGAGCATCCGCTCGTTCGACGCCGTGGGCCGACGATGGAGACCCGGGCGCGCCGACCGCCCCGGCCCCGTAAGTCGGCGCGGAGCACCCGGTGGTTGGAGCCAGGAGGTCGTGAATCTGCACGGCGACCCGCCCGCCGGCCATGCCGCCATGCTGGATGAGGCGCTGCGGTACGTCGACGCCGCCGTCCTCACCGTCTGCTACCTGCCGTTCCTCGGAGGTGTCGACGCTGGTGATCGCCTTTGCCTGATCCGTACCACGCTCTTCGGCAACACCGTAGACGAGCAGGCCGCCGCGGGTGTTCGCCATGGCCGCGATGTCCTTGGCGAACTCGTGCAGGCTCTGTTGTTCCTTACTGGGTGGGGCGCCCTTCCGGTCGAGGTCTTCGGTCTCGGTGACTTTCGTCGCTACCGGGCGCGCAGGCCGGAGTCTCGGATCGCTTCGGCGAGCGGCTCGAGCACCGTGGCGTCCAGCGGTGGTGGCAGGTAGATGATGGCCAGGTCCAGACCTTCTTCGCCGAAGGCAGCCGCTTCATCCATCACCCTTCGGTAGTCGCGCTCGGCGTTGAGCCAGATGTGCGCCGACAACGTGATCTCCTGGGGGTCACGGTCGATGTCCGCGCAGTGGGAGGCGAGCACGTCGCGCTTTCGTGCGAACTCTTCCGGAGTGCCGCGGACGAAGTTCCAGTGGTCGGCGTACTTCGCGGTGATCCGCAACGTGCGCTTTTCGCCGCTGCCGCCCATACATATCGGCGGGTGCGGTCGCTGCGGCCCCTTGGGCTCGTTGCGCGCCGATCGCAGCCGGTAGAACCGACCGTCGAAATCGGTTGTCTCCTCGCTCAAGAGCCCGATCAGAACCTGGCACGCCTCTTCGAAGCGATCCATGCGTTCCTTCACGGTGCCGAGTTCGATGCCGTACGCGCGGGATTCTTCTTCGTTCCAGCCGGCGCCGATGCCCAGCTCGAGGCGACCGTTGGAGATGATGTCGAGGGCTGACGCCATGTTGGCGAGGACCGCGGGATGGCGGTAGTGGATCCCGGTGACCAGGGTGCCCAGCCGAAGCCGATTCGTGGCCTGGGCCAGTGCGATCAGCGTGGTCCAGCCTTCCAGGCAGGGGCCCGACGAATCGCCCTCGATCGGATAGAAATGGTCGAAGGTCCACCCCGACTCGTAGAGGTCGATGTCGTCGGCTGCCCGCCACACCGACAGCATGTCGGGCCACGTCGTGTTCTGCGGTGAGGTCTTGAAGGCGAATCGCATGGTCTTCCTTGTACTTCGCTGTGTATCAGTGCTTTTCAGGCCGGCACCGGGAGCCGTCATGTACTAGGTGGTGACGCGGGGAGAGTGCGACGCGACGCAGCAGACAACCGCGACGGCTCTCCTCGCGGCGGCCGAGAAAGGTCTTCGCGGCACGAGGCACGTCGGCCCGCGCTCGACCCTGTCACGAGGGCGCGTCTGCCGTTGAGCTGCAGATCCATGTTTACGAGCGTAGACCGCTCGACGTCCTCGCACGCAGGCCGGTGGCGTGCGGCGCCGGCTGACGTCGTTGCGTTTCACGACATCCGACGGCAGGGCAGATCACCGCCGACTCTCAGAGGACCGGCGAGCCGCCATCGTCAGTCAGGTGCTGTGGGTCGCTGGGACGGACGGGAGGGGCGCAGGCCGCGCAAGCGCGACCACGAGATCAGCACGTGAATCCGGTCCGGCAGGTCGAGCTTGGTCAGGATGCTGGACACGTGCACCTTCACGGTGTAGCGGCTGATCACCAGGTGCGCCGCGATCTCGTCGTTGGACAGGCCTTGTGCGATCAGCTCGCATACTTCTCGCTCGCGCTCGGTCAGCCGCCCGGCGGCCTCCAGCAGCGCACGGTCCTCGTCGGTGGGCAACATGGGCTGCAACGCCTGGATCATCCGGGTCGTCGCCTCCGGTGCCAGCACCGATTGTCCGGAGGCGACGATCCTGATGCCGTCGCGGATGCGCTCCCCCGGCGCGTCCTTCAGCAGGAACCCGCTGGCTCCGGCCTGCAGGCCCGCGTAGACGTAGCTGTCCAGGTCGTACGTCGTCAGGATCAGCACCCGCGACGGCCCGCCCCGCGCCACGATGCGGCGGGTCGCCTCGATGCCGTCCATGCCGGGCAGCCGGATGTCCATCAGCACCACGTCCGGCTCGTGCTCGGCGGCGGCCTCGACGGCCGAGGCGCCGTCGCCCACTGCGCCCACCACGGTCAGGTCGCCGGCCGCCCCGACCAGCCGGACCAGCGCCTCCCGCAGCAGCTGCTCATCGTCGCAGACCAGGACCCGGACGCCGGTCATGACACGCTCCGCAGCGGCAGCGTGGCGCACACCTCGAGACCATGCCGAACGCCGAGGTCGAGCCCAGGGTGGCCAGACCGATGGCCAGGGCCAGACCCCACCGTTCGGAACGCGTACGGCGCAGCACGGCGAACGCCATCACCATGGCGAAGATCTCCACCTGGATGGACAACCCCAGCCCGAAGTGCGAGGGCGTCGTCCCGGCCGCGATGTCGAAGCCGTACACCTCGTGCCACCACAGGTCGGCGCCGGCGTACAGCAGGTTGCCTGACGCGCCGAGGCCGCCCACCAGGAACGGCCATGGGGCCCGGAACGTGCGGAACACCGTCACCGACGGCGTGTCCGTCGCCGGCCCCCGCGCCCATGTCGAGAGCAGCACCACGATCAGGCAGCTCAGGCCGATGATCCCGGTGCCGGCGTAGAGCAGCAGGTGGGGCGCGGTCCAGAAGTTGTCCGGGCCGACGTCGCCGTGCCACTGCCCGTCCCATACCATGCCGGTCATCAGCACGGCGTAGCCGAACAGCAGGAACCACGCGCCGGTGACCTCCCGGCGCGGCACGTCACGCGGATCTGTCATCTCTCTCCCTCTCCGACAAGTGTGTTGACCGTGATCACCTCGGTGCCCGGGCCACCGCGCACGCGGATTCCGAGCTCCCAGGCGCCGGCCATCGTGAACAGCTCGCCCCGCGCCACGTAACGGCCCGTGCTGTCGTGGTGGGCGGCGAGTTCAGGGGTGGTGTGTCCCATGTAGGGCATCACCGCGAACACGGAGACCTCGGCGGGCTCCGGATCGACGCGGATCCTCGCCTCCAGCGGGCCGGTGTCCGGTTCCAGGTTCACCCGGACCGTGTAGTACGCACCCCGTCCCGTCAGCTCCAGCGGGTCCGGGCCGTCGCGGTTGACGATCCACAGGATTCCGGCGGCGATCAGCAGGACGGGCAGGACCAGGTATGCGCCCCGGCGCCAGGTCATCACGGGCTCCCTTCGGCCGCGACCTCGATGACCTGCGGCACTGTGACGATCGCGTAGTTCCTGGAGAACTGGATCCAGGCCAGGTAGCGACCCGGCCGCGGAAAGCTGAGGCTGAACCTCAGCTGCGGACCGTAGCGGGCGACCGACTCGTCGGGGACCTGTTCCGTGCCGGTGCCCATGGAGTTGTCCTCGTGGACGTGGCCCAGGTAGCCGCCGTCCTGGCTGCGGACGATCAGGTGCCCGGCCATACCGAGCCACGGCTGCAGTGCGCCGGCGCCCGTGTCCAGCGTGAGCGTCATCGGCCGCCCGGCCACCGGCCGCGCCGGCTCCACCACAGGCTCCCCGCTCCGCGTTGCCTGGCTCGCGGACTTCCCCTCCCGGTCGCCGGACCCGACCGTGAACGCGCCGGAGACGAGCTGCCCGCCCGCGTCCCAGCGCTCGAACTCGGCGTACACCAACTGGCGGCCCGAACCTCCCGCGCGCAGCCGTACCTCGTAGACGCCGGGCGCGGTGCGCGCGGGGTGCACGTGCCGGAAGTACGTGCCGTCCTGGCTCGTCACCACGACGTGCGCCAGCGCGGCGTGGTGCTCGGCGAGATCGTCGGCGGGACGGCCGGTGGAGCCGTCGAACAGCGCCACCCGCAGCCGGAACTCCGTGTACGCCCCGGGCCGCTCCGGCTCTACCTCGATCAGCGGCTGCGCGTTCGGCTTCCCGAGCAGGCGCTCCTGTGCCGGTACGGGCGTCGCCCCGTCGGGCACCGGCGGCGCGAACCACGGCGACAGCCCGCCCGCGGTGAACGCCACGACCGTCGCGACCACGAAGACGACGGTGAACCCGCCGGCCACCTCCCGCCGCGACAGCGCAGCCCCCGCCAGGGCGCCGATCAGGCCCACCGCGGCGCAGGCGAAGGCCGCGTACACGACCACCTCCCACAGCGGCGCCCCCGGTGTCAGCAGGTCGAACGGCAGCACCGACCGCTCGGCGCCGGCCCGCACCACGAGCTCGTGCGGGCCGACCCGGTCCGCCGCCAGGACCACCGGGTACATGCCCGGCCTGCCCTTCTCCACCAGAGCCGCCCCGGAGGAGGCGGCGCCGGACCGTGTGGAGCGCAGCGTCAGCCCGACCCTGCCGCCCAGGCCAGGGTCGTGCGCGACCACGTCCACCTGCAGCGGGGACGGGACCCGCAGACTGGCCCGTATCACCACCGTCAGCTCCATGCCGGCGATGGTCTGGGCGAAGCGCACGTCGCTCGCGCCGCTACGGCCGTGCGCCTGGGCGGGGGCCGCCCAGACGAGCACGACCGCGAGCGTGAGCAGGACCGGGATCAGGCGTTTGAGCACAGGCCCGAGCGTAGGAACGGGGCCGCGCCCGGCACATCACGCGCGGGCACTGACCTGCCTAGTTCCCGGGAACTACGTGCCTGCGCCTACACCTGCGCGAGGGCGTGCCGCGAAACATGGCACGCCGTCGGTCTCCAGCACGGCTATTACTCCAGCCCCATGCTGGACAAGGAGGACCCTGAAGGAAGAGATAACCCGCCGGCGTGTTCCCAGGTGCGGTAGAAGCGGTTGAGGCAAACCGCGCCGGCTTGATGGAGGACCCGGTGCGCCCCGATGCGTTCAAGGGCTATTTCTCGAACTCTCGGTGGATCAGCGAGCGGGCCAGGCGAGCGGCGACGTCGCCGTCCACGGGGGCGTGGCCGATCAGCAGGCGGTACCACATCAGGCCGAAGAGTTGGTCGACGAGCAGATCCAGATCGGCGTCCGCGGGTAGTTCGCCCTGTTCGAGCCCGCGGGTGAGGAGGGCGTGCAGTTCGGTTCTGCGGCCGGTGGTGAACTGGCGCAGACCTTCGGCGGCCACGGGGTCGCGCTGCGCCTCGGCCATGAGGCCGCGCAGCAGCCCGCTGACCTTGTCGGCGGTGTGGAAGGTGGCCGTCAGGAAGGTCTCCAGGTCGTCGGCGAACACGCCGGTGTCCAGGTCGGGCGTCTGCTGCCTGGCCCGTTCGGCCATGGCCTCCAGCAGTACCGCGCCCTTGGAGGGCCACCAGCGGTAGATGGTGTGCTTGCTGACCCCGGCGGCGCGCGCGATCACATCGATCGAGACGGCCGCGTAGTCGTGCGCGATCAGGAGATCGGCGGCGTGATCGAGGATGGCCTGCCGGACGGCGGGATTGCGACGGCGCCCAGTGTGCGGGCGCTCCCGGGGCTCTGAGGTCACGCGCCGAGCCTAGCACTTGTCGAAACCAATGGTCTCGGCAATCCTTTTACCGGTACTATGAGTATCGACAAATTTCCGCGACCACCGCCCCCTGCGCCCGATATGTGCGGGTGGCGATGCAGCGACGGGCAACCCAAAGGACTCACAGCACGCCCTGGAGGGCAGATGAATCGCGAACAACGGTTCCAGCACGGCTTGAAGGTGCTGCGGCAGATCGATCCCGAAGCCGGGCAGACGATCGTGAACGCACTGGCCGATGTCTCACCCGAACTCGGCCATCAGGTGGTCTCCTGGGTTTTCGGGGAAATGTACTCCCGTCCCAACCTCCCTCCTAGAGACCGGCAGCTGATCACCCTCGGCATTCTCGCGGCCCTCGGTGGCTGCGAGACCGAACTGCACATCCACATCAACGCCGCACTCAACGTCGGCCTCGTCCCAGCCGAGATCGCCGAGGTGTTTCTGCACTCGGCCGTCTATTGCGGGATGCCCCGCGCCCTGAACGCCACCTTCGTCGCTGAGAAGGTCTTCGCCGAACGGGGCCTGCTCCCCGTCGCCGACGCCACAGCCTGACCGAAGCCCCCGCAACCGGGAAGCCCCGAGATGGGCAATCAGGGGCGGCCGGCCGTTCTTCTCCACCAGTTCTTGATCGCTCCACATCGGGGCCAGGTGCCCGGCGGCCGGCCGCCCCCCATCCCGCTGAATCATCTGGCTGACGGGAATCCGGGAGGCATGTTCATCACACCACCACCCAAGGGGCCACCCTGAACCAGCACGGTCGAGCCGGCCATGAAGGAGAACTCGTCGGTCGCCAGCGAGACCACTGCTCGGGCGATCTCCTGAGGGGTGGCCATCCGGTGGAGCCCGGATACGTTCAGCGGTCCCCAGGCCCGCTTGAACGCATCCCAGACGGCGTCCGGAAGGCCCGGCGGCCGAACCAGTGCGGTGTCGGTCGTACCAGGTGCGATCGCGTTGATCCGGATTCCCTGCGGGCCGTAGTCCATGGAGGCGGCATCCACAATGCCCTTGATCGCCTGCTTGCTCGCGGTATACGCGACACCGCCCGGCCGCCGTGACTCCGACGCGGTACAGATGATCACACCGTTTCCTGCCTTGAGCATGTGCGGCACCTCGTACTTGATGGCGAGGAAGACCCCGCGCGCATTGGTGTCCTGCACATCGGCCCACTGATCGAGTGTCATTTCATGGACCGGCGCGGTTTTGGTGATCCCAGCGTTGTTGAAGGCCACATCCAGCCGGCCGAAGACGCTGACCGTCTCGTCCACGAACCGCTGCAGTTGCTGGGGATCGCGTACGTCGGCGCGGATGTAACGCGCGGTACCGCCGGCCTGGCGGATCTCCTGCTCCACCCGGCGGCCGAAGTCGGCGCGGCGGCCGCAGAACCCGACCTTCGCCCCCTCGGCCGCGAACACCTTGGCCGCAGCCTCTCCGATGCCTGATGTGGCCCCGGTGATCAGAACGACCTTGCCGTCGAAGCGGGCCCGCGCAGGCGCAGCGGACGGTGGACTCGTGGGCGAAGAGGTGAGATACGGGGGCAGCGTCACCGCACCGCCGAGCCCCGCCGCACCGGCCGCGGCCGCGGCGATCCCGAAGAACGCCCGGCGACCGGATCGCCTGGCACCGTCTCCGGGCGGCTTGCCCGGCGATGTCGCATCATCGCCGGCAGGCGCGAGGCCATCGTCTGGTGGGACGGAATCCTGCCCACGATTGTCTACGGTCATTGATACCGCCCTTTCCTGGTTGTCCCATGGCGGGACGCCGGTTCCCACGTGGTGTCAAGCCTGGCCGCACCGCGCGTCGGCCACCTCGCTCCGCGGGCCGCGGTCACCGGCCATGGGCAGGACGCGTCTCCCCTCCTCTGGGAGGACCCGAGCTGGGAGGACCGGGTGCCGCCGCAGTCAAGGGTGCGCTCCCCGACAGCAGGCCCCTCGCCACAACGACCAGACCGGCCCGGCCGAACGCTCGCCGGCCGCGGCCGGTAGGAGGAGGCCGCCTCCTCCACTCGCAGGAGGCCGGACCGGCCTGGCCGACCTACGATGAGGTCGTGAGCTGGATCGAACAGGTCTTCCAGCCGGGCCGCGTTCTGGCCCGCACGCTCGTGCTGCTCGTCTGCCTGGCCGGGCAGTTGCTGTTCTTCGAGCACGGCGCGGGCGCGCGGGATTGGGCCCTGGCGCTGGGGGCTCTGGCGTTGAGCACGCTCGGCCGTTGGTCGCCACTCGGCGTGCTGCTGGTTCAGGCGGGGTTGCTGGCCGGCGCCGACCTGTACGGCTTCGCGATCGTGTTGGCGATGAAGGTGCTCGCCTGCGTGCTGCTCTTCGACCTGGCGGTACGGCGTCCGGGCAGGCAGGTGGCGGTGGGTGCCGCGGTGCTGGGCACAGTGGTGTGCGTCAACCTGCTCGACCAGCTTCCCGAGCAGTTGCCGTCGGTCCTGTTCCGCATCGCGGTGGTGGTCGGCGTGCCGTTGTTGCTGGCCGCCTACGTACGGCTCGGCCTGCAGGCGGCCGGCCGGGAGCGCGAGCGCGGTGACGCCCGGCTGCGAGAGGCCAGGCTGGCGGAGCGCACGGCCGTGGCGCGCGAACTGCACGACCTGGTCGCCCATCACATGTCGTCCATGGTGCTGCGGGTGGGCGTGGCCAAGCATGTTCTGTCCTCGGGCGACCCGAGGGTGAGCGAACTCCTCGACGGGTTGCACGCGACCAGCAGCGCCGCTCTCGCCGACATGCGTACGCTGGTGGGGGTGTTGCGCGCTCCAGGGCGGGAGCCGGCCTCGATCGTGGAGCCCGAAGGGTTGCCCGCCGCGCTTGCCTCCGTGGTCGAGCACGGGCGGGGGAACGGGCTGGATGTCAGCGCCGACCTCGACCCGGCGATCTCCGGGCTCGACACCGTGCGTGGCCTGGCCGTACTCAGGCTCGCCCAGGAAGGGCTGGCCAACGTGGCCAAGCACGCGGGTCCCTCGGCCCGGGTCAGGTTGTGCGTCAGGCTGATCGAGGGTGGGGCGGTGCGGGTGGACGTCATCGACGATGGCACGGGGGCGCCCGCGCGAGGAGCCGGCTATGGACTGATCGGTATGCGTGAGCGGGTCAGCCTGCTCGGCGGGCGTTTGGAGGCGGGACCGGTCGAGTTCGGCTGGCGGCTGTCGGCGGTCCTGCCGTGATCCGCGTGCTGATCGCCGACGACCAGCAGCTGGTCAGGATGGGTCTGCGGATGCTGTGCGAATCCGAGTCGGACCTTGATGTGGTGGGCGAGGCCGCGAACGGCGAGGAGGCGGTACGGCTCGCCGAGCGACTCGTGCCCGACGTGGTGCTGATGGACCTGCACATGCCGGGGATCGACGGCATCATCGCCACCCGGCAGATCGTCACCGCCCGCTCCTCTGCCCGGGTGCTGGCCGTCACCACGTTCGACGACGACGATCACCTCTATCCGGTGCTGGCCGCGGGGGCGGTGGGCTTCGTGACGAAGGACACACCGCCGGACGACCTGCTGCGCGCGATCCGCGGAGCGGCGCAGGGCGACAGGATGTTCAGTCAGTCGCCGCTACGCAGGCTGGTGGACCAGGCCGCTTCCGGCCGTCAGGCGCCGTATGCGGTCCCCGAGCTGCCGTCGTCGCTGACCGAGCGCGAGCGTGAGGTGCTCGCGCTCGTTGCCGAAGGGCTGTCGAACAGGGAGATCGCCGAGCGGCTGTACGTCGGCATCACCACGGTCAAGAGCCACGTCGCCAGCATGATGAACAAGACCGGCTGCCAGAACCGCATCGGTCTGGCAGTGCTGGCCGACCGGGTGGGGCGCTAGGAGATCCACAAGCCCAGGCGGCGTCCGGCGTGCCCGCTCCGGTCAGGACCTGTACGGTCGTGCCCGCTCCGGTCAGGACCTGTACGGCCACCGCCGCGATGTCGAGCGGACCTGAAGGATGACCGCCTGCATGATCGACGTGGCCGTCTGGTGGCCGTGCCCGGGCACGAGGGCGAGGAACGCGCGCAAGGCTTGCTCGTGCAGCGGCGTGCTTGCTGCTGTTCACCGAGCGGGCGCCCGGTTGCGGGTATCCATGCGGTAGCGGCCCGGCGCCTGGCCGTGGGCGCGGGTGAAGGCGCGGCTGAAGGCGGGAACCGAGTGGTATCCCACGGCGGCCGCGATGTCCTCGACGGATTCGTGGGTGTCGCGGAGCCGGACGGCGGCCAGGTCCATCCGCCACTGCGTCAGGTAGGCGGCGGGGCTCTGCCCGATGGCCGCCGGGAAGCGCCGAGAGAGCGTCGCGCGCGACACCGCGATCGTCGACGCGAGGGTCGCGGTCGTCCACGGCCGTGCGGGATCTTGATGGATACGCTCCAGTGCCTGGCGGACGATCGGATCGCCGAGCATGCCCAGCCAGGTTCCGCGCTGCTCGACCGGGCGGGTGGCCAGCCAGGCGCGCAGCAGCTGGATCAGCATGATGTCGACCAGGCTGTTGAGCACGGCCGTCGTCGCGATCTGCGGATGGGCCAGTTCGCGGCCGAGCAGGCGTACGGCGTCGTCGAAGCAGGCGGCCCCCACCTCGGCGCCGACGTGTACGAGGTCGGGAAGCCTGGTCAGCACCTGCGTGCGTACCGCCGGATCGCAGTGGTAGTGGATGGTGACGATCCGCGTACGCACAGGCGGCGAACCGAGCCGGACCACCCCACCGGTCTCGCGTGCGCGTGCCGCCGCCGCCTGATCGCAGGCTCCGGCCTCGGTGCCGGGCGCGTCGCCCAGGACGTGGCGCGTCCCGGGCGGGAGCAGGATGACGTCGCCCGCGGCCAGCTCTCGCGGCTCACGGCCGGCGACGGTGAGCCACGCACTGCCCGCGGTGACGGCGTGCATCGCCGCGCCTGGATAGTCGTCCAGAACCATAGCCCAGCTTTCGCCCGCCTCGATCCGGGTGCCGAGGGTGCCCCGGACGCCGGACACCAGGAGCACATCGGCCAGGAGATCCATGGGGCGATCGTAGCGTCGGATCTCTCTGGATGAGGCATACGGATAATTTTCTGCGTCAGAAAGGCATCGACTGACGCGCCTCGTGCTTCGTACAGTTCTCTACGCCCGGGTGGACCGGGCCGTACCCCAAGGAGAGACATGCGACTGCACGGAGCCACCGCCCTGGTCAGCGGCACCAACCGCGATCTTGGCCGCCACTTCGCCGAGCAACTGCTGCACCGAGGCGCGGCGAAGGTGTACGCCACCGCCCGCCGTCCGGAACTCGTTGACCTTCCCGGGGCCGAGGTGCTGCCGCTCGACATCACCGACCCGGCGTCCGTCGCGGCGGCAGCGGCCGCCGCGGGCGATGTCGACCTGCTGGTCAACAACGCTGGGGTCTCCCTGGGTGTGAACCTCGTCGACGGTGACCTCGACAAGATCCGGATGACCCTCGACACCCACTTTTACGGCACCCTCGCCATGATCCGGGCCTTCGCCCCCATCCTCGCCGCCAACGGCGGCGGCGCCATCCTCAACGTCCTGTCAGTCCTGTCCTTTCAAAGTTTCGACGGCAACAACGCCTACGCCGTCGCCAAGTCCGCACAGTGGAGCCTGACCAACGGCGTCCGGCTCGAACTCGCCGGCCAGGGCACCCTCGTCACCGGGCTGGTGTTCGGGCCGACGGCCACCGAGACCATGAAGGCCTACGCGGAAAAGGTCATGGAGGGCGGCGCGCTCCCGCACGGCGTGATGAACGACCCGGCCGACATCGTCCGCACCGCACTCGACGGGGTCGAGGCCGGGAAGATCGAGATCCTCGCCGACAGCTTCGGCGCCACGGCGAAGGCCTCGCTCGCCGGCGACCCCCGCGCCTTCGTTCTGGAGACGGCTTCCGCCGGGTGACACGCCGGGCTGCGGGCGGGACAGGAAGCCGATGCCGGCCCTGCTGCCCTCATCCGCCAGCCCACCGGCGATTGAAAACCTTGGACGCCTGCCCTCCCGCGCCATTCTGATCCCAGCCCGTTTCATGGCTTACAGGCAACGCCCCCGTAGAGCCACTTCGTGGCCGCTGGAGCCGGGTCTGATGGGTCGAGGTGCCAGACGTCTATGGTGACCAGGCCAGGGGCGACCACATCGAACCCATCGAAGAAACGCATGATGTCCGCGCGCTCCCGGAAGTAGATCGGCGTCGGCGTGGGCGCGTACGCAGCCTCGATCTGAGCGACCGCGTCCGCTGACTTGCCATCGGTGGTGACGTGGGTCATCGCGAGGTAGCTGCCTGAGGGCAAGGCGTCGCGCAGTTGGCCCATGACGGAACCACGCTCCGCCATCGTGAGGAAGTGAAGCATGGCGATCATCAGGACACCGACCGGTTCGCTGAAATCAATGAGCTTGACCGTCTCCGGATGTCCCAAGACGTCGGCCGGACGTCGCATGTCGGCAGCGGCCACTCTTGTGTTGTCGTCGGTCGCAAGAAGTGCGCGACCGTGCTGGAGCACGACCGGGTCATTGTCGACGTAGACCACACGCGCATCCGGGATGACCTTCTGGGCGATCTCATGGGTGTTGCCCACGGTCGGCAGGCCAGAGCCGATATCGATGAACTGCCGGATCCCCTGCCGGGCCATGTACCGCACCGCACGCCGCAGAAACGCCCGGTTTTCCCGAGCCAGCTGACGGATCTCCGGCATCGCCTTCTCCACCTGCCGGACGGCCTGCCTGTCAACTTCGAAGTTGTCTTTCCCGTCGAGGTAGTAGTCATACATCCGGGCGACGCTCGGCCTGGTGACATCGATGCCCCCCGATCCGCGATCGCTCTGCCCCACCACTACAAACCTCCCTTGAAGATCAATTTCACTCAAAATAACACAATGAGCAAGGCCCTGGAGTCAGAGTCGGAAGCCGACGGCTGATACGCGACCACTCGCTGATCCCCGGCTGTCCGGCGTCGCGATGCTCGCCGGGGCGGGGTGTGCGGTCGCACCTCACGCTCGTCGATGTCCGGGCCGGCCAGAGCCCAGGTGACGGGGAACCCGGCCGGGTGCACATCGGGAACCACCCGACGTACTGTCCAAGTCGCCTGGTCCCAGGCCATGTACGGCTTGATCAGCTCCACCTGACGGTCGAACTCCTGCGACTTCAGCTCGCGGTTGGAGACCAGCTGTCACGATCATCTCGAATGCGTCCATGACGCCGTCGCACGCCGCAGCGCGTAGGCTCCCCGGGGTATGAAGGTACTGATTTCTGTTGATATGGAGGGCATCTCGGGGATCGTACATTCCACCGAGACGAATCCGGGTCGATACGATTACGAACGCGGCCGGGCCTTGATGACGGCCGAGGCGAACGCCGTGATCGCCGGTGTCCTGGACGCCGAACCCACCGCCGTGGTTTGGGTCGCAGACGCGCACGGGCCGTTCCGTAACATCCTGCCGGAGGAACTCGACCGGCGGGCGCACCTGGTTCGTGGCAAGCCACGCCCGCTGAGCATGCTCGGCGGGCTCGACGAGCACACCGACGCGGTTCTGCTCGTCGGCTACCACGCCCGTGCCGGTGGGGGGCCGGCCGTGCTGGCGCACACCATGAGCGACGACATCCTCGACGTGCGCGTGGCCGGCCGTTCCTTCGGCGAGATCGGTCTCAACGCCGCCATGTCCGGCCATCTGGGCGTGCCGGTCGCGCTGCTCAGCGGCGATGACACCGCCTGCGCCGAACTACGTGACCTGGTCCCCTCGGCCGTCACTGTCGCGGTCAAACAAGCCCTCGGGCAGGCCACCGCCGTCGCCCTGCACCCCGAGGAAGCCCGAGAGCGGCTGCGCCGGGCGGCCGCCGACGCCATCATGCGCCGCGCACTGGTTTCGCCTCTGTCCATTCCCGGACCGCTTGACGTCGAAGTCGATCTACACAGCCCGGTCACGGTGGATCTGGCGACACTCGTGCCGGGTGTTTCACGGGCTCAAGGCGGCCGTACGGTCACCTTCACCGCCGCCGACTTCGCCGACGCCTACCGGCTGGTCCTGTTACTCGGGCAGCTCGCCACCATTAAACCCGGCTAGGCCACGGAGTTGGGCTCCTGAGTGAGCGTGAGTGGCCTGCGGGAGGAAAGAGCTCCTCCTAGCCATCGGCGTATCGCACTCGTCCCACCAGCACGCTGAGCAGCAACACCGCGACGACGATGGATGTCAAAGCGAAGCGGAGCCCGATCAGGCCGCTCAAGGCGCCGATCAACGCCGGCGCGGCGATCGACGCCCCCGGCATCTGCCCGAGCTCCACCATCGAGACTCCCTCGCTTGGAGACAGTCCCTCCTGGTTTCCGGCAAGGGTGTAGACACTGGGATTCACGCAAGCCATTCCGACCGCGAGTAAGACGAATCCCGTGATCGCCGCCACTGGATTGCTGATCAGGAGACAGGCACCGAATACCGCCGCCGCGAACAAGGTGGACATTCGCACGAGGCGGACCGTGCCCAGACGTGCCGTGACTCGATCCACCGCCAGCAACGCCGCCACGGTCCCGGCGGTTGCGGCAGCGGTGTAGGAGATGCCGCCGGCAACCGAACCCGCGCCCATGGTGTCGGACACGTAGACGGCATTCCAGAGGATCGCCGACTCGGACACGTACCCCGACAGGAAGGCCATGACCGTGATCGGCAGCATCGGGCGATTGAACCTTTTCCGGAACGACATCCGGAGCGTCCCGGCTCTCTCGCTCACTTCCTTGGGCAGCCATCGAGCCGTCGCCGCCAAGCACAGTCCGAGCAGTCCACTCATGGCGGCGAACTGGACCCACGGCCGCACATCCAGCACCGCCGTGAATGTCCCCGTCGCCCCGCCGATCAGCGTCCCTGTTCCGAAGCAGGCATCGAAACCGCCCATGAGTGGCCTGCGGTAACGGCGTTGCACGTCCAGCGCGAGTGCGCCCATGGGGATGCCCATGATGTGGGCGACGAGGGCCCATGTCGTCAGGCCGAGCACAACCCCCGTGAAACTGGTCGACAACACCATCAAAGGCACGGTGAGGAGGACGAGCCCAGCACCGGCGATGGCAAGTAACCGGTTAGGGACTCGCCCTGCCAGCAGCATGATCGCGCAGAGCCCGATGACGTTGCCGATGCTCGGGACGGTGTTCGCCAGGCCCCAGAGGGCGTCGTCCGCACCCACCTGCCGGCGGACCTCGGGGACCCGGGCGGCCCACCCGCCGATGGGCATGCTCATGATCAGGTAGAGCAGGGCGACGGCTAGGCGCGCCTGTCGGCCTTGGCGTCGCTCACTTGTATGTTGCGGGGCTTCTTGAGGGTTCAAGTCGCGTCGGTATCGCGTCGGCCTGTCTCGGGCATGCCCAGGCTCCTCCGTGACCGTCGCGGGTCGTGCGGGAAACGCTTCCTGCACGTGGCAGGGGTTGCCGCGGAAACGCTACGAAGGGACCGGATGTCCCGTCAATCCCGTGTGATCAGGCTCCTTGGACGGTGCCCCATCCGGCGGTTCCTTCTGCCTGTTCAACCTGGTGCCTTGAACTTCGCAGTGAGGTGGGCCATCAGGCGCGCGGGCGCGTCTTCCTGAAGGAGGTGACCGGCTCCCTCGATCCAGTGGAGTTCGGCGTGCGGGATCTTCTCGTGCAGCCACTCGGCGTACTCAGGGGGAAGAATGCGATCCTCACGTCCCCAGAGCAGGCGCACCGGCAGTGAGACCTCGCCCAGCAGATGCTCGTATTCAGCCGTGTCCACCTGCCTGATCTGGCTGTACTGGCGGTAGAACGCGGCCTGCCCCTGAGCGCCCCGCCACGGCTCAAGGAAGGCGTCGAGGATCCCTGGCCGGAAGCCGACATGCGTGGCATGGCGCAGGTGGCTGGCCACCAATGCCTCATGGGCGTAATCGGGAAGCTGCTGGAAGACCTCCGCCTGCTTGAGGATGAGCTGGAAGAGTCCTCTCTCCCACTGACCACCGCTCACCGCGTCGAAGAGGGTGAGATCCCCGAAGCTCGCTCCTTCCAGCAGCAGAGCCCGCAAGGCGACCGCTCCGCCGATGTCGTGGGCGACCACGCTCGGGCGGGACAGCCCCCAGTGGTCCAAGAGCCGACTGAAGTGGCCGGCATGAGCCGCGAGGCTGAGGTCCTGGCCTTCGTGCTGGTCCGACCGGCCGAACCCGAGATGGTCGAAAACGAAGACCTGACGGGTCAGAGCAAGCGCCGGCGCGACGTCCCGCCACAGGAAGGACGAGTACGGGGTGCCATGTACGAGCACGACCGGGTCGCCGTGGCCCATGACCGCCCATCGCACAACCCCGTCAGGCGTCTCGAATTCTTCGCCCAGCGTCCAGTCCACGACCATCCTCCTGCTCGATCGGATACCGCGCCAACCGCCATCCCCGTTGACCGAGCCGCCATGCGGCACTGCCGCCCTCATCTCTCGCCCCGCCGTCAACGAGATCTACAAGCTGCCCCGATCACTTTCAAGTAGGCCGTTGACACCCCTGAGCGGCGCCGCTCGCCGGGCGGCCGCCGCCCGGTGGTATGCCGGGACAGTCGAATTCGGGGCCTGTCTCAGAGATCCGGGTGGACGTGCCGATCAGTTCTCCATTCCGGAGACGGTCGCGTTCGCGGCGAGATCGAGGATGCGCTCATTGACGAGGCCAGGGCATTCCAGTGGCACGGTGCAGCACTATTTCGAGACCAAGGAACAGCTGACGCTGTTCGCGCTGACACACCTGGCTGAGCGGATGCAGGAGCAGATCAAGGAGAAGCTCGCCCTGCTCGGTGCCGATCCACGGCCGCGGGAGGTGATCGAAACCGTTCTCGTACAGGCATTGCCCACCGACGAGGAAAGCCGGGTCTTCCACCTCATCTACACCTCCTACGCGATGCTCGCGGTCACCGACACCGCCCTCCGGCAGCAACCCTTCCTGGCTGCGCCCGACGCGATGGAGCGATTCGTCGCCGAGCAGCTACGGCTGGCACAGCAGTCAGGAGACATGCCCAACGGCCCAGATCCCCGGCCGGACGGAGGCCACCGTCCTGCTCGCGATATCAGCTGGACTGGGCACCAGCGTGCTCCTGGGGCAACGCAGCGCCGAGGAGGCGCTGACGGTGATACGCCAGAGCTTGGACCGGCTCGGCAAACCCTGATCTGGCCGTGTTCTTGCCTACCGGAAGGCGCGATGGCCGCCCTCAGTGGCGGGTCAACGGTCCGCGGGCCATTGGTGGAGCGCGAACGGGATACGGGCCAGGATGTTCGCTATCGCCGCCGCCGCGTAGCCGACCATGTCGGCGGGCAACTCGTCCATGGGCCACCAGGCTACTTCCGAGCACTTGTGCGGTTCGGCGTTGTACGGCTCGCCGTGCCACTCGGCCGCGGTGAAGAAGAGGCCGACTCGTTCGGGAGCGCGGTGCATGACATGGGAGAACGTGAGGTCATCCGGGCTCATGGTCACGCCCAGTTCCTCGCCCGCCTCCCTGACGGCCGCGTCGGCCGCCGACTCCCCTGCCTCCAGGTGACCGGACGGCAGATGCCACAGTCCGTCACCGTAACCGGTCCCGGTTCGCCTGCCCAGCAGGACCTTGCCGGCACGGGGCAGGAGTATGTGCACGTCGATGACGGCTCGAAACCGGTCCTGCGGTCCGAAGCCGAGGGACCGAGCGCTGTCCGGGTCCAGGCCCGACGGTGGACGGCGGTCGAGGCCCGGCAGAGGCCGGCCATCGAGAGCCGGCGGTGGACGGCGGTCGAGAAGCGACGGTGGACGGTGGTCGAGGGCTTGGACCCACTTGACGGCCACGGCGGCAACCTGGATCAGCTCGGCACGCAAACTGCCCGGGTCCGATTCCGCGAACGCCTCGAACACCTCCTCGGCCAGGATGTGGCGCCAGGTCAGCACGCCGTTCGCGGCCGCCGTCTCGGTCTCAAGCCTTGCCAGGTCAGCCCCGGTCACCGTGCCCTCGCCCCCGGTGCCGTCGGGCAACACCTGCATGCCCCACTTCGCATCCTGAGCCGCCCGCTCGGCACCCACATCGGCAAGCACCTTCGCCAGCGACCCCGGCACGCCCGCATCCCCGTCGTGTGTCATGCCCCCAGTTTGGCCCAGCGGCCTCATCCCTCAGACCGCCATCCGCCCCCCTGATCACATACCGGTCGCTCCCGTCAAAGAGCCGTGCCGGGCAGGGGTCGTGGAGGGGTGGGGCGGAAGCCGGGGGCATGATCGTACACGTGGTCTCGGAAGGCTCGTACCGCCGGAGTCAGTCGTTCGCCGGCCGGCCAGCTCACGCCGATGGTGCGGTACACCGGTGGCGACAGGGGGATCTCGACCACACCGGCACCGGCCTCCAGAAGCGGGCCGGATTCGGCGCGGGGAAGGATGGCCACGCCCAGGCCCGCCGCCACCAGGCCGCGTACCGTTTCCGACTCCTGGCCCTCGAAGGCGATGCGCGGCTCGAACCCCGCCGACGCGCACAGATCATCGGCGATCTGGCGCAGGCCGTAACCGTGTTCGAGGGTGACCAGTTCCTCCCCCGCCAGTTCCGCGGCCCGTACGCGGTCGCGGGTCGCGAAGCGGTGGGACGGGGGGACGGACAGGACGAGCTCCTGGTCGGCCAGCGGCCGGCTGGACAGCTCGGGATCGTCCAACGGCATGGGCGCGACGAACGCCAGGTCGATCTCCCCCTCCCGCAGGGCCCGCAGCATGTCCTGGCGTGAGCCCTGAGCCAGGCTGAAGCGGACGCCGGGGTTGCCCGCGCGGAAGCCGCGGATGAGGGACGGAACCAGCGAGCGGCCGAGAAGATGCAGGAACCCGAGTACGACGCGGCCGCTGCCCGGGTCGATCTCCTCACGTACCTCGCGGGCGGCGGCGGCCACGGTGGTGAGCGCGCGGCCGGAGGCGGCGGCGAGGGTGCGGCCCGCCCTGGTCAGGCGGATGCCACGGCCGGACGGGACCACGAGCGGGGCGCCGACCAGGTCCGCCAGGGCGGCGAGGCGGCGGCTCGCGGTGGGCTGGGGGATGCCGAGGAGCTCGGCTGCGCGCGTCACGTGACCTGTTTCGCCGACGGCCGCCAGCAGGGCCAGGGCGGGGGCGAGGTGCGCGACCAGCCGTTCGTCAGAATCATGCGTCATCGTATGAATTATCGTCCATATCCGCATTAGACGTATTTATTAGCCTTGCTTAGCGTTGCGCGCGTGGTCATCAAGGCTCCGGCGGACACCCGGCGGATCAGCGCGGCCGTCGCGGCGGCCGGTTTGTCGTCGTTCGCGTTGTTGTACGCGCCCCAGCCGGTGCTGCCGCAGCTCGCCTCCGCGTTCCGGCTGGATCCTGGGACCGCGTCGCTGGCCATCGGGGTGGCCACCGCTTCGCTCGCCATCGCGGTGCTCCCGCTGGCGGCCCTGGCCGAGGTGGTGGGGCGTCGGCGGTTGATCGTCTGGTCGGTGGTGGTCTCGGCGCTGATCGGGCTGTCGCTGCCGCTGGCTCCCTCATTTCCCGTGCTACTGGTGATGCGGGCCGTGCAAGGCGTGGCCATCGCCGGGTTCGCGGGGGTTGCGGCGGCGTACCTGGCCGATCTGGTCGGGGCGGGACGGCTGGCCGGCGCGGTGGGCGCGATGATCGCCGGCAACTCCGTCGGCGGCATGCTGGGCCGGCTCGGCACCGGCTTCGCCGCCGAACCGCTGGGCTGGCACGGGGCCCTGCTCGTGGTGGCGGGGGTGTCCCTGCTGTGCGCGCTCTTCACCGTCCTGACCCTGCCCCACAGCGAAAGACCACCGGCGCCCGCGTACGGCGAAGGGCCTGCCGTGCCATCGCCGGCGCACGGGGAGCGGTCCGTGGGTGGAGGGGGCCGCGGGCGGCGTTTCCAGCCACGGCAGGGGCGG
>NZ_JADOGI010000359.1 GCF_015645445.1 Nonomuraea cypriaca | reverse complement strand
CACGCTGTTGAGCTGGGACTTTACTGGTCCGAGCAGCGTCGCAGCCACCAAGCTCGAGCACGCAGGCACCACTTCAAGCGGCACCTGCGCCTACAGGTCCTACAGATCTAGCTATGTAGTACTAGCCCCACCCCCTCATGAAACCGGTCCGAAGCCGGCGGGGACGAACACGCTCATGAGGACGGTCTGAAGCCGGCCGGGTCGAACACGCCGCCCAGTACGGGGGCCAGCCCGTTCCTCGCCACCTCGGCGAACTCGTCGGGCCCGAGCGCTCCGGCCCCCTCGGGCAGCACGCCGGCCAGCGGCCGGGCCGCGAGCATCTCAAGATCGGCCACGTCGCACCGCTGCGCGATCCCGCGCTCGCCAGGCCACCTGCCGATGACGATCCCGGCCAGGTCGAGCCCGCGATGGGCGAGCGCCTCCAGGGTGAGCGCGGTGTGGTTGACCGTACCCGCCACGACGAGCACCTGTGCCTCCAGCACCCTGGCCAGATCGGCGATGGTGGCGCCGTCCTCGTCGTACCGTACGAGCAGCCCGCCGGTCCCCTCCACGAGCACCAGCCTGTTGCTCTCTGCCAGCTCTCGCACCAGCCGCGCGGCCGCCGCCATCGACACCGGGGGCACCCCGCTCACCTTGGCGGCCGCGGCCGGGGACAGCGGCTCGGGGAACCGGCCGAGCTCGAAGGTCGTGGTGACCCCGGACAGCCGGATCACCGTGTCGACGTCGCCCTCCTCGCCGGGACACACCCCGGTCTGAGCGGGTTTGACCACGGCCACAGGCCAGCCGCGTTCCCTGGCCAGCACCGCCACGGCCGCCGTCACGACGGTCGTGCCCACGCCGGGTTCTGTGCCGGTGACCACGAGTACGCTCATGCACCTCAGCGTAGAAGCGGGCCGCCCAGGAGAGGGTCAGGGACGCCGCAGGCGGGTGACGAACTTGTAGCGGTCGCCTCGGTAGAGCGACTGCGCCCACTCGACGGGGTGGCCGTCGGCGTCGAAGGCGTGGCGGGTCAGCAGGAGCATCGGGAGGCCGACGTCCACGCCGAGGGCCTTGGCGTCGTAGGGGGTGGCCAGGACGGTTTCGATGATCTCCTCGGCGTCCGTCAGCCGTACGTTGTAGGCGTTGTGCAGAGTCTCGTACAGCGACGCGTGCACCTCCAGCTCACGCCGCAGGCGGGGGAAGCGGCGCGCGGACAGGTGGGTGGTGTCGATCGAGACCGGCTCGCCGTTCGCCAGCCTGAGACGGTGGATGCGCAGCACACGCCCGCCCGGGTTGATGGCCAGGCGCCGGGCGAGCGGCTCGTCGGCGGTGATGTAGCCGATCTCCAGTATCTTGGTGTCCGGTTCGAGGCCGGCCGTCCGCAGATCGCCGATGTACGACGTCAGCTGCAGCACCTGCGCCACCTTCGGCTGTGCCACGAACGTGCCCTTGCCCTGGATGCGCAGCAGGCGGCCCTCCACCACCAGCTCCGTCAACGCCTGCCGGACCGTGGTGCGCGAGGTCTCGAACCGCACGGCCAGCGTGCGCTCAGGAGGCAGCGCCGTGCCCGCAGGGAGGGTCTTGGTGAGCTCGAGCAGGCTGCGTTTCACGTCGTAGTACTTCGGTACGCGGGGGCCGTCGTCGGTCACGCTCTCACCTTCACTTCTGCCACGGCGGTGGGAGCCTGTCTGGTCACCGCGAGATCATCGGAACTCACTTCGGTCCGGGCGGTCAACCGCGAATGGCGGCGGCCGACCGGCACCGAGCGCCTGGCACGCGCGGATCCGGGCAGCTCAGGCTGATTGTGAAGGATATCCACAGTGGCGTACACCCTCGCAACCGAAGCCGGGTCGAGAGCCTTGTCGCCTGGGGACCGCCCGCCCGTGTTGATCACCTCCGGCTTGGTCCGCGCAGCCCTGCCGACTGAGCGGAATGGCTTCGGCAGTGTGATGGTTCTCACACTATGAGATGTCACTGAAAATCCGATTGGGTGAACGATGCCGCATCGGTGTTCACTGTGCGAGTGAGCGGGCGTGCGGCGGTTTTGGGGGATTCCTGCCCGCGTAATGAGTGACGCATGCCACGAGTCCTGTCCAGGTGATCAGGGGGTCGGTTTGGAAGTCGCGGGGGAAAGCACGCATGATGCAGTCGTGCCGACTCTCAGCGACCTCGTAGCCCGCCACACCGCACTCGACGAGGCCGACCTCGACTGGCTGCACTCGCTGGTCTCCGACTGGCAGCTGCTGGCCGACCTCTCCTTCGCCGACCTCGTCCTGTGGGCGCCGCTGCTGGGGGAGAGCGGCTGGATCGCGATCGCGCAGATGCGCCCCACGACCGGGCCCACCGTCTACCACGACGACATCGTCGGCTCCGTCGCGGCCAAGGGCGAGCGCCACCTCATCGACACGGCCTGGAACGAGCGCCGCATCTGCCGCGAGGGCGACCCCGACTGGTCGACCGGCGTGCCGGTACGCGAGGAGACCATCCCGGTGCGGCGCGCGGTCGAGGACGGCGAGGGCCGCTTCCTCGCCGTGATCCAGCGCTCCACGAACCTCTCCTCCGCGCGCACCCCGTCCCGCCTGGAGCTGACCTACCTGCAGAGCGCCTCCGACCTGGCGCAGATGGTGGCGGAGGGACGCTTCCCGTTCTCCGGCGAGGAGCCGATCCTGGTCCGCTCGCCACGGGTCGGCGACGGGTTGCTCAGGCTCGACCGGGCCGGGCGCGTCACGTACGCGTCGCCCAACGCGTTGTCCGCGTACCGGAGGCTGGGCCTGCACGCCGACCTCGTCGGCGCGGAGCTCGGCCGGGTCACCGCCACCCTGTGCTACTCCGACGAGCCGATCAACGAGGACCTCATGATCGTGGCCAGCGGGCGCGCGGCCAAGGAGACCGAGGTCGAGTCCGGCGGCACGATCGTGCAGCTCAGAGCCATCCCGCTGATCGTCGGCGGCGGCCGGATCGGCGCGCTGGTGCTCATCAGGGACGTGACCGAGCTGCGCCGGCGCGAGCGCGAGCTGATGACCAAGGACGCCACGATCCGCGAGATCCACCACCGGGTGAAGAACAACCTGCAGACCGTGGCCGCCCTGCTCCGGCTCCAGGCTCGGCGGCTGCAGGTGCCCGAGGGCAGGGAGGCGCTGGAGGAGGCGGTACGCCGGGTCGGGTCGATCGCCATCGTGCACGAGACGCTGTCGCACGCGCCCGAGGAGTTCGTGGACTTCGACGAGATCGCCGACCGGGTGATCGCGATGGCCGGCGAGGTGTCCTCGGCGGAGGTGGCCGTGACGCCGCGGCGCGTCGGCGGGTTCGGCGTGTTGCCCTCGCTCATCGCGACCCCGCTGGCCATGGCGCTGACCGAGCTGTTGCAGAACGCGTTGCAGCATGGACGGCCCAAACGGCTGGAGGTGGTGGTGGAGCCCACCCTCGACCGGCTCAACGTCACCGTGTGGGACGACGGGAGCGGGCTGCCCCGCGGCTTCGACCTCGACAGCTCCACCAGCCTGGGGCTGCAGATCGTGCGTACGCTGGTCGTCGGGGAGCTGTCGGGCCGGCTGTCCATCCAACCGCGGCTGGAAGGCGGCACGGAGGTCGTGCTGTCCATCCCGCTCCCGGCCGCGTGACTCCGCGAAGGGGCCGGTCGGGGGCGGCGCGTCAGGGGTGACGACGCCGGGCGGTGCTCAGGTGAGGGTGATGACCGGTCAGGTGGTCCCTGGTCAGGCGGTGGCGCGGGCGCGGGCCCTGGCGCTGCGGCGCTTGAGCGCGCGACGCTCGTCCTCGCTCAGACCGCCCCAGACGCCGGCGTCCTGCCCGGACTCCAGCGCCCACTTCAGGCAGGCATCCACGGCCGGGCACGACCTGCAGACCTGCTTGGCCTCCTCGATCTGCATGAGTGCAGGACCGGTGTTGCCGATCGGGAAGAACAGCTCGGGGTCCACGTCACGGCAGGCAGCTCGGTGGCGCCAGTCCATGCGTCCACTCCTTAGTAGATGGAGCCTCTGGTCGGCTCCGTGCGGCTACTTTGTGAAGAGTTTCACTAACTTGCGCGAGCGACTACCCGGATCCTGGTGGGGACCGGGGGTTGCCCGCTGATCGCCGGAGAACCTTCGGGGTTGTTAAAGGTCCTACGTTCCGACGTCAGTAGTGAGCCTGTCAGCCACACAGAGTGCACGCAAGAGGGTTGGCGCGAAGTTTTGGCTGTTATGGCTGTCGGATGCGTCACACAATGACCGAATGTAACTAACTAGACCAAAACTTGTAACGCGTTCGGTGTAGACCGGAAAGTTACGATTTCGCGTTCGCCCAAGTAGTCGCCGTCCAGCTGAAAGGCCACGGGACGGCTCGCGGTGAGCGTGAACTCGGCCTCGTCATGGAGCTGTACGAGGTGCCGGCCGGACGGAAGTCTGTCACTCTCCGTGAGGATATGCCGGATCACGGGTCCCAGCACGGTCGGGCCCATGCGCCGCAGCCCCAGTAGATCGAGCCCGGTCTCGAAACCGGCCCACGGCGTCGGGGTCACCGGCCGGCCGCCCACGTACGTCCACGGCGTGGTGTTGGAGACGACCGCCATGAACAGGCCCCTGGCGGTCGGTATCCCCGGGCCGGTCAGGGTTATCGCAGGATGCCGCTTGTCCGTGGCCAGATAGTGCCGTAGAGCCGTGTTCACATACCGCGTGGGGGTAGCCTTCCTCCCGGTGCCTCTGAGGCCCTCCACGGCGCGTATGACCTCGGCGTCGTATCCCATGCCCGAGCAGAACGTGAAGTATCTGCTCTGCCCCTCCCACAGGGCCTGCCCCAGGCCCACGGTCCTGCGACGGTCCTCCCTGAGCGCCTCCAGCACGGCTCCCGTGGACTCCACGGGATCGTTGGGCAGGCCCAGCGCGCGGGCGAACACGTTCGCGCTGCCGCCGGGGATGACGACCACGGCGGGACGGCTCGCGCTCGGGTCGTCGCCGAGCGGCGTGTCTTCCCCGTTGACGGGGTTGAGCAGGCCGTTGACGGTCTCGTTGATCGTCCCGTCGCCGCCGAGCACCGCCACCACGTCGTATCCCTTGGCGCGCGCCGTGGCCGCGAGCGCGGCGGCGTGCCCCCGGTAGCGGGTCTCCTCGACGGAGAGCTCCACGGCCGCGCCGAGTGCGCGGATCAGCACGTCCCGCGTGCGGGCGTTGGTGGTGGTGGCCTTGGGATTGACCAGCAACATTGCGCGCATAGCGCCAGCGTAGCCGGTGATCGTTGTCCACCTTATCGGCCGAACGTCCTATTTTCCGTGCCGTATGTCACGCGGGGGTAGGGTACGAACGTGAACCCTCGTCCGCTTACCCTCCTCATCGCCGCCGCGATCGTCGCCCTGGAGGGCCTGATCGCGCTCGGGCTGGGCCTCTTCGTCGGAGTGGAGACGTTGACCGGGGCACCGGATGACATGATGACCGCGGCGGCCGAGTCCGCGTTCGGGCTGCTGGTCGCCGCCGGGCTGCTCTGGGTGGCCTGGGGCGGGCTGTTCAGGATGGAGCGGTGGGGGAGGTCGCCGGCCGTGCTGGCCCAGATCTTCATGCTGCCCGTCGCCGTCACGCTGATCCAGTCGGACCAGCCGCAGCTGGGCATCCCGCTGATCGTGGTCGCCCTGGCCGGGCTCGTGACGCTGCTGGCCCCTCCCACCACCCACGCTCTTTACGGCGACGGTTGAGTCCTCCGTCGCGCGAAGCGGTCAGTCCTCCGCGGTCAGGCCCTCGCGCAGTTGCGCGAGGGTGCGGGCGAGCAGGCGCGAGACGTGCATCTGTGAGATGCCCAGCTCGGTGGCGATCTGCGACTGCGTCATGTTGCCGAAGAACCGCAGCAGCAGGATCCGCTTCTCGCGGGGCGGCAGCCGTTCGAGCAGCGGTTTGAGCGATTCGCGGTATTCGACGCCTTCGAGCGACTCGTCGACGATGCCGAGCGAGTCGGACACCGCGGGCGCGTCGTCGTCGCCGGAGTCGGGCGCGTCGAGCGACACGGTGGAGTAGGCGTTGGCCGACTCCAGGCCCTCGAGCACCTCCTCCTCGGTCATCTTGAGGTAGGAGGCCAGCTCCGCTACGGTCGGCGCGCGGCCCTCGCGCTGCGACAGATCGCTTATGGCCTTGGTCAGCGAGAGCTTGAGCTCCTGCAGCCGGCGCGGCACGCGCACGGCCCAGCCCTTGTCGCGGAAGTGGCGCTTGATCTCGCCGACGATGGTGGGTGTCGCGTAGGTGGAGAACTCCACGCCACGGTTGAGGTCGAAGCGGTCGATCGACTTGATCAGCCCGATCGTGGCGACCTGGGTCAGGTCGTCGAGCCACTCGCCCCGGTTGCGGAAGCGGCGAGCCAGGTATTCGACCAGGGGAAGGTGAAGCTCCACCAGCTCGTCCCTGATGCGCTGGCGGCGTGGCTCCTCGGGACCCAGCTCGGCCAGCTCGGCGAAGAGCATGCGAGCCCGCACCCGGTCGGGCACGGCGTGTTCGCTGGTGGCCATGGCTCCAGTCCTTTCCGTCACGCCGGCCTCGCCGCGCCTCGGCGCTTACGCAGGACGATCGCCATTGTGTCGGGGGACCCTTGAGAGGGCGCCACCGCGTCCACCTCATCAGCCAGGGCGGTCAGGACCATCCAGGCGAAGTCGTCGCGCTTGGGCGCGGAGCTGCCGACGGTCGCGACTTCGACCCTGACCTGCATCTCGTGCCCGGTCAGCTCGAACTCCGCGGTCAGGTCGGTCCCGGGCACCGCCTCGCTCAGCAGCATGGCGCACGCCTCGTCGACCGCGATCCGCAGATCCTCGATCTCGTCGAGCGTGAAGTCCAGCCGCGCCGCCAGCCCGGCGGTAGCCGTACGCAGCACAGACAGGTAGGCACTTGCGGCGGGGAGCCTGATGCTCACCACGTCGCGGATGCCGGCCACGCCCTCCGCGCGCGTCTCGGTTTCCTCGGTCACGTTCCTCCTCGCGTATCTGACGCCAACTGCAACTTACCGCCCCGGAGAGGTGCTTGGACGATTCAGACTCGCCATCGACGGAAAAGGCTCTGTGCGGCGCTTACCGCACAGAGCCTTATGTGCCGATTTAGGCGGCCTTGGTCTCCCAGAAGATCTTGGAGATCTCGTCGATCTTGCCCAGCAGGTCCTCGGCCTTGGCGACGTCGACCGTGCCCTTGGCGCCTGCGGCGCCGGCGAGCTTGGTGGCGTCCCAGAAGAGCTGGTGGAGCTGAGGGTACTGCTCGAGGTGCGGCGGCTTGAAGTAGTCGGTCCACAGCACCCACAGGTGGTGCTTGACCAGCTCGGCGCGCTCCTCCTTGATGGTCACCGCGCGGGCGCGGAAGACCGGGTCCTCATTGGCGGCGTACTTCTCCATGATCGCCTTGACCGACTCGGCCTCGATGCGAGCCTGGGCCGGGTCGTAGACGCCACAGGGCAGGTCGCAGTGTGCGGAAGCGACATGCTTGGGTCGTAGCAGTCGTGCGAGCATCAGAAAGTCCTTCCTGGATGCTGAATCAGCTTGGTCCACAACCGACCTTACTCGGGTCCAGAAGGGCTGCGGAGCAGGGGGTCAAAGCATATGAGAGTGCGCGTCGAAGGGGATTCGATGCTTCCCGCGCTGGCTCCGGGCGACTGGCTCCTCGTACGCAGGAGCGCCACCGTCCATCCCGGTGATGTCGTGGTGGCCCGGCTTCCCGGCGACCCCGAGCGGCTGATCGTGAAACGGGCCCAGTGGCACGGCGCGGACGGCTGGTGGCTGGAGAGCGACAACCAGCGGGCCAGCGGGCGTCGCGACAGCTGGGACTTCGGCCCCGTACACGACATCGTCGGCCGCGTAGTCCTGCGCTACTGGCCCCTCCTGCGACG
>NZ_JADOGI010000358.1 GCF_015645445.1 Nonomuraea cypriaca | reverse complement strand
GACCGTGACCGGCACCCCCGCCTCCGCCAGCACCCCGATCACCCCCGGCATCAGCCGGTACGTCTCCTCAGCCGCCTGATAGCAGTCACCGCTGACCCCCACCGCCAGCTCCCCGCCCTCCCAGCGCGGCAACTCCGCCCGCAACCGGGCCACCACATTCGGCTTCACCACGACCTTGGTGTCGAAATCACGCCCCGCGTCCAGCCCCAGCCGCCGATGCCCCGCACGCGCCCCGCATCCCCGGCACGCGTGCGCACAACCCCGGTAAGGCGACACCGCCCACCGCTGCGCGATGCCCGCCGTCCGCGGCACCCGCTCGATCACCGTACGGGCCTGCGTCTCGTAGAAACCACCGCGCACGACCGCGCGCCGCTCGATCAGCGGCCGCTCATCAGCGGCGTCCACCAGCGAAAGCGCGTCCCAACCCACGCCCACCAGTGGAACACGTATTCGACTCCCTTTTCAAGCGATTCCACGACCCCGGGCCCCGACGATAAACTGGCACACCCGTACCACTTTCTTCCCCCGGGGGGGCACCTCCATGGCCTGGATCCTGCTCGCCTTCGCCATCGCCTCAGAAGTCCTCGCCACCTCCGCACTCAAACTCAGCGACGGCTTCACCCACCTCGGCTGGACCCTCGTCGCCGCCGCCGGCTACATCACCTCCTTCACCCTCCTGGCCCGAGCACTCAAACTCCACCTCGACGTCGGCACCGCCTACGCCGTCTGGTCAGGAGCCGGCACCGCCGCCATCGCCATCATCGGCGCCCTGCTCCTCGGAGAGACCCTCACCCCGCTCAAGATCAGCGGCATCCTGCTCATCATCGGCGGCGTCGTCGTACTCAACCTCGCGGGTGGCCATTGAACCCGCACCCGGCGGGGGAGCGGCCTCACTCCCCACCACCCGCCCAGAAACCGGCGCAGAAACCGGCGCAGAAACCGGCACAGAAACCGGCACAGACGCCCAGCCAGGCGCGCGGCCGCCACCGCCGCGCCACCCTCCTCGCCGCCGCCGTCGACCTGCTCACCGAAGGCGGATTCGCAGCCGTCACCCACCGCGCCATAGCCGGCCGCGCCGACCTGCCCCTCGCCGCCACCACCTACTACTTCACCTCACGCGACCAACTCCTCGCCGAAGCCTTCGACCGGCTCGTCGACACCGAACTCGCCACCACCCGCACCTGGATCACCCAGCACGGCCTCACCGGCCTGCCCGGCCAGATCGCCACCGCCGGCCGCGCCCGCCAACTCGGCCTCTGGGAGCTCTACGTCCACGCCGGCCGCCACCCCCACCTGCAGAAGATCGCCCGCCGCTGGACCGACGGCTGCGTCCGCCTCATCGCCGACGCCCTCCACCTGCCGCCGCACGACCCCCGCGCCCGCCTCCTCTACACCACCATCTCCACCCTCTGGCTCGAGCACCTCGTCGAACAACGCCCCCTCGACGAGGCCCAAACCCTGCTCACCCACGCCCTCCACCACGCCCTCCAAAACGCGTTGCCACCCCCATGAGCGCTCCCTACACTGCCCCCGTGCTCAAACCCCGCTACCCGATCACCACCACCCGCCTCCACCTACGCCCCTTCACCCCCGGCGACCTCGACGCCCTGCACGCCTACGAATCCCGCCCCGACGTCGCCCGCCACCTCACCTGGGAACCCCGCGACCGCGACACCAGCAGCACCTACCTCGACAAGAAGATCACCCGCACCGAACTCCACGACGAAGGCGACGCCCTCGACATCGCCATCACCCTGCGCGCCACCGGCACGCTCATCGGCAACTGCGTCCTCATCTGGACCAGCCGCCGGCACCGCCAAGGCGAAATCGGCTACGTCCTGCACCCCGACCACCACGGCCACGGCTACGCCACAGAAGCCGCCCGCGAAATGCTCCGCCTCGGCTTCGACGACCTCCACCTGCACCGCATCACCGGCCGCCTCGACGCCCGCAACACCGCCTCAGCCCGCGTCCTGGAAAAACTCCACATGCGCCGCGAAGCCACCCTCGTCGACAACGAACACCTCAAAGGCGAATGGACCAGCGAAACCATCTACGCCATCCTCGAACACGAATGGACCCCATGATCCACCACCTCGCGCTGCGCACCGACTGGGAAGCCGCCCAGCACACGGGGGAGTACCGCATCTCCACCCTCGGCCGCACCCTCGAACAAGAAGGCTTCATCCACTGCAGCCGCGACCTCACCCAACTCCGCGGCGTCCACACCACCTACTACACCGGCGTCACCGACGACCTGCTCATCCTCGACATCGACCCCACCGGCCTCGACCTGCGCACCGAAAACGGCTATCCCCACCTGTACGGGCCCCTGCCCATCACCGCCGTCACCGCCACACACCCCTACACCGGCTGACCCTTCACGCGAACAGCCGCCGGCGCCACACCACCACCCGCACAATGGTCCCCATGGACCCCCGAACCGCCGCACAACGCTTCGCCGACACCTGGCAACACGGCTGGACCCACCACGACACCGCCGCCATCACCGCCCTCTACCGCGACGACGCCGTCCACACCAGCATGCCGTTCCGCCCCCCGCACGAAGGCAGACAGGCCATCGCCGACTACATCCGATGGTCCTTCACCGGCGAAACCGAACCCCACGTCACCTTCGCCACCCCCATCGTCGACGGCGACCAGGCCGCCATCGAATTCCGGGTCCACGCCCTCGACAACGGCCGCCCCGTCACCCTCGCCGGCTGCGTCTTCGCCCGCTTCGACCCCGACGGACTCGTCGTACACACCCGCGACTACTGGCACACCACCGACGGCCACCAATAACCCACCAGCCGGAAACCGGCGCGGATCAGCGCGCCACCCGCACCGGCGCCGCACCCGGCATCTGCCGCCCCTGCGGCGACTCCTGCCCCGCCTGCTGCGGATGCGACACCTGCTGCCCCATCTGGGGCGCCTGACCCAGCTGCTGCGGCCGCACCACCTGCTGCGTCTGCTCCGCCGACTCGGCACGCCCCTCGGCGCACCCACCTCCGCAATACCCGTTCGTCACGATCAACCGCCCCCGCAGCGCCGTGTACGCCTCCCTACCGGAAGCGGGCACGACCCCCTGACACACCGGGCATAAAACCGACTGGCTCCCCACGTGCTGCTCCTCTCGCGGCGCGAATAGCAGGAGCTCCACCCTAAGACCACACCCACCGCCAAGGACAGCGAATCAACACAAGGTCAAAGCGCCGGTCAAACCCGGGGGACAGGCCCCACACCACCATCCCAGCCCGCGAAACCCCAGCTCACCCGCACAACAGCCAACGCCACAACAGCCGCACCCACCCCGCAAAAACTCTCCGCACCAGCCCCAAGGGACTCCCGCGTCCGCGCGCCCACGCATCCGGCCGCTCGGACACCGCGTCCCGCAGACCGCTTGCATGGACCTGTGACGATCGCGCCCATGGAAGCGCCGTCCCGAACCAAGCAGACCCCCTTCCCAGGGGACCCCTCTCCGTCCAACTTGACATAATGTCCATTATCAGGCAACCAGACCGGCCGCGCATGAACCCCGAAATCCAGGGCAGACGCGAACACATGCCCCCCTTGGAGATCATCACTCCGAGCCTCATCGCGCTCACGGGCGTCATCACCGCCGCCGCCATCTGGCTCATCGTCCTGGCCGCCAGGCTCACCGAACGGCCGCGCAACCGGCCCAACCCGAGCGTCGACCTCGTCGATCAAGCTCGCGAGCTCAAGGCGCTCGGCCAGATCCAGGAAGCCGTCTTCCTCGTACGCGGCGAAACCGGCATGAGCCAGCGCGCCGCGGCCCGCTTCGTCAACCGCCTGTAGGTGCGCCACCCCCACACCCCCAAATCGGTCAGACCATGACTTTTAATCCCATACCAGACAGAATTCAGCTTCTGTCTGGTATGGGATATTTGCCCGTTTATATGCTTGTATGCGCAAGTTTCCGGTTCGGGTCGCGTCGCGGGTGCCTTGATCGGAAATGGCCGCCCCGCTGTGGGCATGCGACCGAAAACAGGCGCGTCGCGGTCTCGGCGAGGACCCTCGGGACGGTACGGCCGGGCATACCGCAGAATGGGATTTTTGGAACAAAGAAGGTCAAAGCGGCGCTGGTCAAGGCGGCTTTTGCGGCGAAGTGTCAGCGGCAGTAGACGATTCATGTCAGCATCAATGGCATGTATGGGCCATATAGGACCGCCTTAAACGCCGGTGACCGGCGTCCGGCTGGCCGGTCCTGTGGTTCCCCCGTCGTCGGCTCCCCCGCTCGGAAAGAAGTCCTGCGTTGCGTATCTTGCTGATCTGCTCCTCGTTCAACGGCCTGACCCAGCGGGCCTGGCTGGCGTTGCGCCGGGCCGGTCATGACGTGGACGTCGAACTGGCCGTGTCGGAGCAGGCGATGGTCGAGGCCGCCGAGTTGGTCAAGCCGGACCTGGTGATCTGCCCGTTCCTGAAGGATCGGGTGCCGGCGCGGGTGTGGCGGGGGCACCGTACGGTGATCGTGCATCCGGGGCCGCCCGGGGATCGCGGGCCGTCGTCGCTGGACTGGGCGATCGCCGATGCCGAGCCGGAGTGGGGCGTGACGGCGCTGCAGGCGGTGGAGGAGATGGACGCGGGCCCGATCTGGGGGTATCGGATGTTCCCGATGCCGGCGGAGCCGCCGCGTAAGTCGGCGTTGTACAACGGGCCGGTGGCGGACGCGGCGGTGGAGTTGGTGGTGGAGGTGGCGGCGAAGGCGGGTGACGCGTCGTTCCGTCCGGTGCCGCTGGATTACCGCTCGCCGGAGGTGCGGGGGCGGTTGCGGCGGGCGATGCGGCACGCGGATCGGGAGTTCTCGTGGGCGGAGCCGACGCAGGACATCGTGCGGCGGGTGCGGGCCGCCGATGGTTCGCCCGGGGGGCGGGCGCGGTTGTGTGATGTGCCGGTGCGGGTGTTCGACGTGTATCGGGGGCCTGATCTGGCGGGGGTGCCTGGTCAGGTGGTGGCGCGGCGTGAGGGTGCGGTGCTGGTGGGCACCGGGGACGGTTCGGTGTGGGTGGGGCATGTGCGGGTGGAGCGTGAGGGTGCGGTGAAGTTGCCCGCGGCGCTGGCGATGGGTGATCTGGTGGCGGGGGTGCCGGAGCGCAGCGGGTACAGCGAGATCACCTACGACCGTAGTGACGGGGTGGGGGTGGTGAGTTTCGACTTCTACAACGGGGCGATGTCGACGGATCAGTGCCGGCGGCTGGCGGCGGCGTTGCGGTATGGGGCGGCGCAGGACACGCGGGTGCTGGTGGTGCGGGGTGGTGAGGTGTTCTCCAATGGGGTGCACTTGAACGTGATCGAGGCGTCGCGTCATCCGGAGTTGGAGGCGTGGATGAACATCAACGCGATCAACGCGGTGTGCCGTGAGGTGCTGGGGTGCGTGTCGCAGTTGGTGGTGACGTCGATCGGGGGTAATGCGGGTGCGGGCGGCGTGATGATGGGGCTGGGCGCCGATCGGGTGATCGTGCGGGATTCTGTGGTGTTGAATCCGCATTATCGGACGATGGGGTTGTTCGGTAGTGAGTTGTGGACGTACGTGTTGCCGCGGCGGGTGGGTCCGGAGCAGGCGCGGCGGTTGACGTGGGAGGCGTTGCCGATCGGTGCGGCGGAGGCGGTGGAGCTGGGGCTGGCGGACAAGGCGTTGGGCGGGTCGCGGCTGGAGTTCGAGGCCAGGGTGCTGGAGTACGCGGAGCGGCTGGCGGCGGATCCTGGCTACGATCGGTTGCTGGCGGGGCGGCGGCAGGTGCGTGAGGTGGATGAGCGGCGTAAGCCGTTGGACGCGTACCGGGCTGAGGAGCTGGCGGAGATGAGCCGGGACATGTTCGACGATCGGAGTGGGTTCCGGGCGGCGCGGCGGGCGTTCGTGGGTAAGGTGCGGGCGCAGGCGACTCCTGAGCATCTGGCGCGTCATCGGGAGTGGTCCGGCGCGTCGGCCCCTGCTGACGCGGGGGCATCTCATATGTGAGATATGGTCTCGTGTTGTGGCAGATGATTACCTTGTGCGTATCGGCCGGTTGATCCGGGACGCGCGTCAGCATCGTGGTTGGACGCAGCTGCAGCTGGCGGATGCTCTGGCGACGAGTCAGAGCGCGGTCAACCGGATCGAGCGCGGCAACCAGAACATCAGTCTTGAGATGATCGCCCGGATCGGTGAGGCGCTCGACAGTGAGATCGTGTCGCTGGGTTATGCGGGGCCGATGCATCTGCGGGTGGTGGGCGGGCGCCGGTTGTCGGGCAGTATCGACGTCAAGACGTCGAAGAACGCGTGTGTGGCGTTGCTGTGCGCGTCGTTGCTGAACTCGGGTCGCACGATCTTGCGTAAGGTGGCGCGGATCGAGGAGGTGTACCGGATTCTGGAGGTGCTCGCTTCGATCGGGGTGCGGGCGCGGTGGATCAACGAGGGCAGCGATCTGGAGATCGTGCCTCCGGCGAGGCTGGAGCTGGAGGCGATGGACACGGAGGCGGCGCGCCGTACCAGGAGTGTGATCATGTTCCTGGGGCCGTTGATGCACCGGACGGGGCGCTTCCAGATTCCGTACGCGGGTGGTTGTGATCTGGGGACGCGTACGGTGCAGCCGCACGTGTCGGCGCTGAAGCATTTCGGGCTGGAGATCACGGCGACGGGCGGGTTCTATCACGCGCGGGTGGATCGGGGGGTGGCGCCGTCGCGGCCGATCGTGCTGACCGAGCGGGGCGACACGGTGACGGAGAACGCCCTGCTGGCGGCGGCGCGGCATGACGGGGTGACGGTGATCCGTAACGCCTCGTCGAACTACATGGTGCAGGATCTGTGCTTCTTCCTGGAGCAGTTGGGTGTGCGGGTGGAGGGGATCGGGACGACGACGCTGACGGTGCACGGGCTGCCGGACATCGAGCGGGACGTCGACTACTCCCCTTCGGAGGATCCGGTGGAGGCGATGAGTCTGCTGGCGGCGGCGGTGGTGACGTCGTCGGAGCTGACGATCTGCCGGGTGCCGGTGGAGTTCCTGGAGATCGAGCTGGCGGTGCTGGAGGAGATGGGGCTGGATCACGATCGGGGGCGGGAGTACGCGGCGGCGAACGGCCGTACGAGGCTGGTGGATCTGACGGTGCGGCCGTCGAAGCTCGTCTCCCCCATCGACAAGATCCATCCGATGCCGTTTCCTGGGCTGAACATCGACAATGTGCCGTTCTTCGCGGCGATCGCGGCGTCGGCGCAGGGTTCGACGCTGATCCATGACTGGGTGTACGACAATCGGGCGATCTATCTGACGGAGCTGACGCGGCTGGGCGCGTCGGTGAAGTTGCTGGATCCGCATCGGGTGCTGGTGGAGGGGCCGACGCGGTGGCGGAGCGCGGAGATGATGTGCCCGCCGGCGTTGCGGCCCGCGGTGGTGGTGCTGCTGGCGATGATGGCCGGGGAGGGCACGTCGGTGTTGCGGAACGTGTACGTGATCAACCGGGGTTATGAGGATCTGGCGGAGCGGTTGAACGCGCTGGGTGCGCGCATCGAGACGTTCCGCGACATCTGAGTTTCTGTCGGTGGTGGCGGCTACCTTTTCCTCTGGCGGATCTTCGTTGCGGGTCTTCGTCATGCCGGTCTCGGTGCCGGCGCGGGGGCCCGGGCAGGGGAAGGGGTGGCCGGTGCGGCCTGCGGAGCTCGAGCGGTTGACGGTGGCGGTGGCGGCGGATCGTTATGTGGAGCTGGTGCGGGCCCGGACGTTGACGGGGGCGTTGTCGGCGTCGACGGCGGAGCTGTACGCGCGGGATGTGGCGACGCTGGTGGAGCTGGCCGGTGCGGGGGCGGTGCTCGATGATCTGACGGGCGCGGATGTGGATGCGATTCTGCTGGCGTTCGCGCGTAAACCGGATGGGCGTT
>NZ_JADOGI010000357.1 GCF_015645445.1 Nonomuraea cypriaca | reverse complement strand
GGGCTGGTCGAGGGGCGGCCGGGGATGGGGACGTTCGTACGGCGAGGCGTGGCGGGACCGACGCTCGCCGACCACACCCGGCTGCGGCGCGGCCTGGAGGAGTGGGTGCGCGAGGCCCGGGCGGCCGGGCTCGACCAGGAAGACCTGCGGGCGCTGTTCACCGTGGTCCTGTCCGACACCGTGAGGGCCGGCAGCGCGAAGACCGATACCGCGAAGACCGATACCCCGCAGGCCGGCACCGCGCAGGCCGGCACCGCGAAGGAGGGCGCGGCGTGAGGCCCGCTCTGGAAGTCATCGGGCTCTGCGTGCGCTACCGCCGATCGTGGGCGTTGCGCGACTGCTCGCTGTCCGTCCCCGCCGGGCGCGTGGCCGCGCTCGTCGGCCCGAACGGCGCGGGCAAGACCACGCTCATGCACGCCGCCGTCGGCCTGCTGCGGCCCGCGCGGGGGACTGTCCGGGGGGCCGGCGAGGTGGCGTTCGTGGCGCAGGACAAGCCGCTGTACGACGGCTTCACCGTCGCCGAGACCCTCACCTTCGGCCGCAGGACGAACAACCGCTGGGACGAGCGCGCCGCCCGCGATCGCCTCGGCGGCCTCGGCATCCCGCTGGACCGCAAGGTGGGCGGGCTGTCGGGTGGGCAGCAGGCCCAGGTGGCGCTCACGCTGGCGCTGGCCAAGGAGCCCGACCTGCTCGTGCTGGACGAGCCGCTGGCCAACCTCGACCCCCTCGCCAGGCACGACGTGATGCGCACGATCATGGCGGAGGTGGCCGGGCGGGAGCTGACCGTGCTCCTGTCCTCGCACGTCGTCTCCGACCTGGAGGACACCTGCGACTGGCTCGTCGTGCTGAACGGCGGGCGGCTCCAGGTCAGCGGCGACATCGACGACCTCCTCGCCGGGCACCTCGTCCTGACCGGCCCCGCGGAGCCGGCGGAAGGGCCGGCGGGCGGGGCGACGGTCGTGAGCGCCGGCCTGGAGGGCAGGCAGGCGAGCCTGCTCGTCCGGGGCGAGCCGGTGCTCGACCCGCGCTGGCAGGCGCGACGGCCGGGGCTGGCGGAGCTCGTCATGGGCTACCTGCGCAGCCCCGGGTCCGCCGCGCTGCCAGGACCGGCGGAGGTGGGCGCGTGATCTGGGTGACGTGGCGGCAGCACCGGGCGCAGATCCTCGTGACGGCCGGGTTCCTGGCGCTCTTGGGCCTGCTGATGCTGGTCTCGGCGGTCGAGGCCAAGATGTACGTCGCCGGCCACGCCCCGCCAGGCTGCCCCGGGCCCGCCGTCGCGTGCGCGGACGTCGAGGTGGCGCTGGGCCGCCGGTACGACACGGTCTACACGGTGTTCGGGTGGCTGCCGCTGGTGCTGCCCGCGCTGATCGGGGCGTTCTGGGGGGCGCCGCTGCTCGGCCGCGAGTACGAACGCGGCACCCACCGGCTCGCCTGGACCCAGTCCGTGCCCGTGTGGCGGTGGCTGGCGGTCAAGCTGTCGGTGCTCGGCGGGGCGATCGTGGCGGGCGGGCTGCTGCTGTCGCTGATGGTCAGCCTGTGGCGGCCGGTGTTCAGGGAGGGGATCGACTCCTCGTTCGGGAACATCGGCGTGTTCAACATGGTCGGGGTCTCGCCGCCGGCGTGGTGGCTGTTCGCGTTCGCGCTCGGCACGGCGGCGGGGACATTCTTCCGGCGTACGCTGCCCGCGATGGCGCTGGTCCTGGCCGGAGTGGCGGCGACGATGTCCGTGCTGTTCGGGCTCAGCGACCACTACGCGGAACCGGCGCGCACGGAGCTGACCGGGACGGTGACGATGGCCGATCCCGACGTGCGACTGGTGAGCGCGAGCTGGGTGGCGCCTTCAGGGAGGGAGGTCGCCGAGCCCGGTGCCGCCAGTGGCTGCCCGCGTCGCGTGGACCCGGGCAGGAGCAGCAGGAACGCGGAGGCCTGGCAGCAGTGCCTGTTCGGCAAGGGCTACCGGTACGCGGTGTACTACCACCCGCCCTCCAGGTTCTGGCGCTTCCAATGGACGGAGGCGGGGATCCTGGTGGTCGCGGCGGCGGCGCTCGGCGGGCTCACCGTGCACCGCACCGTCCGCCACACCGCCTGACCGCTCTGGGCCCGCCTTGGACGCCTGGTCCGGCGCGGGTTACGCGAGCAGGCGGGTGAGGACGCGGGTGCCGAATTCGAGGCCCTCCACCGGCACGCGCTCGTCCTTGCCGTGGAACATGCCGAAGTAGTCGAGGTCCGGCCGGAGCATGAGCGGCGCGAAGCCGTACCCCTTGACGCCGATCCTGGCGAAGGACTTGGCGTCGGTGCCGCCCGCCATCACGTACGGGACCGGCCGCGCCATCGGGTCCTCGGCCACCAGCGCCCCGGCCAGCTCGTCGAAGAACGCCGAGGGGTACGGCGCGGCCGGCGCGTCCTCCAGGTTGACGAACTCGCGGGTGATCTTCGGCCCGAGCAGTTCGTCGATCGTCTCCAGGAACTCCTCCCGCAGGCCCGGCAGGTAGCGCCCGTCCACGTGCGCCCCTGCCGTCGACGGGACCACGTTGACCTTGTAGCCGGCGTCCAGCATCGTCGGGTTCGCCGAGTTGCGGATCTGGCCCTTGAACAGGCTGCCCAGCGGGCCGAGCCGGGCCGCCTCCGCGTCCAGCCGGTCGAGGTCGATCGGCTTGCCGGTGATCTCCGACAGGCTCTGGATGAGCGCGGCGACCGACGGCGTCAGGCGTACCGGCCACTGGTGGGCGGCCACCCGCGACAGGGCGTGCGCCAGCGTCGCGACCGGGTTGTCCACGGCGGGGCGGGAGCCGTGGCCGGCCACGCCGTGCGCGGTGAGCCTCATCCAGGCGGTGCCGCGCTCGCCCACCGCGATCGGGTAGACGCGGTGCCCGCCCGAGGCCACGCTGAAGCCGCCGGACTCGCTGATCGCCTCCGTCACGCCGTCGAACAGCTCCCGGTGCTCGGTCACCGCGTGCCGCGAGCCGTACTCGCCCGTCGCCTCCTCGTCCGCGAGGAACGCCAGCACCAGGTCACGCTTGGGACGTACGCCCCGGGTGACGAGGTCGACGACGGTCGCGAGCGTCATCGCGCACGCGCCCTTCATGTCGATCGCGCCGCGACCGTACACGCAGCCGTCCACGATCTCCCCGGAGAACGGGTGCATCCGCCACTCGGCCGGGTCGGCGGGGACCACGTCGAGGTGGCCGTGCACGAGCAGCGCGTCGGGGGAGTCGCCGTCGATCCTCGCCACGACGGTGGTCCGCTTCGGCGCCGACTCGAACACCACCGGGTCGAGCCCCGCGTCGGCCAGCAGCGTGGCGACGTACTCGGCCGCCGGGCGCTCGCCTGAGCCTGGGTTGGTGGTGTCGAACCTGATCAGATCCGAGCAGATCTCGGCAACGCTCTTCACGCTCTCCCCTTCAGGGTCAACGGCGGCACCTCGGGCGTCTCCATGTCGAAGATCAGCCCGTAGAAGGCCAGCTCGGCTTCCAGCACCGCGACGATGGTCTCTTCCCTGCGCCAGCCGTGCTGCTCGCCGGGGAAGGTGAGCAACGCCCACTCCTTGCCGTGTTTTTCCAGTTCGGCGGTGAACCGCTCGGCCTGGCCCACGTCCACGATCGCGTCCTCCAGGCCGTGCAGCATGAGGCACGGGCCGGACGCGCGGAAGGCGTTCAGCAGCGGCGAGCGCTCGGTGTAGCGCTGCCGCGTCTCCGGCAGCGGGCCCACCAGGCCGTCCAGGTAGCGGGACTCGAAGTCGTGCGTCTCGGCCGCCCAGCTCTCCGGGTCGGTGATCGCGTAATGGGCGACACCGCCCGCGAACACGTCGCTGTGCACGAGCGCGGCCACCGTCGTCCAGCCGCCGGCGCTGCCGCCCCGGATGGCGAGCTTCGCGGCGTCCGCCCGGCCCAGCTCGACGAGACCGCGCGCCACCCTGGCGCAGTCCTGCACGTCCACCACGCCCCACTGGTCGCGCAGCCGCTCCCGGTAGGCGCGGCCGTAGCCCGTCGAGCCGCCGTAGTTGACGACGGCCACGCCGATTCCACGACTGGTGAAGTACGCGATCTCCAGGTCCAGCATGATCGGCAGGTTGCCGGTCGGGCCGCCGTGCACGAAGATCACGTACGGTGCGGGGCCGGTGACCCGGGCCGGCGGGTAGAGGTGGGCGTGCACGCCCTCGATCGTCAGGGCCTCAGGCGTGGGCAGCAGGTCTCGCGCCGGCAGCGGCTTCCTGGCCGAGACGACCTCCGCGGCGCCGTCACCGAGATCGACCAGTGTCACCTCCAGCGGCGTGTACGGCGTCGCCCCCACGGCCGCCGCCTTGCCGCCCGCCACGGACACGGTCGATGACCAGTGGGTGGCCGCCCCGCCGATCTCCCGCAGCTCCCCGGTCTCCGGGCCGAGCACGCCGAGTCGGCGGTGGTCGGCCGTGCCGTAGACGACGACCAGCCGGCCGTCCTCCGCGACGGCCAGGCACGTCAGGCCCGGCTTCCACGCCGCGGCGCCGAACTCCAGCTCCATCGGGGTCAGGTTGCGTCCGGGGGAGCCGTCCAGGGGGACGAGGTGGACGTTCCACCAGCCGGTGGGGTCGGTCACCGCGTAGAGCGTCGCGTCGTCGCGCCACTCCGCCTGCGCCACCGACTCCCTGGGGCCGCCCGCGACCACCCGGTACGGCCCCGCCGTGCCGTCCTCGCCCAGCGGGGCCACGCACAGCTCGGTGCCGTCCCAGGGCATGTTCGGGTGCTCCCAGCCGATCCAGGCGACATTGCGCCCGTCAGGCGAAATACGGGGATTCATCAGGAAATGGTGGGCTTTGGTGATGACCCTGAGCGGGCCCCCGTCCAGCGGCACCGCCACCAGATCCCGCACGTCCTCGATCTCCCGCACCGCCCACACCTCGTCCCGGCCGGGCGGCAGGTACAGGTCCGCGTACCGGGACGGGCCCTCCGGGGTGAGCGGCACGATCGACGGGCCGTCCAGGCGGTACAGGCGCTGGTCTGCCCAGTTGGTGAACACCAGACCGCCGCCGGGCAGGGGGCGCCAGGAGCGGCCGCCGTACTCGATCACCCGGTTGCGCGCGTTCCAGCCGGGAGGCAGGACGTCGGTGCGGGAGCCGTCCGGCAGGCGGCGCACCACGCAGCGCCTGCCGCCCTCGTGCGGGCGCGGCTCGTCCCACCAGACCTCGACACCGGCGGGCGTGGCCACCGCCTCCACCCACTGGGGGCCGCCGTCGGTACGGGCCACGTCGATCGGTCGAATGCTCATCAACTCACCAATTGCCGTTGGTACACGAAGGAAGGGGATGCTCGGGCGGATGCAGGATGTACGCGATGCCGCCGCTGCCCGAGCTCCTGAGCCACACGTTCTCGAACGCCGCCCGCGGATACACCCGGCGTACCTCGTCCGCGGCAGGCGCCGCGGGGTCGTTCACGATCACGTCGCCCGCGGCGGTGAAGCCGGTGACCACGAGGATGTGACCGTTGGTGGAGTAGCAGGAGCCGGGTAACTCGTGCGCCTTGAACGACTGCGACGTGATCACCGGGATCCCGGCCCTGGCGAAGCGCTCCAGCTCCACCGCCGACCGCAGCCGCGTCACGAACCCGGCCAGTCCGTAGCGGCCGGCGTACGCCACGTTGAACGGCCAGTTGCCGGTGCCCTGGTAGCTCTCGTCGTACGCGCCCATGGCCGCGTGGTCGACCATCGGCGCCGGGTCGTCGTCGCCCACCCAGGCCAGCTCGCCGGGGTCCGGGCCGCGGCCCCAGTAACCGAGCACCATGGCCACCGAGGCGGGGCTGCACCAGTTGGCGCCGCCGCCGTCCCACCTCGGGTGGTGCCCGGCGTGCGCGTGCTGCGAGTGCCTGGGCACGGCCAGCTCCACGGGCTCCGCGCCGCTGGGGGCGCTCGGCGCGATCGGCTGCCGGGGCAGCGCCGAGGCCAGCACGCCGAGGCCGCTCACGCTGGCGCCCGCGCCGTGCCAGGCGACCCGCACCTGGTACGCCACCACCGGCCGCCTGGCCACGAACGTGTCCACCGCCACGTCTCCATCCTCGTCGCCCTGGCCGGGGACCGATGTGCGGGGGTCGCCGTGCTCGGACCAGCGGCCCATCACGTACCACTTCGTCCGGTCACCCGACGCCGTCCTGGCCCGGAGCGAGACCTCGATCCACGCGCCGGGCGGCGTGCGGGCGATCCAGGAGGGCACGAGTTGCGTGGCGGCGAAACCGATCTCGTGCTCGTCACCGGTCCACACGACCTCCGCGCCGTCTCCCGCACCCTTTCCCGGGCCTGTGCCTGTGCCGCTCGCGAGGCCGCTTGTCCGGCCACTCGCTGGGCTGATCGCCGGGTCGCTCGTCACGATGTTCGCCGGGCCGATCGTCGGGCCGTTCGCGGGCACGGCGAAGCGCGTGAAGGCGACGCGGGCCAGATCGACGGTGAGCACCAGACACATTGTGGTTTCGCACTCCATGTCACGCATCGGATGGTTTACGTACCAGCCCCGATTGTGTCAGTGATGATCTCTATGGTTCGGGGCATGACTCAAGCGGTACAGGCATACTCCTACGCCGGGCCCTCCACCCTCGACGGAGGCAGGCTCGGCCTCTCGACCTCGGGTGGCACGGCCTTATCCGGCCCGCGCACCCATCCCAGATTCTTCAGCGGCCTGCTCTCCCAGGCGGCCCCCGCCGCGGCCGGGCTGCTGGCCGTGGCCGACGTCGCGCGCACCCGCTACCACCAACCCCGGCCGGGCTGGACCCGTGACCCGGTGGTGACGTGCGACGGCGGGCGGCTCAGGTTCGAGTCGTTCTCGGCCTGCGGCGGCGTCTACGCCCGGCTCGACGTCTTCGAGCTCGACGGCGAGGTGCTGGACCGGGGCACCACCAACGTCGACGTCAACGGCCCGCTCCGCGAGGCGCTGGCGAGGGTGGGCGGCCGGGATCCGCTCCACCTCGGGGTCGGTCCCGACGAGCTGACGGTCACCACGCTCGACGGCGCGGTCGTCGAGAAGAAGGTGCCGCTGCCGGCGCGGTGGTTGCGCGGGTTCGCCGAGGTGCAGGTGATCGCGTCCCGGTTCGATCTGCGGGGCGAGGTGGCCGGGCCGCACGCCGTACGCTTCCTGCGCTCACTGCCGCGCGCCGCCCGCGCCACCGTGTGGGCCGTCCAGGCGGGCCGCGACCTGCGGGTCTCGGCCGGTCCCTTGCCCGGCGGCGTCTGCCTGTCGGGCGCCGGCCGGGTCGCCACGCTGCTGCCGCTGCTCCGCTTCGCCAAGGCGCTGCGCGTCTACGGTCCCGCCGACGGGTCGTCCACGGCCGGCGCGTGGGAGCTGGAGCTGCCGGGCATGCGCTACACCCTGGCCATCTCACCCGAGCCGTGGCGCGGCTTCTCCGGCGAGGGGGCGGTGCTCGCCGACCTGGCCACCGACGAGGCAGCGGGCGACGCCGACGTGGTCGGCATGCTGCTCAACTTCGAGCCCACCGTCGAGCTGGGCCTGCTCGCCGACCGCTCCGGCCTGTCCCCCGAGCGCGTACGCGCCGCGCTCACCCAGCTCGGGACCGCCGGTCGGGTCGGCTACGACCTGCACGAGGCGGCCCACTTCCATCGGGAGCTGCCCTACGACCGGGACCAGGTGGCCGAGCTCAACCCCCGGCTCACGGCGGCCCGCGCGCTGGCCGGCTCCGGGGCCGTACACCTGCTGTCCGGCGCCGAGGCCGAAGTGACCACGGATGGCGGGGTGCGGCGGGTGCGCATCGCCGAGGGCGAGTGCACCTGCCCCTGGTGGTTCGACCACCAGGGGTCACGCGGGCCCTGCAAGCACGTCCTGGCGGCCCGGATCGCGGCCCGAGTCGCCGTCGAGGTGACCACATGACCACCGGTGGTGCCGGGTCCTCGGCGGAAGGCGACGGGCACGGGGGCTCGGTGGG
>NZ_JADOGI010000356.1 GCF_015645445.1 Nonomuraea cypriaca | reverse complement strand
CCCGCCCATCCCGCCTGGTACGTCATCGTCCGCCGCCTGCGCGAAGTGGGCCTCCACCACGTCGACCTCGACGCCGGTTACGGCCCGGAGAACTGGCCGGCCACGTTCGTCCGCCGCGAGCTCCACGACTGCCTGGGATGCTGGCCGTACGCCCGCGCCACGGTGAGCGAGATCGTCCTCCGCGAGCCCACCGGCGTCATCGCCCGGTGGCGCGACCTCGGCCCAGGCCCGGCCGTCGAAGGAGCGCCGGCCGACATGCTGGCCTGGCTCACCGGGAGGTCCGACGGTAAGGGGGTTACTCTGGTGCCTGTGGGGCAGACGTTCTTGCCAGGCCCAGGCGGCCCAGGGCTTCCCGAGCCGCCGCCGTGGCTGACGATGCCGGCCCCAGCTGATCTGCCCGCGACGCCCCCAGAGGACTATCCATGACCTATACAGGTGACGTCCAGGTCGGCGGTCCCGCCGACGTGCGCGAGCTGCCCGCGCTCACGATCTGCAAGCTCGCCGTCGGCCCGTACGACAACAACGCCTACCTGCTGCGCTGCACGCAGACCGGCGACGGCCTGCTCATCGACGCGGCCGCCGACTCCGACCGCCTGCTCGCCCTGATCGCGGACCGGCCGATCAGCTCGATCGTCACGACCCACCAGCACGGCGACCACTGGCAGGCGCTGGAGCAGGTGACCAAGGTGACGGGGGCCCAGGTCATCGCCCACCCCCTGGACGCGCCCGCCCTCCCGGTCCCCGTGGACCGCACGGTGGACCACGGCGACACGATAACGGTCGGCGCGGCCACCCTGGAGGTCATCCACCTGCGCGGCCACACGCCGGGCTCGATCGCCCTCCTGTACGACGGCGGCACGGCGGGCACCCACCTGTTCACCGGCGACTCGCTGTTCCCCGGCGGCGTCGGCAACACGTGGAAGGACCCGCAGCGCTTCAACCAGCTCTACGACGACGTGGTCGAGCGCGTCTTCAACCGCCTGCCCGACGAGACCTGGGTCTACCCGGGGCACGGCAACGACACGACGCTGGGCGCCGAGCGCCCCGCACTGCCGGATTGGAAGGCCCGGGGCTGGTAACCCGGGCAAGCTGCCGCGCGTTCACCGGCGCGCGGCCAGGACACGGACGATCCGCTCGGCCGCCAGGGCGGGATCGTCGGCCAGGCCGACGACCTCGCCCCACGACCAGCGGTAGAACCACCCCTCGGAGAGCGGCACGCAGTCGATGGTCTCAGCCAGCAGAACCGCCTCCGGATCGCTGATCCGCAGGGCCGGCGGATACGTCCGAAGCGTCGCCGTCAGCCCCCGCTGCTCCAGCTGCGTGGCCAGTTTGCCGAGATAGTACGTGCGCGTGTGCTCGCGCGGCGTGGCCGACATGGCTCCATCAAAGCCGAAGAAGGATGAAAAATCCCGTCAGTTGCCGATGCGCTCGCGCTTGTACTCCTTGCGCTGCTCGCGCTTGTAGAACAACATCCGCAGCGGAATCGCCGCCACGAGCGCGATCTGCATGGTCGCGCCGATCTTGATCGGCAGGTCGCCACCCTCGGGCCACGCGACCCAGAAGGTGAGGAACGCCACGTTCACCATGATCCACCCGAGGACGACCGCCGCGAGCTGCCCCTTCGGCTTGGGGTACTCCACCCGGCTGACCATCAGCCACGCCACGCCGAGCACGGCCAGCAACGACCAGAAGCTCGGCTGGAACAGCAGCACGATGGAGATCACGGTCATGGCGCCCATCGGGATGGGCAGCCCCATGAAATCGCCGCTCTTGGTCTTGACGCAGGCGAATCTCGCCAGGCGTACGACACCGGCGACGAGCACGGCCGCCGCCGCGGTGACCACCGCGGCGAAGGGCATCTGGTTGGTGAACCCGCCCCAGATCACGACCATGAACGCGGGCGCGAACCCGAAGCTGATCACATCGGCCAGGTTGTCCAGCTCGGCGCCCATCGCGGAGGCCCGGAAGCGCCGCGCGACCAGACCGTCGAACAGGTCGCAGGTCGCGCCGATGAGCAGCAGCACGATGGCGGTGGCGAAATAGCTCGGATCGGGCGAGAAGCGGCTGCCGGGAGCGCCCTGGAGTTGCTGGATGGCGGAGTAGGCCAGGACGCACACCGCGAGGAACCCGCAGACCGCGTTGCCCAGCGAGAGGGAGTCGGCGGCGGACAGCCGGAACGCCTTGCCGACGGGACCCCGAGGGTCTTCGTCTTCCGCCTGCCAGCCTCCGGCGTCAGCCGCGGTCAATTCGGGTCACCCCCGCCACCGTCTTCTCCCCCACGGACACCGCGGGAGAGATCCCTTCAGGAAGGTACAGGTCGACGCGCGAACCGAGCCTGATGAGCCCGATCCGCTCCGTCTGCGTGACCTTCGCACCGGCGCTCAGGTACGGCACGATCCTGCGCGCCACCGCGCCCGCGATCTGCACCATCTCGATATCGCCCAGCGCGGTGTCGAAATGCCACACCACGCGTTCGTTCTGGTCGCTGTCCTTGTTGAACGCCGGCAGGAACCCACCTGCCACATGCTGCACGGATGCGACATTTCCCGCAAGAGGGGCGCGGTTGACGTGCACGTTGAGCGGGCTCATGAAGATTGCGACCCTGGTGCGGCCGTCTGGCCACGGGTCGATGCTCTGCACCACGCCGTCCGCGGGTGACAGGACGCGCCCCACGCCCGGCGTGCGGTCGGGATCCCGGAAGAACCAGAGCATGCCACCGGTGAGCGCGCTCAGCGGCACCGCCGCGAGCGCCCATCGCCGGTCCCTGCGCGTCAGCAGCGCGGTGGCGGCCGCCGCGGCCGCCGTCGGGAGGAGCCACGGGGACACTCCACGCGCGAGCCGCGCAGAGCTCGCGCGGCTCGACTTAGCAAGATCGTCTGACACGTACAACCTTTGATGGTGACTGGACTGGGCGCTTTGCCGTGAAGTTACGAAGCCAGTAACTATTACACGGCGCAACTACACAAGCAAAGCGCCTCGAAGCCCATTTCGCTAGACCTGCTCCGGATGCGGCTCCTCGCCCTTGCGTGCGTCACTGCGAGCCTTGATCAGGCTGGCCACAGTGGTGATGACCATGGTGACGCCGATGACCGAGAGCGACACCCAGATGGGAATTTCGGGCGCCCAGGAGACATGGCTGGCATGCAACGCCTCCAATACGAGCTTAACCCCGATGAACCCGAGGATGAACGCCAAACCGTAGCTGATGTAGACGAGCCGCTGCAGTAGCCCACCCAGCAGGAAGTAAAGCTGACGCAGCCCCATCAGGGCAAACGCGTTGGCCGAGAAGACGATGAAGGGGTCCTTGGTGAGTCCGAAGATCGCGGGAATCGAGTCGAGCGCGAACAGCAGGTCCGTGCTTCCGATGGCGATCATGACGATCAGCATCGGCGTGACCATGCGCCTGCCGTCGATCTTGGCGATGACCTTCGACCCGACGTACGTCTCGGTGGTGGGGAACGCCCTGCGCACCCACCTCAGCAGCATGTTCTCCTCGTTGAAGCTCTCTTCCTCGCCCTTGAGGTGCTGCCGGACGATGTTGATCGCGGTGTAGACGAGGAACGCGCCGAACACGTAGAACAGCCAGCTGAACCGCTCGAGCGCCGCGGCGCCGAGCGCGATGAAGATCCCGCGCATCACGAGCGCGAGCACGATGCCGACGAGCAGAACCTTGTGCTGGTACGCCTTCGGAACGGCGAACCTGCTCATGATGATGAAGAAGACGAAAAGATTGTCGACGCTGAGGCTGTATTCGGTGATGTAGCCGGCGAAGAACTCACCCGCCTTGTCGCCTCCGTAAAGGGACCACAACACCAGCCCGAACACCACGGCGAGGGCGACGTAGAACGTCACCCAGTAACCGGCCTGCCGCATGGAGAACTCTCGGGCTTCTCCGCGGTCGACGATCCATAGGTCAACGGCCAGAACAACAAGAAGGCCGCCGATCACGGCGATCCAAGCCCACACGGGTACGCTCACTCAACCCTCCGGCATGCGCGACATCGGTGCCGGAGGTCTCTCCCGCCCGTCTTCGCGCACGGACCGGCAGCCCCGGGGGCCCCATGGGTGGGGGCTGCACCGTGATGACGAGGCTGTCGCGAAGGGATACTCCCCTCCCTAACCCAGGCAGTATATGAGAACGCCTTAGCCCTACCTAATCATCCGATGGTTCCCGCAAAACGGTAGATCGTCAGCACGCTCTCCACGGCTTCGTCCCCCCCAGGCAGCTCCCGCCCTCGGCGCGCGGCCGCCGCCGCCATTCTCTCCGCAGGTCCGGGCTCCTCCAGCAGCGTGCGTACGGCCCCGCGCAGCCCCTGCACATCCCCGTACGGCACGAGCACTCCGGCGTCTCCCACGATTTCCGGAATCCCCCCCACCGCCGTGCCGATCACGGGTTTGCCGGCCATGAGCGCCTCGTTCAGGCTGAGCGGCTGCCCCTCCCACCTGCTGGCCGTGACCACCGCCGTGGCCGCCCCGAGCAGGTCGGGGATGTCCTCGCGGTTCCCGAGCAGCCGCACGGGCAGCCGCTCGGCCCGGATCCGCCGCTCCAGCTCACCCCGCAGCGGCCCCTCACCGGCCACCACGAACAACGGCTGCCCGGCAGCCTGCGGACCCTCCCCGCTTCTCCCACCGCCGCCTGGCCACGGCCCGGCCGCGACGTCGAGGAGGGTTTCGAGACCCTTCTGCTGAGCGAGCCTGCCGATCATGAGCAGGATGGGCCTCTCCCCCGCCCCCAGCTCGTCCCTGACCTCCTGAGGCGTACGTTTCGCCGGTCGCAGCGCGGGCGCGGGCACGACGGCCGGGCGCACGTCCCGGGCGCCCAGCCCGGTCATCCGCTCCCCGAGATCCGGCGACACCACGAGCACGTGGTCCGCCCGCCAGGCCACGATCCGCTCCAGCACCCCGTAGACGACCCCCACGAAGCCGCCCGCCGTCAGGGCGTTGTGCAGGGTGACCACCAGCCTGCGGCCCTCACCGGCCGCGGACGCCCCCTCGCCGGTGGAGCGCGACGCGGTGGGCGGCCTCCGCCTCCCCCGCGGCCCGAGCGCCCTCCGCCCCGCCCGCACCCCGAGGCTGGTGAGCACCCCCCGCACCCCGAGCGCGGCCAGCGCTCCGGCGCGCAGCCCGTGAGCGTGCACCACGTCGGCGCCCCTGGTCAGCCGCCTGATCGCGAGCACGGCACGCAGGTCGTTCACCGGATGCGGGCGGTCGGAGACGGCGATCGGCACGAACCGCGCCCCGGCCGAGGCGAACGAGAACTGCTCCTCGACACCGCTCGGCCCGGCGACGACCACCTGATGCCCGCGCCCCACCAGCCCTTCCGCGAGCATCCGGACATGCCGTCCGGTGCCGCCGGACGTGGTGCCCAGCACGAAAGCCACCCGCACAACCCGCTCCTTCCCCTGCCGTGGGCTCATTCCGGCCCGCCGCGCCTGAGCAGCCCGGCCACCGCGCGGGCGTCCGCCCGGTCCATCACCGCCACGACCGCAACCCCCACGGCCAGCGCCACGGCCGCCGCAAGCACGGTGGCGCCGGCGTTCGGCCAGATGCCGCGCACGCCGAGCAGGCCCACCACACCGGCCCCAGCCAGGTATCCCAGCAGCCCGCCGGTGACCGCCGCGGCTCCGGCCCGGACCAGCCCGGCCACGGCCGCGCTCCCCCTGGCCCGCACCACGGCGCCGAGCAGCAACGCCCCGCCCACGCTCATACCGGTGCTCATGCCGAGCGCCATCCCCCCGATCTTCCACCCGCCGGGCAGCAGCAGCACGAAGACGACCTGTGCGACCAGCACGACCAGCCAGCCAAGCACGGTCCCGGTGGCGGCCGGACGGCCGCGGCCCGCCGCGTAGAGCACCCGGCTGAGATGCGCGATCAACCCGTATCCGACCAGCCCTGGAGCGAACAACGCGATCGCCGCGGCGAGTTGCGGCGCGGGCACGTCGCTCTTGAACCCGAGGAACACCACGGCGCCGGGCCCGGACACGGCCGCCAGCACCCCGGCGGCGAGCCCGGACACCAGCACGACCGCCCGCGTCGTGCGGGCGGCCAGCGCCGAGAACGCGGCCGGATCCCCCGCCCGCGCGGACAGCCGGGGAAACGCGCTGGTGGCGATCGGCACGGCGAGCACCGCGTACGGCACCAGGTAGATCGCCCACGCGTAGTTGTAGACGGCGATGGCCGCGTTGCCGATCTCGTGGTTGGACAGCACCAGCACCACGATCATGGCGGCCTGCTGGGCGAGCAGCGCCGCCATCCCGGCCAGGGCGAGCCGCCGCACCTGCCCGGCCACCCCGTCAGGGAACCGTAAGGTGGGCCGCCACCGCAGGCCCAGCCGCGCCGTGGGCCCGATCACGGCCAGCACCATGGACAGCACGCCGAGGCTCGTCCCGGCCGACAGGGCCAGCTCGGCGGGCCCTGGAACGTCGCCGGGGTCGGTCAGCCCGCCGCTGAGCGGCACGAACAGCAGGTAGGCGACGATGACCACGATGCTGGACACCAGGGGCGCGACCGCGGGCCCGGTGAACCGCTTGTCCGACTGGAGCACGCCGTAGAGGACCACGGCGACGCCGTACAGGGGGATCTGGGGGGCGAAGACGACCAGCATCCGGGTGGCGACCGCCGTCACGTCGCCGACGTCACACCCCTCCAGACCCACGCCGAAGAACAGCCCGGTGATCGGCCCCGCGAACAACGCGACGAGCACGCCCAGCGGCGCCAGGACGACGACGACCCAGGTCAGCAGCGCCGACCCGATCCAGCCCACCCGCTCCCGCGAGACCCCCGCGAGGACGGGGACGACCATGCCGGCCAGGGCGCCGCCGACGACCACCTCGAACACGATGTTCGGGATCTGGTTCGCCGTCATGTAGGCCGTGGACAGGCACTTGGTGCCGACCGTCTGGGCGAAGGCGTACTGCTTGGCGAAGCCGCCGACGCGGGCCAGCACGGTGATCGCGCCGATGAGCATGGCGCCGCCCGCGACGCTCCGCGCCGTCACTACGCTCACCCGGCCTCCCCAGCCCGCACGATCACGCCCAGGACGATCCACCCGGGCACCCGGACATCCTGGCAGGCCGCACCGACAATCGCGCGCTCCCGATCACACGCGCCCGATCACACCGGGCCGACGGGACGACGGCCGAGCAGGTCGAGGCGGTTGAGCACGGGGTTGCCTGCGATGACCTTGGTGAAGCTGACCTTCTCCGCGGCGGCCGTCAGCGCCACCACGGTGCCCAGCAGGGCGTAGCGGCCGGGACGGCCGAGCTTGGTGACGGCGGCGAGCCCGAGCAGCGCGCCCAGGGAGTTGGCGCCCGCGTCGCCGAGCATGGACCGCTCGGCCAGGTCCGCGGGCAGCAGCGCGGCGGCGGCGCCGAGCGGGACGGCGGCCAGCGCCGCGGCGGGCGGCGAGTCGCGGAAGAGCGCGGCGGCCAGCAGCGGCCCGCCGGTCAGCAGACCGACCTTGATGGCCCGGCCTGGGCGCAGGTCGAAGAGGTTGGCGAGGTTGGCGGCGCCGGCGATGGTCGCGCCGTTGACCAGGGTGTCGACGGGCCCCGTGGAGACGAGGGCGGCGGCGGCCAGCCCGGTGGCGCCGATGCCGAGGATCTTGACCGCGCCGCTGGTGACCTCGCCCCGGCCGAGCGCGCTCAGGTGCCCTTTGAAGCCCTTGGAGGAGGTGGTGCCGTAGAGGTCGTCGTAGGCGCCGAGCGCGCCGCTGCCGCCGCCCGCGACGAGGGCGGCCAGACGCAGGCGGCCGGGCAGGCCGGGTGTGAGTGCGGCCGCCGCGCCGGCGCCCGCCACGAAGGCGGGGCCTTCGAGCAGCGTGATGGGCTCGCCGCGGTGGTTCTTGCGGGTCCAGCGCCCGCTCAGGTCGGCCGGCCGGCCACGGGTGAACGCGCTGTAGGCGGCACGGGCGGCCACGGCGCCGATCGTGGCGCCGGCGAGGGCGAAGAGCAGGCC
>NZ_JADOGI010000355.1 GCF_015645445.1 Nonomuraea cypriaca | reverse complement strand
CCGCATGCCCCCGATAAGGGCATGGAAAGGGCTCTTCCCCCACAATCCCTGCGGGCTTGTGGGTCCTCTTCGTTTGATCTGCGGCCGGGTCTAATGAGCTCAGAAGAGCCGTTCTTCCGGCGGCTCCGGGGTGATATCCCTCACAGTCGGGCCCCATCAACGCCTTGCAGTCTCAAACCATAACGCAGAGTGGCTCCCGAAGCTTCCTGGTTTTCCTGCTGACGGGCAGGGACGTCACTGTGTCCGCCACAACACCGGTACGCAAGCCGTAAACGCTAACAAAGTTGTGGGAATGGACACCGCTGGGAAGGAGTTGGAAGCGCGAGGCGGGATAGTACGGGGGAGGTAAACCGTCCGGCGGGTCGTTTGCCGTTCCGTTATCAGGATCCTAAGCTGCCCGCACCCTTGTACGGCCTTGATCAGCAATGGAGGCAGCCATGGCGGCAGTCACGCAGACCGCTACACCGTCGATGTGGTCGGACGAGGAGCTGGCCGAGGTACGCGGCAGGCTCCAGAGCGAGATCGACGAGCTCGAGGCGGACATACTCCGCCACGAGTCCGAGATAGCGTCTGGAGACGTCACCCAGGGCGCCGGCGACGATCAGGCCGATGCCGGCGCCAAGACCTACGAGCGCGAACGCGAGATCGCCCTTACCCTGAATGCGCGCGATCTGGTCGCGCAGAACGAACGTGCGATCGCCAGGATCGACGCGGGTACCTATGGAGTGTGCGAATCGTGCCACAAGCCGATCGGCAAGGAACGCCTTCAGGCGTTCCCGAGGGCGACGCTGTGCGTGGCCTGCAAGCAGAAGGAGGAGCGCAGGTAGGCAGATCGCGTGGTCGCCTCGTCGCCGTCCTCGTCGTGCTGGCCGTCGTCATCTACGCGGCCGACCTCATCACCAAGACGGTGGTGCTGCGGACGCTCGAGAACGAGGCGCCACTGGTGGTCATCCCGGAGGTGCTGCAGTTCCGGGTGATCTTCAACTCCGGTGCGGCGTTCAGCATCGGCACGGGGATGACGTTCGTCTTCACGTTGATCGCGGCGGGTGTGGTCGTGGCCATCGTCCGCACCGCGCGCAAGCTGGGCAGCAGAGCCTGGGCGGTGACGCTGGGCCTGCTCCTCGGCGGGGCGCTCGGCAACCTCACCGACCGGCTGCTGCGCTACCCGTCGGGCATCGGCCGTCCCACGCAGCTCCAGGGGCACGTGGTGGACTTCATCGAGGTGCTCCCCGGCAACTTCCCCGTGATCGACTACTTCCCCGTCTTCAACATCGCCGACTCGGCGATCGTCTGCGGCGGCATCCTGGCGGTCATTCTGGCCTGGCGCAACGTGCAGATCGACGGCGCCAAGGAGCCCCAGGACACTAAGGCGGACGCCAAGACGGACGCCAAGGAGGACGAGAACGGTGGCTGAGCAGCGGAGCCTGCCCGTGCCCGACGGGCTGGAGGGCGAGCGGCTCGACGCCGCGATGTCGCGGCTGTTCGGCTTCTCGCGCACCCGCGCGGCCGAGCTGATCGGCGCGGGCGAGGTGCTGGTCGACGGCAAGGTGCCGGCCAAGTCCGACCGGGTCCACGCGGGCGCCTGGCTCGACGTGACCATGCCACCGCCGGTCTCCATGCCCATGCCGGTCGCCGAGCCGGTGCCGGGCATGACGGTCGTCTACGAGGACGACGACATCATCGTGGTCAACAAGCCGATCGGCGTCGCCGCCCACCCGACCGTCGGCTGGACGGGACCCACCGTGATCGGCGGCCTGCTCGGGGCCGGGCACACCATCGCCACCAGCGGCGCGGCCGAGCGGCAGGGCATCGTGCACCGGCTGGACGCCAACACGACCGGCGCGATGGTGGTGGCCAAGAGCGAGCACGCCTACTCGCGGCTCAAGCGCGCCTTCAAGGAACGTACGGTCGACAAGCGCTACCACGCCCTCGTCCAGGGCCATCCCGACCCGTTCAGGGGCACGGTGGACGCGCCCATCGACCGGCACCCGTCGGGTGACGGCAGGTTCGCGGTGGTCGCCGGCGGCAAGCCGTCGATCACCCACTACGACACGGTCGAGGCGTTCAGGGCGGCGTCGCTGCTGGACATCAAGCTGGAGACCGGGCGTACGCACCAGATCAGGGTGCACATGGCGGCGTTGCGTCACCCGTGCGTCGGCGACCTGCTCTACGGCGCCGACCCCACGCTGGCCGCCAGGCTCGGCGTCACGCGGCAGTGGCTGCACGCGGTGGCCCTGGGGTTCGAGCACCCGGCGACGGGCGAATGGATGTCGTTCAGCACCGACTATCCGCAGGACCTGCAGAAGGCACTCGACATCGTGCGCGCCGAGTCCTGATCAGGTGGGCATACCGGCCTGCCCGGACCGGACCGGACCTGCCCGGTCCGGATCAGGTGCGCTTTCCCGTCTGCCGCCCGCCCTGGCCGGAGGCGTTCCCGCCGCCGGGCCCCTCGTTCTGGCCGGACTCCTCCTCGCTGCCGGTTCCCTCGTTGTCCGAGGGATCGACCTGGCCGGGGGTCTCGGAGGGTGACTCCTCCCTCGTCTCGGACTCCGTCGGCTTCTCGGACGGGCTCCTCGGCTGTTCCCTGGTCGGCGGCGAGGTGCTCTCCGTCATGGAGGGCGGCTCAGAGGACGGCGCCTCCGGTGATGGAGTCTCCGGTGAGGGAGCCTCTGGTGACGGTGAAGGGGGAGCGGTGGTGAAGGTGGTGACCACGGCGGGGCCCGGGAGCGGGGTGCGTACCGTGTCGCCAGGGCGGGTGGACCACCAGGCGGCGCCGCCCGTGATGACCGCCACCGCCAGCGCGCCCGCGCCGACGGCGGCCATCGGCGGCCTGCGCCGCCGCCGCGCCGGCTCGGGGACGGTGACCGGCCCCGTCCGCTCCGGAGCGCCGCCGGCCAGGATCGCGGTGACGCGCCGCTCGGCCTCCTCCAGCGTCATGCGCTCGGCCGGGTTCTTGCGCAGCAGGCCGAGCAGTACGGGCGCGAGCACGCCGGCGCGGGCCAGCGGCTCCGGCTCGGCGTGCATGACCGCGCCCAGCGTGGCCAGCGCGTTGTCCCGGTGGAAGGGCGAGTGGCCCTCAACGGCCATGTAGAGCGTCACACCCAGCGACCACAGGTCCGACGCGGGCCTGGCCCCGCCGCCCGCCGCGCGTTCCGGCGCCATGAACGCCGGGGTGCCGATCAGGACGCCCGTCCTCGTGACGGGGTCCTCGTCCTCTGTCGTGGCGATGCCGAAGTCGGTGAGCACCGCCCGGCCGTCCCGGGTGAGCAGCACGTTGTCCGGTTTGACGTCCCGGTGCAGCACGCCCGCCGCGTGCGCCGCGCGCAGCGCCTCCAGGAGCTGCAGCCCGACGTTGGCCGCCGCCATGGGAGGCATCGGGCCGTCGTCGCGGATCAGCTCGCCCAGCGTGCGGGAGTGCACGAGCTGCATGACGATCCAGGGGTGGCCGCGTTCCTCCAGTACGTCGTAGACGGCCGCCACACCCGGATGCGCCACCCGGCCGGCCGCCCTGGCCTCGCGAAAGGTGCGTACGGCGAACTCCTCGCGTTCCGGTTCCGACAGGTCCCGCGACGGCAGGACCTCCTTGACCGCCACGTCCCGTCCGAGCACCTCGTCGTGCGCCTGCCACACCGTTCCCATGCCGCCCTGACCGATCGTCCTGAGCAGCCGATAGCGGCCACCGACCAGCCCCGCAGGCCCCGCAGAATCGGACATGCACGGCGACTACCCGATAAGCATCCGCACAAGCGCGGTGACCACGGCCGCCGTGGCCAGGACGACCAGGAACGGCGCCCGGAGCAGCAGCGCCACGACCGCCGCGCCGAGCCCCGCCGTGCGGGCCGGGTCGAAGCTCAGCCCGCCCTGCTCCGTGAACACCTGCACCGCGATCAGCGCCGCCAGCAGCGCCACCGGCACCAGCTCCGCGAACCTGCGCACCACCGGATGGTCGAGCACCCTGCGCGGCGCCGCGAGCCCGGCCAGCTTGAGCGCGTAGCAGCCCGCGCACAGCGCGGCGATCGCCCACCACAATGTCATCGCACCATCACCACCAGCACCGCCGCGGCCGACAGCAGCACGGGCACCCCGGCAGGGAAGAACGGGGTGGCGCACAGCGCGATCACCGCACCGGCCGCCGCCAGCGTGAGCAGCTCGCGGTTCCCCGCCAGGCGGGGCCACAGGATGGCCAGGAACGCGGCCGGCCCCACCGTGTCCAGGCCAAGCACGCCCGGGTCGCCCAGGAACGACGTGCCGTACGCGCCCGCCAGCGTGGTGAGGTTCCACGTGACGTAGAGGCTGGCGAACGTGGTCACGAACCCCGTCCGCGCCGCCTCCGCGTCCGGCTGGGCCAGCGCGACGGCCGTGGTCTCGTCGATCACGCCGTGGGCGGCCAGTAGCCGGCGCGGGCCGCGTACCCGGAGCAGGTCGGCCAGGCGCAGGCCGTACAGGGTGTTGCGGCCGCCGAGCAGCAGCGCGCCCGCGGTGGCGGCCAGCAGGTCGCCGCCCGCGCCCACCGCTCCGGTCAGGGCGAACTGCGAGGCGCCCGTGAACGCCAGCAGGCTCAGCACGCATGCCTGCGGCACGCTCAGGCCCGCGGTGATCGCCGCCGCGCCGAACGCGAGCCCGGACAACCCCACCGCCAGGCCCACCCCCAGACCGTCCCGTACGGCGGCGGAACGATGTGTCGTCGAATCCATGCCGCCAGACACTAGGTGGTGGCGGAATCGCCGGTCTTGTACGTTCCTGCAGCACGCTGGTATGCGGCGGGCGGTACGCCCACGATGCGCTTGAAATGACGGTTGAGGTGGGCCTGGTCGGTGAAACCCACCTCGGCGGCCACCCGCGCCGGGCGCACACCGGACTGGAGCAGGCGGCGCGCCTGGCGTACCCGCAGCGAGGTCAGGTACGCGTGCGGCGGCAGGCCCGTCGCCGCCTTGAACGCCCGCAGCAGCGCGAACGGCCGCGCCCCCACCGCGCCCGCCAGGGCGTCCAGCGTCGGCGGATCCAGCAGGCTCTCGTGCAGCAGGTCGACCGCCGCGCGCACCGCCTGCCTGCCCTCGGGCGGCAGGACCGGGTCCGGCCTGGGGGCGGCGTGGCGGGTCAGCAGCCGGGCGAACAGCGTACGGCTGAGCGTGGAGGCGGCCAGCGCGTCGCCGCGCTCGGCCGCCCGGTGCGCACGGGCCAGCAGCGCCGCCACGTGGTCGTCGCGTACGACCTGCTCGGGGAAGTGCGGCGTCGCGTACGGCGCGCCCAGTTCGGCGGCGATCCCGGCCAGCGCGTCGATCGACGGATAGAGCATGCGGTACGCCCACCCGCCCGGCGTGCCCGCCTGACCGGTGTGCACGGACTCGGGGTTGACCAGGACCAGCTCACCCGTTCCCGCACGATGCAGGGTGCCGCGGTAGTCGAACTCCTCGACGCCGTGGACGATGACGCCGAGGGCGTAGCCGTCGTGCACGTGCCTGGAGAAGCGGTGGGTGACGTAGCGGGCCTTGAGCAGGTCGGTCTCCGGAACCGCCGGGTGCCGCCAGAAACGCGTCTGCTCCTTCATCGGGGCCTGAAGGTCTTCGCGAACGTCTCGAAGTAGTGGCGGTCCCTGGCCCAGCGGGCGTCCGTGGTCTCCCAGTAGAGCGCGTACGGGCGGCCGTCGGCGGTGTGGAAGCCGCGGTTGATCACGTGGATCAGCGTGCCGCCGCGCAACCTCGTGAACTCCCAGTCGGCGGCCTCCAGGCCGAGGTAGGCGGTGGAGGTGATGCCGACGCGGGTGTACTGGCGGAACTCGCCCTTCGCGCGGATCTCCTTTTCCAGAGCGATCCAGTGCCTTCGCGGGTCATCCCAGGGGATGTCCGGAACCGTCCATTCCACCAGCAGCGCGCCGGGGGTGTCCGGGCCGGTTATGGAGATGCTGTTCCTGCCCGGGGTCTTCTTGGCCTGCCACCGGCCCGGCAGGGCGATCGAGAAGCGGCCCGCGGAGCTCGTGAACGGACGCCAGCCGGCGGGCGCCGGTCCACTCGTCGCGGTCGGCTCGCCGGTTGTGGGCTCCTCGGTCGGCTCACCTGGTGAGGTGGGCTCGGATGTCGGCTGGGTCGTCGGCTCGGTCGGCCGGCTCGTGGGAGCGGTCGTCGGGCCGGGGCCGTCGGTGGGGGAGGCGATGGTCCAGCGGTCCAAGAGCAGCACGCCACCCGCGCCCAGCACCGCCACGGCGGCCACCGCCGCGGGCACCCCGATCCACCAGGCCCTGCCTCGCCGCGCCCGCCGGGGCACCGTCCGCTGCGGCCCGCCCTTGCCCTCCCGCAGACCGCCACCGGTCGCCTGCGGTCGAGCGCCGGCCGCCTGGGGTCCGCCACCGGTTCCCCGGGGCCCGGTCGCCCGCCCCTCCCAATGGGTCGTGTGGGGCCCGCCGGTGCCATCCCCGCCGGGCGTGGCCGACCCGCCGCCGGTGTCTTCTCCGCCGTACCCGTGCGGCCTGCCGCCGGTGTCTTCTCCGCCGTACCCGTGCGGCCTGCCGCCGGTGTCTTCTCCGCCGTACCCGTGCGGCCCGCTGCCGGTGTTTTCTCCGACGGGCCCGTGCCGCTCAGAACCGGGCGCCTGCGGTCCGCCGCCGGGGGCCTGTCGTCCGCTGCCGGTCGCCCGGCGTGGGCCGCCGGGCGTCCGGTCGTCCGGGCCGGTCGCCGGATGGGCGGCACCCACCGGGGGCGTCTGGTGGCGGCCGGTCACGATCTCGTACAGCAGGGCAGCGGCCTGCGCGGCGGGCATCCGGTCGGCGGGGTGGCGGCGCAGCAGGCCCATGATGACCGGTTCGAGCGCGCCCGCGCGGGCCGGCGGTCTGGGCGCGTCGCGCAGCACCGCCGCGACCGTCGCCGCCCACGAGTCCCGCTTGAACGGCGGCTCGCCCTCCAGAGCCGTGTACAGCGTCGCGCCGAGCGACCACAGGTCGGACTCCGGCCCGGCGGGCTCGCCGTTGAGTCGCTCGGGCGGCATGTACGCGGGCGTGCCCACCAGCCCGCCGGTCGCCGTCAGCCCTGCCTCGGCCTCAAGCGAGGCGATGCCGAAGTCGGTCAGCACCACCCGGCCGTCGTCGGCGAGCAGGACGTTCTCCGGCTTCACATCACGGTGCAGCACCCCGGTGGCGTGCGCGGCGCGCAGCGCGTCGAGCAGCCGATCGCCGATCACCGCGACCTGGCCCACCCGCAGCGGCCCGGTCTCGCCGACCACCTCGGCCAGCGAACGGGAGCGTACGAGCTGCATCACGATCCACGGGCGGCCGTCCTCCTCGACCACGTCGTGGATCACGACCACCGAGGGATGGTCGAGGCGGCCCGCCGCCCTGGCCTCCCTGATGGTCCTGCGGTTGAGCTCGGCCCGCCTGGCGTCGCCGATCCCCGAGTAGCGCACCTCCTTGATCGCCACCGTGCGGTCAAGGAGCTCGTCGTAGGCCCGCCAGACCACCCCCATCCCGCCCTCGCCGAGCGGCTCGATGAGGCGGTATCGGTTGCCGACCTGCCTTTCCACGCAGGGAAGCCTACTTGGCCGGTTTGAACGTCGCGCAGAACCCTTCGAAGAAGGCGTAGTCGCGCTTCCAGTGGCTGTTCAGGGTGTGCCAGTAGATCGCGTACGCCCTGCCGTTGTCGGTGAGGAAGCCGCGGTTGCGCACCCGGGTCTTCCCCGTGTTGGTGTTCCAGGTGAAGTCCCAGTCCGCGGCGGCCTTCTGGTAGTCGACCCGCTCGATGTCGATCTTCTTGTAGCCGCCGAAGTTGTTCTTGAGCACCGGCTCCTGCTTGACCCAGTCCTTGTACGGGTCCTTACCGGGCTTCGCCGCCTCCTCGATCATGACGTACGCGTTGGACGCCGCCCCCGGGCCCTTGAACTTGACCTGCCTGCCGCTGCGGTCCCACACGTCCCAGCCCTTGGGCAGCCCGATGGTGAAGCCCATCTTGTCGTCCTTGTACCAGTGCCACCCGTCGGGCAGCGCGTCCGC
>NZ_JADOGI010000354.1 GCF_015645445.1 Nonomuraea cypriaca | reverse complement strand
ACGATGATCAGGCCGATGGGGAGGCCGAGCAGGGTGCTGGACGGGGTGCGTCCGCCCTCGGGGACCGGTCCGATGTCGCCGCTCCCGGTGACGGTGAACGTGTCGTTCGATTTCACCAGGCCGGGTGCCTGGTGAAAGCGCTCCCAGTCCGTATGGCCCAGCTCCCCGACAGAGCCTGAGCTCCACTCGGCGGCCGGTGCGCCGTCGAGGCTGATGCGGTCGAAGGTGGCGCCGGCCTGGGTGAAGCGCGATTCCGGCAAGCTCGCGCCGAGGGCCGTGCGCCTGAGGGTCAGATCCCCGGGTGAGGCGGCGAACAGCCCGACCTGTACGGTCCCAGGCAGCCCGGGAAGGTGCGCGGCCCCGACCTTCGTCCAGTGGGCGCCGTCGGCCGACTCGTAGCCGGTGATGGAGTCGCCGGAACGGGTCAGGCGCAGCCAGCGTGGCGACCGAGGAGAGACGTCGCCCGGCCGCCCGGCCACGTCGTGGACGTAGTCGTACTGCATCCGGACGCCGTGGCCGCCGGTGAGCATGAGTGCGGCGTACGAGGACCCCTGGGCGGTGCCGTCCTTGACGATGATGCCGGCCTTCGCCCAGGGCACCAGGCCGGACACGATCTCGTCGTGGTCGGGCGGCGGGTAGGTGATGATGCCCGTCATCGAGGTCATCCGTACGGTGATGCCGCCGTTCTCACCCAGTGGCCGGTGCACGAAGGAGAACTTGTCGCTCACCGCCTGTCCATCCGGCCCCAGTGGTTCGGTGGGGCAGGGCACCTCTATCTCGCCCTCGGAGCAGGTGCCCGCGAGGGAACCGGCCGCGAAGAGCGCGCCGAGCAGGATGATGACCAGTGTCGCGGCGCTCATGGCGATCATCCGGCCACGGCTGCGGAACGTCGTCCACTCCTGGCTCACCAGTGAGGACAAGGCTGTGCTTGGCATGCGGTCGGTTCTACGCTTACCGGCATAACGTGCCGCGAACCACCACTGTCATCTCGCTGTTAGGCCCGGCGCGGCATCCTGGAGGGCGACAAGTAGCCGAAAAGGGACGGATGACCACATTGGTACGCCTGGCGCTGCGCAGCCGGCCGGTACGGCTACGCTTCACCCTCCTGTACGTCGTCCTGTTCCTCGGCTCCGCGGTGGCCCTGCTGGCCCTCACCAACCTGCTGGCCGGCGCGAACAACACCGAGTCAGTGCCCGCCCACATCCAGCCCATCCCGCAGGCAGGCCAACAGCGCATCCACGACCTGGAGACACAACTGTCGGACCTGCGGACGGCACAGTCGCGCCAGCTCCTGATGGGCTCGCTGATCGCGCTGGTCGTGATGGCGGTGGTCTCGTTCGTGCTGGGCAACGCCGTCGCGGGCCGCGTCCTGCGTCCGCTGCGGACGATCACCGCGGCGACGCGCCGGATCTCCGCCGAGAACCTGCACGAGCGGCTGGCCGTGCCGGGCCCGGCCGACGAGGTCAAGAACCTCGCGGACACCATCGACGGGCTGCTGGAACGCCTGGAGGCGTCCTTCGCCGCACAGCGCGGGTTCGTCGCCAACGCCTCCCACGAGTTGCGCACTCCGCTGGCCACCATGCGGGCGTCGGTAGACGTGGCCCTGGCCAAACCGGAGCCGCCGCCACCCCAGACGGTCGCGCTGGCCGACCGGCTGCGTACCGAACTCGACACGGTCGACCGGCTCCTGGAGGGACTGCTCGTCCTCGCCCGCGCACAACACGGCGCGCTCGCCGGCGAGACCTACCTCACCGCCGGCGGCCCCGTGGACCGCGCCCCGCTCTCGCCGGCCGCCCTGGTGTCGCAGGCCACGACCGCGCGCGCCGGCGACATAGCGGCGAAGAGCCTGACCGTGGACGACACCGGCCTTCAGCGGGCGGCGTGGACCGAGGGCAGTGTGACGCTGTTGTCCCGCCTGGCAGGCAATCTGATCGACAACGCCATCGTGCACAACGAGGACGGCGGCTGGATCCGGGTGGCCACCCCGGCGGACGACGCGACGGTGCGGTTGATCGTGGAGACCGGGGGGCGAAAGCTCGATCCCGAGCAGGTCGCCCGGCTCGGGAGGCCCTTCCAGCGACTCACCGCCGACCGCACCGGCTCAGGGACCGGCTCCGGCCTCGGCCTGTCGATCGTCGCGGCGATCGCCGCCGCCCACGGCGGCCGCCTGGACCTGCACGCCCGGCCAGAAGGCGGCCTGCGCGCCACGGTCACACTGCCGTCGGCGCCAGAAGCCGGCCTGCGCGCCACCGTCTCGCTGCCAAGAGCACCCGAAGGGGACGGGGGATGAGGATCCTGGTGGTCGAGGACGCGCTCGCGCTCGCCGACGTCCTGGCCGAAGGCCTGCGGGACCAGGGGATGGCCGTCGACGTCGCCCACGACGGCCTGACGGCCGCCGCCAAGCTGGACCTCAACGGCTACGACGTGGTGGTCCTCGACCGGGACCTGCCCGGCATCCACGGCGACACCCTCTGCCAGATGATCACTGATCGGGACGACCGCGCCATGGTCCTCATGCTCACCGCGGCCGGCTCCCCGGGAGACCGGGTCAGCGGGCTGACCCTGGGCGCCGACGACTACCTCGCCAAGCCGTTCCACTTCCCAGAGCTGGTGCTGCGGGTCCGCGCGCTGGCCCGCCGGCGACCCTCCGCCCGCCCGCGTACGCTCCGGGTGGCCGGAATCGAGCTCGACCCGGTACGGCGTACGGCCACCCGCGACGGCCGCCGCCTCGACCTCTCGGTCAAGGAGTTCGCCCTCCTCGAAGCCCTCCTGCGCGCCGGCCCCGCTCACCTCAGCACCGAGGCGCTCCTCGAACAGGTCTGGGACGAGAACGCCGACCCCTTCACCAACACCGTCACCGTGACCATCGGCCGCCTGCGCCGCAAACTGGGCGACCCACCGATCATCACCACCACCCCCGGCGTCGGCTACCGCATCGCCACCCAGAGCCGCCAAGAGCCGCCGGCAAAAACCTAGAGCCCGAAATGCGGCAGGCACGGCTCCAGGCCGTGGATCTTCACGGGAACGGGGCTGGTGAAGTCGTCGCGATCGAGGCGCAGGCGCTGCTGGAGCGCCCGCCGGCCGCGTACGTCATGCACCGAGACCCCGTCAGGCCGGTAGCCGAGCTTGCGTGAGACGCCCAGCGAGGCGGGGTTGTCCAGGAACGCGCCGGAGACCGCCGTCAGCGCCCCCAGCCCGGTGAAGGCCAGGTGGAGCACGGCGGCCCGCATCTCCGTGCCGAGCCCCGACCCCTGGTAGACGCGGCCCAGCCACGAGCCCGTGCCCACCTCGCGCCTGACCGCGAAGCGGGACCCGTTCAGATCCTGCGCGCCGATCACCCGCCCGTCGTGCACGACGACGAAGTTGCAGCACCACTGCTCGGGCTGCCACCGTGAGATCACCCCGAGATGGAAGCGGACGACGTTGCCCGGCAGCTCGTCGGCGGGAGCGTCGGTCCACGGCACGTCGAACGGCATCCGCTCCGGATCGTGCACCCCTTCCAGGGCCCGGTCGGCCAGCTCGTCGAGATCGTCGAGGGACGGAATCCGCAGCTCCAGCCGCGGCGTGGTCAGACGGAGATCGAAGAACGGCCAATGACGCATACCCCTCATTGTTTCCGGTCCAGGCCGTTCCGGTCATCCGGATATATCTGCCGCCAGTACGTGAGGCGACGCAGCAGCCACTCCACCGGCCCGTAGCGGTGCCTCCTGAGCCACCAGTGGCTGTACGCGATCTGCGCGGCGAAGATGCCGAGCGCCAGCACCACCTCCGCCGCTGGGCTGACCCGGTCGACGAGCGCCAGCCCGTACCCGGTGAAGATCAGCGCGCAGATCAGCGACTGCGCCAGGTAGTTGGACAGCGCCATCCGCCCGGGCACGGCCAGGGCCCGCCCGGCGCGCGGCAGGTACGGCAGCAACCGCAGGAACGTGGCCCCGTACGCCGCCGCGAGCAGCGGAGCCGTCACCAGGTCCACCGCCTCGCCCCAGAACTTGTGCACCGCGTCCGTCCACGCCGACAGCGTGTAGCAGAACGCGCCGGCCAGCCCCGCGGTGAACCCCGTCCACTGCAGCCCGCGCAGCGTCGCCGTGTGCGCCGACGGGTCGCGCAGGGCGCCCAGCTTGCCCACCGCCAGCCCGATCAGGCACGCGGCCAGCACGGCGGGCCCCTGGAAGAGCACGCGGAGCACGATGATCAGCGACAGCTTGCGTACGTGCTCCGAGACGATCTCCCAGAACCCCCCGCCCAGCGCCGCGTCCGATCTGGCCGCCTCCGCGGACCCGTCCGTCACCGTCCCCGCCATGTCGGTCCCGGCCGTGGCCAGCACCGCCAGCAGCACGAAGCCGAGAGCAAGCAGCAGCGTCAGCGCGACCGCCAGCCGCACCGCCGTCCTGGGCGTGATCCGCCGGAAGATCAGCAGCGCCAGCCCCACGGCCGCGTACGTCGTCAGGATGTCCCCGGGGAACAGCAGCACCGCGTGCGCCAGCCCGAGCAGGAGCAACCCGGCCAGGCGGCGCAGGAACATCGGCACGAACGGCTGCTCGCGCCGCGCCGCCGAGTCGGCCTGGAGCGTGAAGCTGTAGCCGAACAGGAAGGAGAACAGCAGGTAGAACTTGTTCTCCAGGAACATCGTCACGACCCAGCGCACGCCCCAGTCCAGCGACGAGTCGAACGCGGGCTCGGGCAGCCCGGCCATCCGATAACCGGAGGCCAGGAAGGCGATGTTCACGACGAGGATGCCCAGCAGCGAGAAACCGCGCAGGGCATCCACAGAAGCGATCCTCGCGCTGCCGAGGCGTGCGTCCGGTGTGGCGAGATGTGTCCTCTGTGTCCTCATCGGACACCATCATCGCGCACAACCTGAGAGTTACCTGTGAGTTCAGTTATTTTGCGCGATATAGAGGAAACGTTCGACGATCACCGCGAGGGCCACCACGAACGCCGGAACGGCCAGGTACAGCAGCCGTCTGCGCGCCTTCCTCGCCCGGTTCGGCCCGTTCAGCCGGATGATCTCGTACCCGAACAACGCCGCCCACGTCACCCCCAGCGCGCCGACGCCCACCGGCGTCCACGGCGAGGTGGGGTCGCTACCCCCCTTGTACGGGTTCGGCTCGGGGATCTCCGTGCCGCGTACGAACGACTTGCGGGTGTAGAGCGCGGCGTCGTCGTTGGAGTAGACCCGTTTCAGGTCAGGCGCCGCGTCCAGCGCCTTACGGAACCTCTCTCCCCAGTCCGCCGGGAACCCCTCGTTGAGCTGCAGGTAGCTCACCTGCCCGCGGCTCACCATCAGGTACGTGTTACGCGGCTGCGCCTTCAGCGTGTCGACCGCGGCCTTGATGTCCGCCGGATCCTTGTGCACCAGGGCCTGCGTGTTGAAGCTGACCAGCTCCACGTCCCGCTCGCCCCACGGCAGGGTCGGTGTGACCTCCGGGCCCACTTTGGGCACCAGGTAGATGACACTGGCGCTCGGCTTGTCGTGCTCGTACACGTAGTGCAGGGCGGCCACCTCGCCGGAGGTGACCCGCTCGAACTTCTCGTTGCCGTACCTGGCCAGCAGGAACGCCATCGCGAACACGACCGCGAAGCACGCCGCCAGCACCACCGAGATCCTCTTGGTCAGCTCGGGATTGAAGCGCACGTTCCGCTTGCGGAGGGGCACGGTCTCCTCGCGCACGTCCTCGCTGTCGGCCGGCAGGTTGGGGAAGAACGCGTACGCGGCCAGCAGGCAGGCCCCGGGCAGCGCGAACATGTAGATCCGCAGCCCGATCTCGCCGCCGTAGCTCTGCAGCCCCAGCGCCAGCACCGGCACGCACAGAAGGATCAGCGCCGACCTGTCGAACACCCCGCGCCGCAGCCGCCTGAACAGCCCGGCCGCGGCCATCCCGAGGATCGCCGCCAGGATCCCGAGGCGCGCCTGCAGCACCATCGCGTGCGCGGGGTCGGTGCCCTCGATGCGGTCGCCGGTGTTGCTCTGCAGGTTCGCGAAGATGTTGCCCAGGCCGCCGAAGATCGTGTCGATCTGGCTGGCCCAGAAGCCCACCGTCAGGTAGCTGATCCAGGCGAGCACCACCAGCCCGAGGCAGAACGGCAGCGCCCACGTCAGCGACGTCCGCTTGAACAGCAGGAACGCCGTCACCACGCCGAGCATCATGAACGGCGTGATCTGGTGCGAGGCCACCGACGCCAGGAACAGCGCCACCAGCAGCATCAGCATGAGCAGCTTGTCGGCGCGGTAGGTGCCGGTGTTGGCCAGCTCGCCCGGTGTCATCGCGTCCAGCCTGCCGAGCAGCCTGCGCAGGCCCTTCGGGGGGATCGGCTTCGTCCGCGGCTCCACCCGCCCGAACCATCTGAGCAGGATCGCCACGAACGCCAGATACAGGGCGAACGTGAAGCCCTGGGGCGAGAAGTAGTCCTGCCCGATCCACTGCACCAGCACGAACAGCAGCGCCGCGAACCACCGCGCCCGCGTGGTCGCCACGACCTGGCGCAGGATCAGGACGAACGGGAGCAGGTAGAGCAGGTTCGACAGGAGCGGCGTCCACTGCAGGATCGTCGTCATGTCGGTGATGCCCGCGGCCTTCGTCACGAAGGCGAAGAGCGCGAAGAAGCCGGGCCAGCCCATGCGGGCGTCGATGTTGATCGCCGTCTCGCCGGTCCTGCCGATGAACTCGACGAATCCGGCGTGAATGTAGGCGGTGGGGAACCGCGGCTCGTCCGCCACCAGCGCGCCGGCCCCGTGCAGGGCGAACGTGATGGCAGCGATCTGGAACAGCAGCAGGAACTTGCGGTCGGTGCTCTGGGCGACCGTGACGAAGAACGACACGATCATGATCAGGATCGCGATGAACGCGCTCGCCGGCAGCGCCGAGATCAGGCCGAGCCCGTCGATGTCCGCCGGATCCACGCCCCGCAGCGGGCCTGGGGAGACCTTGAGCGCGAGGACGTACATGACCAGGCCCTCGAGGACCAGGAGCAACGGCAGCCACTTGGGCGCACTCGCCACCAGCACCGCGACCCGCCCCATGACGGTCCGCGCCTTCTCCGTGCCTTGCCGCGCCGCCACACCTGGACCATGCGCGCCCTGACCGAGCGCGCCCTGACCAGGCCCACCCGGGCCTCGTCCCATCCCAGGACCAGGCCCGCCAGGCTGCAACAACCCAACCGCCCCACCGGCCGGCGTCCCTCCGGACGCCCCACCGCCGTGAGATCCACCGCCGGGTGGTGCCGTGGGTGAGGCGCCGCTGCGCGATCCACCGGCGGCCGGCGCTCCTGAGGGGGCGCCGGATGATCCACCGGCGGGTGATCCCGTCGCGGGTGGTGTCTTACCGGGCGTTCCGCCGGTGGAGGGGGCGTTGCCCGACGTTCCGCCGGATGGTGGTGCTTCGGCGCGCGATGCCGCGGGTGGCGTGTTACCGGGCGCTCCGCCAGTGGATGGCGGGTTGCCCGACGTTCCGCCGGATGGTGGTGCTTCGGCGCGCGATGCCGTGGTGGACGGCCCACCGGCAGAGGGTGCTCCGGGCCGTGCCGTTCCGGCGGGCGGGAGCGCCATGGGCATCGTCCCAGCCACAGGTGTCCCTGCGGCAGGTCCCCCGGACGGCGGCGCACCGGAGGACGGACCCTTCCCGGAGGACGGACTCTTCCCGGAGGACGGACTCTTCCCGGACGAGGGGCCCTTCCCGGTGCCTGGGCCTGTCGTGGGGGAGGTCGCCGTCCCGGATGACGGCCCCTGGGACGGCGCTCCAGTCGAGCTCGCCCCGCCGGAGGAGCCCTTGCCGGGCGCTCCTGTCCCAGAGGAGCCTGCGCCGGGCGTTCCTGTCCCAGAGCGGCCTGCGCCGGGCGTTCCTGTTCCAGAGCGGCCTGTACCGGGCCGTCCCTTGGCAGGCGCGCCCGTAGGCGGTGCGGCGGCCTGGTGGCCGCTAGCGGGACGTGACCCCGGGGCGGGCTGGGCGCCGCTGGCGGGGCGTGATCCCGGGGTGGGC
>NZ_JADOGI010000353.1 GCF_015645445.1 Nonomuraea cypriaca | reverse complement strand
CCCATCCTTTGCGGGGAGGTCCCCGCGCCCCCATCCTGCGGGGAGGTCCCCGCGCCCCCATGCTTTGCGGGGAGGCTGCCCGCACCTATCTGTGGGGCCGCTTCCTGCGGCCGCTGTCCTGCGGGGAGAGTCCGTGGGTTGATCTGAGAGGAACTTTCGTGGCTGACGAAGTGCTGGTTGAGGAGTTCGGGAACGTCGCGGTCATTACGATCAATCGGCCCAAGGCGCGTAACGCCGTTAACGGGGCGGTGGCTCGGGGGATCGCTGAGGCGCTTGACGGGCTGGATGCTCGGCCTGATATTTCCGCTTACGTGCTTACTGGGGCTGGGAGTACCTTCTCTGCCGGGATGGATCTGAAGGGGTTTCTGGCCGGGGACTTTCCCGTCGTCGATGGGCGGGGGTTCGGGGGGCTGACCGAGGCGCCGCCGAAGAAGCCGTTGGTGGCCGCTGTGGAGGGGTACGCGCTCGCGGGCGGCTTCGAGCTCGCCCTTGCCTGCGATGTCATCGTGGCGTCCGCCGAGGCCACGTTCGGGCTGCCTGAGCCCAAGCGCGGGCTCGTGGCGGGGGCGGGTGGCATCATGCGGTTGCCGCGGCGGATTCCGTACCACGTGGCCATGGAGATCGCGCTGACCGGTGACCACTACCCGGCCTCCCGCCTGTACGAGCTGGGTCTGGTCAACCGGATCACCGAGCCGGGGGCGGCGCTGGAGGGGGCTCTGGAGATCGCCCGCAAGATCGCCGGCAATGCCCCGCTCGCGCTCGCCGCGACCAAGAGGGTGGTCATGGAGTCGCAGGACTGGTCGCGCGAGGAGATGTTCAAGAAGCAGAACGCGATCATCAGTCCGGTGTTCGGCTCGAAGGACGCCATGGAGGGTGCCGCCGCCTTCGCGGAGAAGCGCGCGCCCCAGTGGAAGGGCGAATGACGCCCCTTCCACGTATCGCTGGGATGGGTTCCCTCCCGTTTCCCAGGGGATGGGAGGGGATTCTTCAGCGCGCGTGCGGCTCTTCCTGCGTACGGTAAAGGGAGGGAGTCGACACCAGGAGAGCGCAGTGAGCGAGCATTCGAGATACGAGTCGGCCAGACGCGGCGCCGGAGCCCTTGTGTCCGGTGCGCTCAGCGCGATCGTCATCATGGTGGCCCTGCTCGCCGCGATGTGGGGCGTCGAGGTCATCGACTACGTGTTCGGCGGCGCACTCGACAGGCAGTTCGGCATCCTCGGCGGAGATCCCGACGGCCTGATCGGCATCGTGTTCGCGCCGTTCCTGCACGACGGATTCGGCCACCTCATGGCCAACTCGCTGCCCCTGCTGATCCTCGGCTTCCTGGCCGCGCTGCGCGGCGTCGGCAAGTTCCTCTGGGCCAGCGTGCTGATCATCCTGATCGGCGGCCTCGGCACCTGGGTGACCAGCCCCGGCGTCATCACGATCGGCGCGAGCGGGCTGGTGTTCGGCTACTTCGGGTTCGTCGTGGCGCGGGGCCTGTTCGACCGCCGCGCCCTCGACATCGTGATCGGCATCGGTGTGGCGATCGCCTACTACTCGATCCTTTGGGGCCTGCTGCCCAACCAGTACGGCATCTCCTGGCAGGGACACCTGTTCGGCCTCATCGGCGGCGTGGTCGCCGCCTGGGTGCTGCGCCGCAAGCGCGAGTTGCCCGCCGCCCCCACCTACTGACGGCGCTCGCCCTTGTGGAGGGGGCCGGCCCGCTGGGCGGGCCGGCGTTTGGCTAGCTGAGGCGCTCGACCACGTGGTCGACGCAGACCGTCAGGGCCTCGACGTCGGCCGGGTCGACGGCCGGGAACATCGCGATGCGCAGCTGGTTGCGGCCCAGCTTGCGGTAGGGCTCGGTGTCGACGATGCCGTTGGCGCGCAGCACCTTGGCCACGGCGGCGGCGTCCACGTCGCCTGTGAAGTCGATCGTGCCTACCACCTGCGAGCGGAACTCCGGGGCGGCGAACGGCGTGGCGTAGGACGACTTCTCGGCCCACGTGTAGAGACGCTGGCTGGAGTCGGCCGTGCGGGCGGTGGTCCAGGCCAGGCCGCCGTTGCCGTTCATCCAGTCGAGCTGGTCGGCCAGCAGGAACAGCGTGGCCACGGCCGGGGTGTTGTAGGTCTGGTCCTTGCCGGAGTTGTCGATCGCGACCGGCAGGCTGAAGAATTCCGGCACGTAGCGACCGGTCGCGGCGATCTCCTCGACCCTGGCCAGGGCGCGCGGCGACATGATCGCGATCCACAGGCCGCCGTCGGAGGCGAAGCTCTTCTGCGGCGCGAAGTAGTAGACGTCGGTCTCGGTGAGGTCGACGGGCAGGCCGCCGGCGCCGGAGGTGGCGTCCACGAGCACCAGCGAGTCACCGGAGCCCACGCGGGTGATCGGCATGGCGACGCCGGTGGAGGTCTCGTTGTGGGTCAGCGCGTACGCGTCCACACCGTCCTCGGCCACCGCGGCCGGGTAGGTGCCGACCTCCGACTTGATGACGCTGGGCTCGGCCAGCCACGGGGCCTTCTTGGCGACCGCGGCGAACTTCGAGGAGAACTCGCCGAAAGACAGGTGCTGCGACTTGTCGCGGATCAGCCCGAAGGCGGCGATGTCCCAGAACGCGGTGGTGCCGCCGTTGCCGAGAACGACCTGATAGCCCTCGGGCAGCGAGAACAGGTCGGCGAGCCCGGAGCGTACGCGGCCGACCAGGTTCTTGACCGGCTTCTGGCGGTGGGAAGTGCCCATGAGACTCGCGCCGGAGGCGGCGAGAGCGGCCAGTTGCTCGGTGCGAACCTTCGAGGGCCCGCAGCCGAATCGGCCGTCGGCGGGCTTGATGTCAGCGGGAATCACGATGTCAGCCACACAATGGAGCCTACCGAGCGGCGCGTTATGGCTTGACCGGGGTCCGGATTCTGAGACCAGGAAGCCGGCCACCGCGCCGTGGGCGGCGGCCGGCTGCGAGCGTCAGAGCTTGCCGGTCGCCTCGGTGGCGCCGGGCACCTCGGCCAGTGGGCGCGAGGCCGGGCCGGTGTAGATGGCGCTCGGGCGGACGAGCCGGCCCGTGAGCTTCTGCTCCAGGATGTGCGCGGCCCAGCCGGCCGTGCGGGCGCAGGTGAACATCGAGGTGAACATGTGGGGCGGCACCTCGGCGAAGTCCAGCACCACGGCCGCCCAGTACTCCACGTTGGTGGCCAGCACCCGGTCGGGCTTGCGCGCCTGCAACTCCTCCAGCGCGGCCTGCTCCAGCGCCGCGGCGACCTCGTACCGGGGCGCGTCCAGTTCTTTGGCGGTACGGCGCAGCACGCGGGCGCGCGGGTCCTCGGCCCGGTAGACCCGGTGACCGAAGCCCATGAGCCTGCTGCCCTTGTCGAGCTCGCTCTGGACGTACTTCTTGGCGTCGCCGAGCTGCTCGACGCCCTCGATCATGTGCAGGACGCGCGCGGGGGCGCCGCCGTGCAGCGGGCCCGACATGGCGCCGACCGCCCCGGAGAGCGCCGCGGCCACGTCGGCGCCGGTCGAGGCGATGACGCGGGCGGTGAACGTGGAGGCGTTCATGCCGTGCTCGGCAGCGGAGGTCCAGTAGGCGTCGATGGCCTTGACGTGCTTGGGGTCGGGCTCACCGCGCCAGCGGATCATGAAACGTTCGACGATGCTCCCGGCCTCGTCGACCCGGCTCTGCGGCACCATCGGCAGGCCGAGGCCGCGCGCCGACTGCGCCACGAAGGAGAGGGCCATCACGGAGGCGCGCGCGAGCTGGTCGCGGGCCTCCTCGTCACTGATGTCGAGCAGCGGCTTGAAGCCATAGGCCGGAGCCAGCATGGCCAGTGCGCTCTGTACGTCTACGCGGATGTCACCGGAGTGGACAGGAATGGGGTACGGCTCCGCCGGGGGCAGGCCCGGCTGGAACGTGTTGTCGACCAGCAGGCCCCAGACGGCCCCGAACGGGACGCGGCCGACCAGCTCTTCGATGTCGACGCCCCGGTATCGCAGGGCGCCCCCTTCTTTGTCCGGTTCCGCGATCTCGGTTTCGAACGCTACGACGCCTTCGAGTCCGGGTTTGAAGTCGGACATGCTAGGCCGCCTCCCTTTCTGCCATGTTTCGGCAACGCGATGCCTTGATGTCGAGATACCGGCGGGTCAATTTAACCCCCTAAGCGGTCGTGCTCGGCCTCGGGACCCGCCGTTTGGCCAAACCCGCAGGTGGGAAGCGGTGCGGTCACGCGGAGTGCTTGGTGACGTCCAGAACGCGGGTCACCATGTGATCGGCTACGGGAGCGCGCAAGAATACCGTCTCGTGGATGCCACACCGCGCCCGCCCATGCTGGCGGGGCTACGCCGTACGTACGAGGGCGAGCCGCTGCTCGAATCCGACCTCGCGTCCGACCCCATCACGCAGTTCACCGTCTGGTTCGAGGAGGCGCTCGACGCCGGCCTGCCCGAACCCAACGCCATGGTCTTGGCCACCGCCTCCGCGGGAGGCAGGCCCGGCGCCAGGACGGTCCTGCTGAAGGGCTACGACGAACGCGGATTCGTCTTCTACACCAACTACGAGTCCCGCAAGGGCCGCGACCTGACCGAGAACGCCCGCGCGTCCCTGCTGTTCCCCTGGCATCCGATCCGCCGCCAGGTGCGCATCGAGGGCACGGTCACCCGCATCCCCCAAGCGGAGTCCGCCGCCTACTTCAACTCCCGCCCGTACGGCTCCCGCATCGGCGCCTGGGCCTCGCGGCAGTCCGCCGTAGTCCGGTCCAGGGAGGAACTGGACGCGCGCTACGAGGAACTGGCGGCGCGCTGGCCGGACGATCCGCCCGTACCCGACTTCTGGGGTGGATTCCGGGTGTTCCCGCTGGAGATGGAGTTCTGGCAGGGGCAGCTCGACCGGATGCACGACAGGCTTCGCTACCGGCGGACCAGACCCGGCTGGGTGCTGGAGAGACTTGCCCCTTAATGTCCTAAAGTGGCATTCGGGCAGCTGGTCAAGCGTCATATCGTAGATACGCGCCCTCTGGGCGTTCCCGCGTACCGGCGGCTCTGGCTCGGCCAGGCGGTGTCGCACGTCGGCGTCGGGGCGACCGTCGTGGCCGTCGGCCAGCAGGTCTGGGACCTCACCCACTCGTCGTTCTACGTGGGGCTCCTTGGCATGGCCAACCTGATCCCGCTGATCGTCTTCGGTCTGTGGGGCGGCGCGGTCGCCGACGCCGTGGACCGGCGCAAGCTGCTCATCGCCGGCTCGCTGATCGCCTGGGTGTCGACGCTGTTCATCCTGGTGCAGGCGCTGCTCGGCCTGGGGAACGTCTACCTCATCTTCGCCGCGGTCGCGCTCAACTCCACCGGGTTCGCGATCACCGGGCCGACCAGGGGCGCGATCATCCCCCGGATACTCGAACCCGAGCTGGTGCCGGCGGCCAACGCGCTCAACTCGCTGGTCTACAGCATCGGCGCGGTGGTGGGGCCGATGCTCGGCGGGGTCGCGCTGGCGAACGTGGGGTTCGCGGCCGCGTACGCGATGGATGCCCTGCTGTTCTCCGCGAGCCTCTACGCGGTGCTCAGGCTGCCCTCACTGCCTCCGCTGGGCGAAGTGATACGTCCGGGAGCACGGGCGGTGATCGAGGGCCTCAGCTTCATCGTCAGGACTCCGGTGCTGCTGATGTCGTTCGTCGTGGACATCATCGCGATGGTGTTCGCCATGCCGCGCGCGCTCTTCCCCCAGCTGACCGCCGAGAGGTTCGGCGGCGATCTGACGGCGCTCGGCTGGCTGACCTCCGCCATGGCCATCGGCGCCGTGGCCGGCGCGCTGTTCTCCGGTTGGGTCGGGCGCGTCTCGCGGCAGGGGGTGGCGCTGGTGGCGGTCATCGCCGTCTGGGGGCTGGCCGTGGCCGCCGCGGGGCTGGCGAACGAGCTCTGGCTCGTGGTGGTGTTCATGGCCGTCGGCGGGGTGGCGGACGTGATCTCGTCGGTGTGGCGGCAGTCGATCCTGCAGCTGTACGCGCCCGACGAGATGCGCGGGCGGTTGCAGGGGGCGTTCATGGTGGTCGTCGCGGGCGGGCCGCGGCTGGGCGAGCTGCGGGCCGGGGCCACCGCGACGGCGTTCGGGCTGACCGGGGCGTGGGTGGGCGGCGGCCTCGCGTGCGCCGTCACGGTGCTGGTCGTCGGGCTGTCGGTGTCGGGCTTCAGGAACTACCGGGCCCGCCAGTAGGCGCTGGAGCGTCAGGCGACCTGGGCGGCGGCTTTCAGGTCCGCCAGGAAGCCCGCGTACGCCTCGTCCCTGTCGGGCGCGCGCAGCACGGACGACGGGTGGACGGTGGCCACCGCGAGCGCCTCCCCGAGCGGCACCGGCTCGCCCCGATGGTGCGTGACCCGGAACTCCCGTCCCAGCAACGCCCGCGCCGCCGTCGCTCCGAGCACCACGATCACCTCCGGCCGCACCACGGCCATCTCCGCGTCGAGCCACGGCCGGCAGGCGGTGATCTCGGCGGCCGTCGGCTTCTGGTGGATCCGCCTCTTGCCCCGGAGCGTGAAGGAGAAGTGCTTGACCGCGTTCGTCAGGTAAACGTCGTCGCGTTCGATCCCCGCCTCCACCAGCCCTCTGTCGAGTACGCGGCCCGCGGGCCCCACGAACGGGTGCCCCTGCCGGTCCTCCTGGTCCCCGGGCTCCTCGCCCACCAGCATGAACCTGGCCTGCCCCGGCCCCTCGCCGAACACCGTCCGCGTGGCGTTCCTGTAGAGTCCGCAGCCCTGGCAGCCGGCCGCCGCTGCCCGCAGCGCGTCCAGATCCAGCCGGTCGGGAAGGAACTCGGCCGCCCCGTTGTTGCCGTCCTTAGCCATCGCCGGTCGTTCTCCCACTAGGGTTTCTCATGACCCCTGCCCGCTGCGTAAGGGCTCAGTCCCCGCCAGGACCGGCGTAACATTCAGTTGGGAGGAGCCTTGACCGCACACGGCCTGATCGACACGACGGAGATGTATCTCCGCACCATCTACGAGCTCGAGGAAGAGGGCATCGTCCCGCTTCGCGCGCGCATCGCGGAGCGCCTCGCGCAGAGCGGCCCCACGGTGAGCCAGACGGTCGCCCGCATGGAGCGCGACGGCCTGGTCCGGGTGGAGGGCGACCGGCACCTGTCGATGACGGAGCTGGGCCGCACGCTGGCCATGCGGGTGATGCGCAAGCACCGGCTCGCCGAGTGCCTGCTCATCCAGGTGATCGGCCTGCCCTGGGAAGAGGTGCACGTCGAGGCGTGCCGCTGGGAGCACGTCATGTCGGAGTCCGTCGAGTCGCGCCTGGTGACGCTGCTCGGCAACCCCACGGTCTGCCCGCACGGAAATCCCATCCCCGGGCTGGCCGAGCTGGGCGCCAGGGAGCCCGCAGAGGCGGTGGAGAGCGCCCTGACGTCCATGTGCGACGTGGCGGGCGTGAGGGACGTGCCCGTGGTCGTGCTGCGAATTAGCGAACAAGTGCAAAGCGATCCCGCTGTGATGCTTAAACTCAAGCAAGTTGGGATACAACCCGGACGCGAGGTGACGCTCGCGGCGAGCGACGACGGTGTACGGGTGACAGGTGACGGTGACGCGAAGGACACTCCCGCGGAGCTTCCGCGTGACGTTGCCGCGCACGTTTTTGTCGCCAAGCGCTGACGCGCGCGCGGCTGCTTGGTTGAATCCCTCCTGGGAGGCCCTCCACTCTCCCCTGGCCAAGACTGTTGCAGGAGCGCTCGTGGTCCGCTTTGCATGTAAGCCACCCCAAGGAGTGGTCTCCGGATGAAGCGATGGGGGGATCTGTCACAAGACGCGGCTGATCACCTTGCCGCTGGATCAGTGCTCGACCACGCTGAGATGGCCGTGGTGGTCACCGATCGTTTCAGTAACCTCCTCTATTGGAACCCGTTCGCCGAGAAACTCTTCGGCCGTTCCGGTGCGGCGCCCTCACGCGACACGTCCCTCCTGTCCCTCGGGATCATGGAGAAGGACCATCCGATGGCGATAGAGCTCGCCAAGCACGTGCTCAAGGGCGGGGTCTGGGAG
>NZ_JADOGI010000352.1 GCF_015645445.1 Nonomuraea cypriaca | reverse complement strand
GCCGCCGCTGTGGACACGACGCTGCCCGCCACGACCCGCGCGGTGTCCAGATGGGCCGCCCGCCCGTCAGGGCGCCGAGGGCCAGGTTGGCGCGGGCCATGTCGATGGCCGGGAGGATGTGCCACAGTGCGCCTGCCGAAAATTTCATCCGCCCACGTCATGCCCCTGTGAGGGCTTCGCGTGGGGTGCGCGAGTTCCGACCATCAGGACAGGGAGGCAAGTGCGGCATGATGATCGGTTGTGCTCCTTCGCCTGGCCTATCTGAGGTCACGAACGTCTTTGCCGCGCTGAGGTTGTTGCCGCTGGGAGATCGGGACAAGGACGTCGAGATACCTACCCTGCGTCATCAGATCGCCGTTCTTGAACGGCAGCTCGGCGCCGACACGAAGCTGAGATTCGCTCCGGAGGACCGGGCCTTTCTCGCTGCGCTCCTGGCATCGTTGCCGCGGGAGGTCCTGCGCAGGCTGCGGCTTGTCGTCCGGCCGGATACCGTCCTGCGCTGGCATCGCGATCTGATGAAGCGGCGTCATGCCCGTACCTGCCAGCCGAAGCGGCCGGGGCGCCCGCCCACGGTCCGCTCCATCCGTGCCCTCATCCTGCGCTTGGTGGGGGAGAACCCCGGTTGGGGCTATCGGCGGGTGCACGGAAAGCTCGCCACGCTGGGCATCAAACGTTGCGGCGTCCACGGTCTGGGAGATCCTCAAGCAGGAAGGTCCTGATCCGGCGCCCCAGATTGCGTCCACCACGTGGGCCGATTTCCTGCGCTCGCAAGCCCAGGCTCTTCTGGCTTGTGATTTCATCGAGACCGTCACGCTCAATGTCCAGCACCAGTACATCCTGGCGGTCATCGAGCACGCCACCCGGCGCGTCCGCGTGCTCGGCACCACCGCGCACCCAAGTGCTACATGGGTCATCCAGGCGATGAAGAACCTCGAGATGGACCTCGATGAACGCCCATTGCCGGGCGCGCTATCTGATCCGCGATCGAGATGGGAAGTTCCCAGAGCTCATGAACGAGGTCCTTGCTGAGGCCGGCATCGCCACCGTGCTCACCGGTATCCGGATGCCGCGGATGAACTCGATCACTGAACGGTGGGTGCAATCGTGCCGCCGCGAACTCCTCGACCGATGCCTGCTGTGGAACGAACGCCACCTGCGGCACGCCCTGCGCGAGTACGAACGGTTGTACCTATAACTAGCACCGAGCCCACCAGTCCCTGAACCAAGCGGCCCCGCTGCATCCCGTCCCGGATCCGATCACGGATCCCGAGCGATTCATCGAGCTGAACATACGCCGGCGAGACCGGCTCGGCGGGGTCCTCCATGAGTACTCACATGCAGCTTGAACTGGGTGGATGAGGTTTTCCGCAGGCGCAGGTTGGTGCAGCCCAAGTCCAAGGTCGAGTTGTAAGGGAAAAGCGCTGGCCTCGGTTTGGCCCACCCCGCGTAAGCCGCTGCCCCCGGCCGTCCCGGCTGGATCCGTTCAAGCCGCTGACCGATCAGATGCTCCGAGTGGATCTGAACGCGCTGCCCAAGCAGCGGCACACCGCCAAGCGTGATCGCTTGAGATGACAGCGAACGTGACTTCGCGTGGCATCAGGGGCGCGCCGCAACCGGCGAGGACCTGAAGGATCGATCGAGGCACCACCGCTACCGCCGGGGTATGAATGATTTGGAGTCAGTCGTCTCGGGGCGGGGGCGTCGCGGCGTAGGCAGCGGGTGCAGTCGGGACTTCGTCAGAGTGGTCGGTCGATGCGGTGGTTCCTGTGCGGAGGCCGGCCAGTACCGTGCCGAGCATGCGGCCCGCCAGTCCCGGGTCGGCGTCGATGCCGAGGCAGGATGAGGACGCGGCCGCGAGCGAGCCGGCGAGGAACGGCAGGTCCTGCCATCGCGTATCGGGATGCATGGCTCCCGCTTCCTGGGCCCGCTCGCCGATACGGCGGACGAGGTCGCGGATCCGGGCCCGCTGCTCGGCGAAGGTTCCTCCGGCCGCTGCCGAATCGCCGGTGAGCAGGTCGTAAAGGCCCCGGTGCCGGGACTGGTGCTCCACGAGGACGCGCAGCGCCTCCCGGAGCCCTGCCGCGGGATCCTTCTCGGCGGCCTCCTGGAGGCTTGCCTCGACTGAGGCGAGCACATCGTCGAGCACGGCGGACAGCAGTTCCTCGCGGGAGGCGAAGCGTCGGTAGAACGTCGCCTGTCCCAGCCTGGCGCGCCGCACGATCTCGTTCACGGACACCGCCAGGCCGACCTCCGCCATGGCCTCCCGGGCGACCTTGATCAGGAGTTCGCGGTTGCGTACAGCGTCGCCACGCGTACGGGTTTTCTCGTCCTGCACACCAGCAGCATACCCAAAACGGATACCCCCTCTCCTGTTAATGTAGGCTCGCCATTAACGGAGAAGGGCTTTCCGTTTACAGGAGTAAGGACGCGAACCATGGAACATCTTGCCGGGCGTACGGCACTGATCACGGGTGGCAGCGAAGGGCTGGGGCGCGCGATCGCCGAGTCGTTCGCCGCCGAGGGCGCGAGTCTCGTGCTGCTCGCCCGCGACCGGGACAAGCTGGCCGAGACGGCCGATGCGCTGCGGGCCAAGGGCAGGGTGGTGCGGACCCTCGCCGTGGACCTGACCGACCTGCAGGCCCTGGCCGACGCGGTCGCCCGGCTCGACGCCGGCGTCGACGTCCTCGTCAACAACGCCGGCCTGGCGCGCCTCAAACCGCTGGCCGACCTCACGCTGGACGACGCGGAGGCCATGGTGCACGTCAACCTGCTGGCGCCCTTCCACCTCACCCAGCTCCTGTTGCCCTCGCTCACCGCGGCACGGGGGACGGTCATCAACATGTCCAGCTACTGGGCCGCCACAATGGTCGCGGGACGCCCCTCCTCGCTCTATTCGGCCACCAGAGGGGCCATCGAGTCTCTCACCCGCGCCCTCGCCAACGAGCTGGGCCCTCTCGGGGTACGGGTCAACGCCATCGCCCCCGGCTCGATCGCGACCCCTACCTTCGACCGCGAGTTCCTCGGCCGGATGACCTCCGGGCAGCGCACAGCGTACGAACGCTACGTGGAGAGCGCCTACCCCATGGGCCGCATCGGCCGCATGGAGGAGGTCGCGAACGCCGCCGTGTATCTCGCCTCCGATCAGGCGTCATGGACGACGGGCACCGTACTCAAGGTGGACGGCGGCCTGACCCTCCGCTAGCTCCTCGGGGCATCAGTGTCTGTTATGAACGATGATGTTGGGCTTGCATATCCGAACGATCGGGCGGAGTTCGGCCCTTCAGCGGCAACCTGGGGCAGGGCGGCGGGTATGTCGGCGCGGCGAGTCTGCCCCCAGTCGGGGACAGAACCCGCCGGGGGCGTGCCCGGAGGAATGCCGTCTTGTGCAATCGGCCTGCCGGTTACTGCGCCTGGACGGCGCAACGAACCGCGTACCAGACAGATCCGCCGGGGCACCACCGGATCCGCGCGAAGCCGGCGAATGCCGTTTCTACCGGATCCACACCGAGACGCCGTCCCCCGACATACCGGCTGTGCTTCACCGGCGTATGGGGGGATTGGCATGTGGTGGCCGGGATCGCGCGCATGGGCAGCCTGGGAGCCGTACGTGCTTGCGCCCAGACCCCGTGCTGCTACTTCTTGTCCTGTCGCTGATAAATCGACCCTGTCTCACTGAATCCGGCCCGTTACGGTCCGTGTCTCAGTATTGTTGGCCCAAGGTCGGTCGGGGTTGTTCGATCCCAGGGAGCCTGGCGCTGTCTCATCGGAGTGCGTACGTCTGGAGCAGGATCGGGCGGCACTGCCAAGTAGTGTGACCTGGCGGTTACGTTCTGCATCCTTTGGGGTGATCTGGTTCTCATTCAGGATGGCCAGTCTCAGTGGATCAGCGATGGTTGCGGTGTGGCTGAGACTGACGTGCCAGACGTGTCTGGCTGGTCGTTGTCCTGGTTTGGCGCCGGTGGTGAGATACGGCGGCCGTTGACGGCGTCGGCCCGGCATCCAGAGTGTGATCACCGGTATCCGGATGCCGCGAATGAATTCGATCATGGAGCGGTGGGTGCAGGCTCGCCGCCACGAGCTCCTGGACTGCTGCCTGCTCTGGAACGAACGCCACCTGCGGTACGCCCAACGCGAGTACGGACTGTTCTATGACCAGCACCGAGCCCATCGAGCCCTGGCCCAAGCCGCCCCGCTGCGTACTGTCCCGGACCCGATCACAGATCCAGAGCGAATCACCGACCTGAACATACGCCGACGAGACCGGCTTGGCGGCGTCCTTCACGAGTACTCGCATGCCGCTTGACCTGCATGGATGCAATTTTCGGCAGGCCCAGGTGAGGCAGGGCTTGAGGAGTTCTCGGATGGTGAGACAGCCGGGCGAGGAGTGGCAGGTCACAGGTTGATCGCGTACGGCGTGGCGGTGGCGTGACATGCAACAAGGCCCCATAGAACGGCGGTTCCTACACCAAGCCGATCAACGGGGCCTCGTTGTCTGTGCAGTCTGCCATGCCGCCCGTCCTGTCCGCCATCACGACCGCGCTGGAGGACACCGGCCTGCGTGAACAGTGCGGCTCCTGCGGCGAGGCCGTGGACCTGGCCGATCTTCGCCAGGTGTGGGCGCAGATCCCCGATCCCCGGGACCGGCGTGGCCGACGGCACCCGTTGGTGGTGATGTTCGCGCTGGTCCAGGCGGCGCTGGTGTCCGGTGCGATGTCGTACGCGGCGATCCGGCATTGGATCGCCCGCGCCCCGCAAGAGGTGCTGGAGCAACTCGGCGCCCGCTATGACCGGCGGACCGGCCGTTTCCAAGCCCCGCATCCCGACACGGTGTGCCGCACGATCGCGCAGGTCAACGCCGCGCAGGTGGACGCCGCCTACGCCGCTCATCGAGCCGCCCAGATCCCCGAACTGTACGACGACCCGGACGAGCTGATCCCGATGACCGTCGACGGCAAGACCCAGCGCGGCACCGCCACCACCGGCCACGCCGCCCAGCACCGGCTCGGCGTGCAACTGGCCACTGACGCCATCGTGATCGCCCAGATCGACGTCGGCTCCAAGTCGAACGAGATCAAGGCCTTCCAGCCGCTGCTGGATCAGATCAGCTGCCTGAAGAACGTGGTGATCAGCGCCGACAGGCTCCACACTCAACGTGCTCATGCCCGCTACCTGCACCGGCGTGAGGCCTTCTACGTCTTCCCGGTCGGCGGCAACCAGCCGGGCCTGTTCGACCAGCTCGACGCCCTGGCCTGGAAGGACGTCCCGATCGAGTGGGCCACCTACGACCGCGGTCACGGCCGCATCGAGATCCGCACCATCCAGGTGCTGCCCGCCCCTGCCGGAACCCGCTTCCCGCACGTCAAGCAGGTCTTTCTGATCGAACGCCATGTCTATGACCTGGCCGGCAAGCCGCTGTCGAGCGTCGCGGTGCTGGGCGTCACCAGCCTGCCCGCGACCCTGGCCGGCCCACGCCGCCTGGCAGAGCTGGCCAGAGGCGAGTGGTCGATCGAAAACAAAGATCATTACGTGCGAGACGTAACTCTCGGCGAGGACCGCTGCCGCGTCCGCACCGCGGCAACGCCGTCCATCCTGACCACCATGCGCAGCTACGCGATCGCCGCGTTACGCCTGCTCAACCACACCAACATCGCCGAGGGCACCCGCTGGGCCCGCGATGACTTCCAAAACCCGCTGATCGCCCTCGGTCTCACGATATGAGAACTCCTTCAGCCCTGCCCAGGTGAGGTTCCACAAGTTGGTCACTACTACTGCTGCTGCGTGAGGAGTCGCAACGCTCTCGGCTCCGGTCGGAGGTAGGTGTTTATTCGGGGAATGTAACGCCGACGTGTGTGGATCGCATCCATTCTTCGTCAATAGCAGCTTGCAGCAGCGCTTCGGCGGTGATAAGAATGGCACGGCTCCAGCGATTGTCCCATATTTCCGTGCCGGCGGGTGTAGCGGCGATCCATTGTTCAACGCTGGCGAGATCGGGATCCGGGTACCAGTCCCGTTCGCTTGCGTCGAACCGCACTACGCGACCGTCGTGAGCGTAATAGGACACTATCGCCGGAACGTCGCCGCACCATGCAGCGCTTAGACAAGGACCGTACTGCGCTAGGGCGGGAAGGGTCTGGGGCGTGGGAGAATCGACGCTGTAATCCATGATGATGGTGCCGTTGCCGAGACGCCCGATGAGCAAATCGATATCGCCACCTAGGAAGTTCATCGGCTCCGTGATCTCGGGCGAGATGCCGTAGGCTGCCAGGACATCCTCGGTCGTGGTGGCGGAGCACCAGGTAAGTGCGAGGACGTTAGTGGTGTACCCACGGAACCAGCGAGTATAGCTCTCATCAATCATGGCTCTTCCTTTGGTCGACGTGTGGTGCTGTCGGCCACGTTTATGGTTGACAGATCGGCGTGCCGTCCGCCGCTTGGATGATGAGGCTGGCGGCGGACGGCGACGCTTCAACTATTTACAGCTCGCGCCGAAGCCGGAGGTATCGACTTGAGCGATGTCTGGTGGAGGGACATCTTCGGGGGGTGTGTCGCCCTTCTTGGTCGCATCGACCCAGAAGGGATCCTTCTCGAGGATGCGTTCCCGGTCGTACCAGCCGTTGAGCAGTGCGCCCGCAGTGTTGTTGTCTCTGCACTCGACGATTGCGACCGACATGTTATAGCCCGCAGAGGCGGCACCCTCGTGTGTAGAGGCGAAGGGATACTCGTCGCATGAGGGCTTTTGTAGGCCGCTTGGAATCGGGGCTAGTTTGCACACTTTTTTCCGGGCTATGTCATTCTGCCCCGGAACGGTGTCTGGATCGTCACGGTCTCCCTCAGCTCTGGTCAGGCACCTGTTGTTTTCAGACGCGCTGTGGGTGCCGATTATTGTGTCACCTCATGCGACCTGGGCGTATTCGTGCAGGAGGCCGCCGAGCCGGTCTCGTCGGGAGACATGGATGTCCGCATCGACCGGATCGGGTAGCGCCCGCAGCGGACTGGCCTGCTTCAGGGCCCGGTGCGGACGCTGCCTATTGAAGTAGGTCTCGTACTCGGCGAGGACCTTGCGCAGGTGGCGTTCGTTCATGATGAGGATCCGGTCGAGTAGTTCGCGGCGTACGCTGCCCACCCACCGCTCCATGACTGCGTTCATCCGAGGAGCCTGTGGTGCGGTGAGCACGACGCGGATGCCCTCGGTCGTGAACACCTCATCGAACAGAGCGGTGAACTTGCTGTCCCGGTCTCTGATCAAGAATCGGAAATCACCGATCCGATCGCCCAGGTCGAGTACCAGGTTGCGGGCTTGCTGGGCGACCCAGCCAGCGGTTGGGTTCGCCGTGACCCCCAGCACGCGGACTCGCCGGGTGGCGTGCTCGACCACGGCGAAGCAGTACAGCCGCGCAAGCATGACCGTCTCGACGCTGAAGAAGTCGCAGGCCAAGATCCCGGACGCCTGAGCCTTAAGGAACTGCGACCAGGTCGGACCGCCGCGCCGGGGCGCTGGATCGAAGCCGGCCCTCTTCAAGATCGCCCACACGGTGGCCGGGGACACCTTCCGGCCCAGGCCGGCGATCTGCCCGGCGATGCGCCGGTAACCCCAATCCGGATTCTCGGCGGCCAAGCGCAGCACCAAGGTGCGAAGGGTGGGTCGGACCGGTGGCCGTCCCGGCCCGCGCTTGGGGTAGGTCCAGCGCCGCTTCACCAGGTCGCCATGCCAACGCAGAAGCGTCCGCGGTGTGACGAACAGGTGACATCGGCGGCGCCGGGGCAGGAGTCGCGCGAGCGCGGAAAGGATCGCCCGGTCCGCCCACGACGGCCGGGGAGCGGCGACCTGGCGGCGGAGCACAGCCAGCCAGCCAGCCAACAGACAACAGCTGGGTGGCGTCCCGTGGAGTGGTGTAAATCGTGACGATCAGTGACGGATCTCTGGCATAAAGTGAGCCATCGTGTGACGGTCGAAGGGAGAGGTCTCACGTCCCCCGGAAGGACCGTTCACGATGGCTC
>NZ_JADOGI010000351.1 GCF_015645445.1 Nonomuraea cypriaca | reverse complement strand
ACATTCCAGTCAGCACTGGACACCCTGCTCGACCGCCTCGCCGACATTCCAACACCGGCCGGAGCCACACCACGCCAGCTCAGCTCACCCACGGACGGGAGAATGCTGCCGATCGTCGAAGTCCGGCAGCACAAACAATCATAAAATCGGACATTTAGATTCCACATAATCGCCACCGTCGAGGACCTGTTCTCCCGCCGACTGCTCGGCTACGCCATGTCCGAGCACCACGACGCCGCCCTGACCTGCGCCTCGCTGCAGATGGCGGTGGCCACCCGCGGCGGCGACGTGGATGGGGTGATCTTCCACTCGGACCGCGGCTCGGAATACACCGCGGCCCGCTACCAGGAGCTGTGCGGGCGTCTGGGCGTGGTCCAGTCGATGGGCCGCGTGGGCTGCGCGCTGGACAAGACTCGGTCTTCATACTGCTCTCCTTCGATACTTTCGAGGGGGTTTGACTTCGAAGCCGGGTGGCCGGCGGTCTGCGAAGGGTCTGCCCTGCGCCGGACGTGGAGCGTCAGGGCCGGGTGCAGGGAACAGGTAGCCGTTCTTATCGTTGTAAGCGATCCCGGTGATCAGGCCGTTGCGACGCCAGATCTTCACGGTCTGGGGCGTGGTTCCCACAGCGTGCGCGTACTCCTCCATGGTGAGCAGGCCCTGGTCGCGTAGCCGCTGGTAGCGGTGGACCAGTTGGTAGGCGTCGCGGATGTCGCGGACCATCAGCGCGTTGTAGGCACGGCCTTTGCCGCTGCGGATTCCGCGCTGGTTGAGGATCGTGGCGATCTGCGGGTGGGTGTACTCGCCGAGTAGTTCGTCGATCAACGTGACGGTGTCGGGATGGGTTTGCCAGGATTTGCCGCCGCCGACGGGCTTGTCCAGAGTGAGCGTGTGGCTCTGCCCGCCGCTTAGCCGGATCCGGGCGGTCAGTTGGTCGGCCTTGTCCAGAGTGATGTCGGTGATGAGCAGGCGCGCGATGCGTTTGCGTTCCCGCATCGGGGTGGCCGGGTCGTGCCAGAGCGTGTGGACGTCGGCGGCGAGCGCGGTCAAGCGCGTCCGGGTGGCCTGCTGAAGTGGGACGGCGGCGCTGGTGGCCGTGTCGTAGTCCTGTCTGGCTGCGCGCACCTCGCGCAGGGCGGCGTTCCAGTCGGCTTCCAGGGTGTCGGCGACCAGCCGGTTGCCGGGGTCGACGGCCAGGTAGCGGCGGCGGGCCAGATCTGCGCGCTGCTCGGCGCGTTGGACGTGGGCAGCGCGCAGCCGGTCGGCTTGTTGCTCGCGTGCGGCGATCTGCTCGGTGACGGCCAGGGCGGTCTCCACGGCCAGCGGGGTGAGCTGGGCAAGCAGCAGGTCCGCGACGGCCTGGTCGAGTTTGGCGCCGGGGATGCGCTGGCAGATACGGGTGCCGTTCTGGATTGCCTCGGTCATGCACCGGTAGTCGGGCCAGAGCTGATCACGGTACTGGCGGTAGCCCACCGTCATCCGGCGGCCGCATCGGCCACAGAGCACCAGGCCCTGCAGCAGGGCAGGGCCCTCGCGGGGCGGCCCGGCTTTGCGTTCCTGGCCCCGGGACTGGGCGTTGCCGGCCAACTGGACCAGGTTGGCCTCCCACTGGCCGATGCTGATATATCCCGGGTGGTGGTCGGCGATCAGCGTGTCCCACTGGTCGCGTGGCAGCAACTCGAACCCGATACGGCCATCCGGGGTGCGGATGGTGCGGCGCCGCCCGTAACAGAACGCGCCCGCGTAGCAGGGATTGTGCAGCACCGACAGCACCCGCCAGTGCTTGAGCGGCTCCCACACCACCTGGCCCTTGCGTGGCCCGGACCGGATCCGCGCCGGGAACAGCAGCCCGTCCCGGCCAAAGGCCATGACCACGGCGCGGGCCGAGCCGGTCTGGGCGAACAGGGCGAACAGCCGCTCCACAGCGCCGCGGATCTGAGCGTCGGGGTCCAGGACCGGGTGGTCGGCGCCGTCATAGCAGTAGCCGATGGGCAGGGCCTGCTTGAGCTCCCCGCGCCGGGCCTTGGACAACTGGCCACCGCGTAGCCGGGCGCCGAGCAGGTGCAGCTCAGCCTCCGACATGGTGCCCTTCATGCCCAGCACGAGCCGGTCGTTGAACGTCCTGGGGTCATAGAGGCCGTCCTCATCCAGGATCAGGGTCGAAGTCAGCGCGCAGATCTCCAGCAGCCGATGCCAGTCGGTGTTGTTGCGCGCCAGCCGGGAGACCTCCAGCCCGAGCACGATCCCGGCCCTGCCCAGGCCAACCTCGGCGACCAGGCGTTGGAACCCGTCGCGATCGGCCGAACTGGCACCCGAGCGCCCCTGATCGGTGTCGATCACGGTGATCTGCGCATCGGTCCAGCCCAGCGCGATTGCCCGGCCTCGCAGGTCGTACTGCCGCCAGGTCGACTCGGTGTTGTTGGCCACCTGTTTCAGCGACGACTGACGGACATACAGGTAGGCATCGCGCCGCAGATGCTCGGCGGTCACCTTCGCCGATCCGGTCATGTCCCGATGCATAACCGCCTCCCACCGTCTGAGTTCAGGCTGTCTGAGTTCAGGGCCATCGGTGCCGGCGCGCCTGGCGCGCCTGCCGCGCCTGGCGCGGCGGCCATGACGAGCGCAGCCAGCACATCCACCAGATGCGCGCACCGCCCGCCGTCCGGCAGGACCGCTGTCGCCCGCCGGTCCGGCTCCGGTGCCGGGCCAGGTGGCGGAGCGCGGCGCGGGGTCGAGATGAGGGCCACGGCCGCCGCCCACGCCGCCATGCCGGAGCGGGCCAGCACGCTCCAGGCGTGCCGCCGGCCGTTTCCCCTGCCGCCGAGCACCGCCGCGCGCAGGCTCTCGTAGTGTTCGCTGATCTTGGCTGGGCTGGGCGTGTCCCTGGGGGTCAGCGCCCAGTCGCCGCCTCCGGGTCGTGGGGTTCGCGTCGTCGGGTGAGCGCCCGCTCCACCGAGCGCGGATGCACCGGGAAGCCGAACTCGGCTGCGATGAGTTTGGCCAGCGCCCGGCCCTTGAGACTCCGATCGGCTGCCCGCCACTGCTCGACCCGGTCCATGACCGGCTCAGTCAGCTTGCGCGGCCCTTTGGGGCCGGGCTTGCCCGGCACCAGCCCTGCCGGGCCCGCCGCGTCCAGTGCGGCAGCGGCGGTATAGAACGAGGCACGAGAGAAGCCGAATGCGGCGGCCGCCACCGTGACCGGCACCCGATCGACCAGGACCCTGCGGACCATCTCGTACTTGACCTGCACGAGATCACGCGGGTCGAAGAACGCCGAGGAGGAAAACAGCGGATCGACCACTGCGCTGGCCCGCTGGTTGAACACCCCGGCCGCTGTCAGCACTGCCGCCTTGCCGTCCATGCTCTCTCCCGGAACTCTGTTGCGACCCGTGCACAGATGATTACGCCGCGTGTTCCGGAAGGCAAGCGCAGCCACCCCGATCCCGAGGCACAACTACCAGCCCAGGCGGATAGCCGGACGGGACTGCGGGACAGGGATGGATCGACGCGGCGTAATCTTCTGACGTTCGCGGCGCAGACTCCTGGTCATGATCAAAGCCCGCGCCCAGGGAGCGTTACGAGGTCCGACGATCGATCAGATCCGCCAGCGCCACCAGGTCCGCGGTCCGGAATGGACACCGTCCCGCGGCCATGACCCGAAACGGGTCATCGGCCACCACGTCCGTCCACGCTGCGGGGATAGGCCGCCGTCGGCCCTGCTCGTCGAGATAGAACACCACATCGCCACTCCAGCACCGCGACCTGGCCACAAACTGCAGCACCTGCCCGGCTAGCGGATGGAACGGATGAGTGACCCTCACCAGACCATCTTCAGGATCGTGAACCTGAGGAGTTGACGGATCGGGATAACGCCGCCGCCGAGGCGCTGAACAGCACGCTGAAGGTCGAGTATGTCCACCGCCAGCGCTTCCGTACCCGGGCCGAGGCCCGACTGAAGATCGCGACTTGGATCGTCGACTTCTACAACCTCCGACGCAGGCACAGTGCCAATGACGGACTGCCGCCCATCACATTCGAGCATCACATGATCGACAAGAGGAAAGCCTCATCGGCCCTGCTGGGGACCGGTGTGGCATAGAACCGTCTCCACGTTTTCGGGGGATTGACAGCACCGGGATCGCGTGCGCGATCATCAGATACACGCACCACGCCTGCAGATTGATCCCCAGGCTGATCGGCGCGGATGACACTCCTCGCGGTACGGGCTGCGGTGTGGACCTTGCCGCAGTCGCAGGCCACCGTGTGCAGGTTGTGCTGGAAGTGCGGCGAAGGTGTTCGTGACGGTGAGGTAGGCCAGGCGAAGGAGCACGGCTGATCACCCTGCCGCACTTGGTTCCGTCTCCTGGATGGCCGGAGCTGGCGCCGCCACGCGAAGCCCTCGCAGGGTTATGACCTGGGCGGATGTAATTATCGGCAGACGCAAGGCCACGCGGGGCGCCTCGGCCTCCAGCACCGCCCGGCCCGCTCGGCCGGGACGCCTGCGAACCGCTCGCGCTACTGCGCCGCTGGATGATCGATAACATCAACCGTTGCCCGACCACCGGCGTCACGTGCTGAAGCGGTCTCGGCGGCCGGGCCGGCAAGCGTCAGGCCGGTTGGCGCCGTGGCGCCGCCACGGCGGGCAGGACCAGGCCGGTGACCACGAACAGGAGGCCGAGGCCCAGCCAGCCGACGGTGGTATGCGGGACGACGAGAGCCGTGAGCAGCACCGGGCCGATGATCGACTGCAGGGTCGTGCCGAGGCTGAAGACCGAGAGGTACTCGCTTCGCCGGTCCGAGGGCGCCAGCTCGTAGGAGATACCCCAGGAACCGGCCGCCTGCCACATTTCCGCGCCGGTGAGCAGGACGACGGCCACCAGGATGAGGCTGGTCGCCACGACCGGTGTCGTGCCGCTGGACAGCTCCAGCAGCAGGCAGCACCCGGCAAGCGCACCCGCGGCCCAGCGCATCCGACCGCTCGCCACAGTGATGTCGTCGCATCCGCTGGAGGCGCGAACCTGCAGGAGCACGACAAGGACGGTGTTGACCAGAATGATCAATCCGGCCAGCGCCGGCGGGGCAGAGGTGTGCATGACGATCCAGAGCGGGATCCCGACGGCGAGCAGCGTCATGTGCATGACGACGATGGCGTTGAGGGCGGTCAGCGCCAGGTATCGACCGTCGCGCAGCGACGCCAGACTGTGCCACGGGCCATTTCGCCGGGCACTGGCCGTCGAGTTGAGCAAGGGGATCCGGGCGAGCAGAACTCCGGCCAGCAGGAACGAAGCCGCATTCGTCAGGACGATGCCGCGGAAGCCGGCATGGGAGCCGAGCGCTACGAGCGTCGTGCCGGCGAGCGCACCGAGAGAGAAGCCCACATTGCGCACCACGCGTACCAGCGCCATGGTGCGGACGCGGTCGTTGTCGCCGACCGCGGCGCCGACGACCGCCTGGTTGAGTGGGCCCGTCGCCTTCTCCGCCATGGCGAGCATGCAGGCGACGATGAAGAAGAAGGGAAAGCTCGCGGTGAAGGCATAGGCGACGAACCAAGCCGCGCGCCAGACCTGGAGGGCCACCAGGACTTTTCGCGTGCCGACCCGGTCGGCGACGAGACCGATCGGTACGGTCGAGATCAATCCCACGATGCCCGCGGCGGAGAGCCCGAGGCCGATCTGTGCCGCCGTGAGGCCGGCCACCTGGGTGAGAAAGACGACGCTGCCGCTGAGGAAGATGCCGGTGCCGAAGGAGTCGACGAGCGCGACGAGCACCAACTGGTTCCCCGCGGCCGTCGACGGGAACACGCGTGTCAACCGGGCGAACCGGGCGCGCGCCGAGGTCTCCGGCCGCAGTTTCTCTTTGGCGCTGATGGCGGCGTCCTCCGAGCCGTTCGTGGAGCGCGGTGTGGGGTCCGGGCTCGTCATGCGCCGTACAGGACGTCGGCGAACTCGTCCGTCTTGTGGGTCTTGCGGCGCCAGTCGCGCAGTTCGGCGCTGGTCGTCGCGGCGGGAATGACCACGAGTCGCTCATCGAACCACTGCAACACCTCCGCCCTTCGCCGCTCCAACGACTGGGGGTCAGCAGCGGTGATCATCGCCATGCCGATCCGCGTGGTGGTGGAGTCGGCGGCCCCGGCCATCCGGTAGCCGATGGGCAGCTCGATGCGGGCGAACGACACACCGGGAAGTTCGGTGAGCTCCGCGGGAGACGGGCAACCGGCCAGCGTGCCGGGCCGGCTGGTGAAATAGACCGATCCGACGGTGCCGGCTCGCACCCGCACGTCGACTTCGGGTTTCCACCCCAGTGCGCACTGCACGGCCGCCTCGCCGAGGTCGACGCCGAACTTCGCCAGGATCTCCTCCTCGGTGAGTGCACCGCCACGGCGGGCGGCGCATTCGCTGAAGACGACCCGATCGCTCCGGGGGTCGTGGAACAGTTCCATGTGGAAGACGCCATCCGTCAGGCCAAGCGCGCCGAGGGCCTCGCGTACCATGTGGTCGGCTGCCTCGTATGCCCAGCTCTCGGTCTGCGGATCGAACTTGCGCATGCTCAAGGGCGCCTTGTCCTGCAGAGTGGTCAGGCAGGGCTGCTCGTAGCGGCCGAGGCCGTAGAACAGCAGTTCGCCATCGGACACGACGCCGTCGGCGGTCCACTCGTCACCGGTGATGAACTCTTCGAGGACGAAGGTGCGGGTGGAGATGCGCTGTTGCCGGTAACGGCGGGCGGTGGCGAGCAGCTCGTCGAGCCCGTCGACGGCCGACGTGGTCTGGGTGGCCAGGCCGGTCACCGGCTTCAGGACGGCACGCTCGAACGGCATCGTGAAGCCAGCTCCGAGGGCGAAGAGATCCTCGATGAGCACGCTGCGGGCCGTGTCGAGACCGGCGTTGACGATGCGCTGCTTCTGCAGGAACTTGTCGCGGAACAGCACCGCGGTCGAGGGACTGAGCACTCTGGCGCCCAGGGCACGCCCGAGCACCGAGGCGGTGATCAGCAGGGGCTCGATGGTCGTTTGCACCGCGGTGAACTGGCGATCGGCGAATCCCGCGCGGTGCAGGGCGGTGAGGATCGCCTCGGGCTTGTGGTGATCCTCGCAGAAGACCGGAATGGCGGGGGCGGGAATCTCCTGGAAGGCGAGGTCGCGGTGCCGCGCTCCATAGACCACTACATGCGGAATATTGAGTTTCCGGCAAGCCCGGAGAACGTAACGGTCCGGCGCGAGAATTAGTAACAGCTCCGATTCAGCAGGCATCGTTTCATCCTCGACTCAAGCGGATTTGGGCGCGGTACGGTCCACCCTAGGGCATATCTACTGTGATGCGCAGGAGGCGACTCTACCGGAACTCCGTGTTGCGGTGTGCCTCGTCGGCAGTAGGGGCACCGTCCGATCCGAGCAGTGATTCGTCGAGATACTCGCGCAGACGTAACGCATACGGCGCCTGCTCCTCGATCGATGCGTAGCCGCGCCGAGGGGGTGAGGAGTAAAGTTTGTCCCGGTCATACCGGGGGAACACGTGTTGGTGGAAGTGCCACACGTCTTGATGGCCGTCGGGTTCATTGTGCTGCCGTGTCGATGTGCCGGTGCAGCCGGGATACGTTGCCCGTATAGCGCGTGCGATGTGCTGTGACAAGTCGAAGACCGCGTGACCGAGGGACCTGGGAAGGTCGTACAAATTCTCGTGATGCTGGTTGGGCACCACGAGGATGTGGCCGAGGTTCGTAGGCCACATGCGTGGCGAGACAAAGGCAGTGACAGTGGGGGTACACCAGACCAGGGTCGTCGGACTGGATAGATCGTTGTAACGCCCCGCAATCAAGCCGCAAAAGGGACAGTCATAATCGGCTGGTTCGTGGTTGTACACCGATTGATCGTAGCCGTCGGCATGGCCTCGGTGTTGTGGCTCTACGAGCTTCCCTGGAGTCCGTATTCGCATGATCGCGCCGCGTGATCAACCTGGGTTACAGAGGGTGACCGGAGAAGTGTTGCCGCGGATCACGCAGGCATGATGAGCGCCTGTGGTTTGAGATCATGCTTGTCGACTAAAACTAGCGATCTCTCA
>NZ_JADOGI010000350.1 GCF_015645445.1 Nonomuraea cypriaca | reverse complement strand
GGTGGGGTCGGGGCGGTTGAGGAGTTGGCGTAGGACGCGCTCGAGGGTCCCGGCCGGGTCCAGTTCGGGACCGGGTGAGCGCCATGCCACATATCCGTCCGGCCGGACCAGTACGGCGCCGCCCCCGCCCACGCCGTACCGCTCCCGCCAGCATCCGTTCACGTCCTTCAGTTCCTCGTCCACCACCAGTCGCGTGAGCTGCACGCCGAGCCGCTCCTTGACCAGGCGCCCGGCCTCCGTCCACGCCTGACCGCCCTGCGGATCGGCCAGCAGGACGAAGCCGGTGCCGAACAGGTCGGCGGTCGAGATGCGTTGCCCCTCCCAGTCGAGCACCACGTGCGGAGCGCGGCTGCCGGGACGCCCGTTCGGTACGCGAGGGTCCTCCATGATCGAGCCGTCGTCAGCGGGTTCGTCCAGGATCGCCGTGGAGTGGTAGCGCTGCCCGATGAGGGCGCCCAGCGGGTCCTCGATGGGCTCCGGGTAGCCGACGCGCGCCGCGGGCGGCATGCGTACGCCGAGGTTGGCCAGCTGGGCGTCGGCCGTCAGCGTGCCGATCGGGCGGCGCTCGGCGTCGTACGTGTCCAGGAATTCGGGCCCGGCCTGCCCCGTGAGCACGAGCCAGAGCCGCCACGCGATGTCGCACCCGTCCTGGATCGCGGTGCTGCCGCCCTGCCCACCGGTCGGCGGCATGGTGTGGGCGGCGTCCCCGGCGAAGAACACCCGCCCGGCCCGATAGGAGTCGGCCAGTACGTGCGCCATGGCGAACGTGGTCGTGTCCAGCACCCGTACGTCCAGGTCCGGCCGGCGGGCCGCGACCCGTACCAGCTCGACGCAGCGCTCCGGAGTGAAGGCGGCCTCGCTCTCGCCCTCGGCGAGGTTGACGCCGAGCACGTGCGCCCCCACGCCGGTGCCGGTGAGGATCACGCCGGTGAAGACGTCGTTCCGCAGGTACCAGAGCGTGACCTCCCGCTCCCGCACCAGCCCCGACAGGTCGGCGTCGAACATGATCGAGCACGTCCGGCCCAGCTCGCCCTTGCCCGAGGTCAGCACGCCCAGGCTGCGCCGCAGCGGGCTGCGGTATCCGTCGGCCGCCACCACGTAGTCGGCGCGCACCACGCTCTCGCCCTCGGGCGTGCGAAGCCGCGCCGTCACCCCGTCCCCGTCCTGCTCCAGCGAGACCAGCTCCGTGGAGAAGCGCAGGTCGGCGCCCAGTTCCTCGGCCTTGCCCCGCAGCACGCGCTCGATCTCGGCCTGGGGCGCGCCCACGTACGCGGCGGGCGTGACGTCGGCGAGGAAGGCCATCTCCGACACCTCGTCGCTGATGATCATGTGCGGCTCCGGGTCGGCCAGGTCCTTGGCGATCGCTATGCGCATGTTCTCGCCGATGCCGGCCCAGATGGCGCTGAGCTCCTGCTCTATCCCCGGTATGGGACGTAGCAGCTCGACGGCGCGCGGTCCGAGGCCGAACGCCTTGGGCTGGATCGAGGTGCTCGCATGCCGTTCGACCAGCATGACGGGCACCTCGCGCCATGCCAGGAGCGCCGCCGCGCTCAGCCCCGCGTATCCGCCCCCGACCACCAGGACCGGCACTCGCTCGTGCTTCATTGCTCCCCACCTCCGGGACACGTAGTATCGCGTCTATGGTGAGCAACACGATATGTCGCGTCCCACGAGAGGGTCAAGATATATCGCGAAATGTCAGGGGGATCCCTATGGCAGGTGGCGTTCCAAGGACTCCAGCTTGCTGGTCATCCCGTCCTCCACCCCGGGCCTGATGTCGGCCTTCAGCACGAGGCCCACCCTGGGCGCGACCTCCGCCACGGCCTCCACGGCGCGCTTGACCACGTCCATGACCTCGTCCCACTCGCCCTCGACCGTGGTGAACATCGAGTCGGTCCGGTTGGGCAGCCCGCTGTCACGGACCACCTTGACGGCGCGCGCGACAGGCTCGGCGACCCCCTCGCCGACGCCGAGCGGAGTGATGGAGAATGCGACGATCATGGCGTACCCCTTTGCTCTGAGCGGGCTTCGATCTTAGCGAGCGCCGGCACGAGGCCAGGGACGCGAAAAGCCACGACGCCTCCAAGCGTCGTGGCCGCCGCTGACCGTCAGGGATGCCCGGGGGGCGTCACACGTGGTCGTGCTCCTCTTCTTCTTCCTCGCTGGGCCCCTCCGACGGCTCCACCCCGAGCACGGCCTCACGCGGCTCGATCTCGGTGATGTGCTCGACGAGTTGCAGCACGTGCTCAGGCTCGATCAGCCACTGCAGCGCGGTCGCGCCCGTCTCGTCGGAGGTGACCAGCTCGGCCTGCTCCGTACGCTCCTCCTCGGCGAGATCGGCATCGGGGTGCCTGATCTCGGCCAGCGCCGCCGCCTGCAGCGTGTCCACGTCGAGCACCTCGACGGTCAACTCGACCGTGAGACGCAGGAACTTCGGTTCATCACTCATGGCGACGACTCTAGGGCAGCTTCCACTCCACAGGCGCCGCGCCCTGCTGGACGAGCAGCTCATTGGCCCGGCTGAACGGCCGCGATCCGAAGAAGCCGCTGCGCGCCGACAGCGGGGAGGGGTGGGCGGACTCGACGCGCGGCACGCTGCCGAGCATGGGCGCGAGGTTGCGCGCGTCGCGGCCCCACAGGATGGCCACCATGGGCTTGTCGCGGGCCACGAGGGCCTTGATCGCCTGCTCGGTGACCTGCTCCCAGCCCTTGCCCCGGTGCGAGGCGGGCTTGCCCGGCATCACGGTGAGGACCCTGTTGAGCAGCAGCACGCCCTGGTCGGCCCACGGCGTGAGGTCGCCGTTGGCGGGGCGGGGGAGACCGAGGTCGGTCTCCATCTCCTTGTAGATGTTGAGCAGGCTGCCGGGCAACGGCCGCACGTCGGCCGCCACCGAGAACGACAACCCGACGGGATGGCCGGGCGTGGGATAGGGATCCTGACCCACGATCAGCACCTTGACCTCGTCGAAGGGCTGACTGAAGGCGCGCAGGACGTGCGCGCCCGCGGGCAGGTATTGCCTGCCCTCGGCGATTTCCTTGCGCAGGAACTCGCCCATCTGGGTGATCTGCTCGCCGACGGGCTCAAGCGCTGTGGCCCATCCGGCTTCGACGACTTCGTTCAGTGGACGACCGGCCATGGGCGTTGAGCTTAGCCAGATCTGGTACGGCTTGCGGCCGAAACGGCGGTTCGGGCCGTACCAGAACGATCACGGGCGCCCGGGGACACGGGCGCCCGTGAACACGTCACTTGACCGAGCCGGACATCATGCCCTGGACGAAGTACCGCTGGAACGCGAAGAACAGGATCAGCGGGACGATCAGCGACAGGAACGCGCCGGAGGAGAGGATGTCCATGTTCGAGCCGAACTGGCGCATCTGAGACTGCAGATACTTGGTCATCGGCTGGTTGCCGGTGTCGGCGAAGACCAGCGCGATGAGCATGTCGTTCCACACCCACAGGAACTGGAAGATGCCCAGCGAGGCGATGGCGGGCTTGCCCAGCGGGAACACCACCGAGACGAAGATCTTCCACTCCGAGGCGCCGTCCATCCGCGCCGCCTCCAGCAGTGAGGCCGGGATGCCGACGAAGAAGTTGCGCAGTAGGAAGATCGCGAACGGCAACCCGAACGCCACGTGGAACAGCACCACTCCGGGGATCGTGCCGAAGATCCCTGCGCCCCCGTAGAGCACGGCGACCGGGATGAGCGCGATCTGGATGGGCACGATCAGCAGCGCGACCACGACGAGGAACGCCGCGTCCCGCCCGGGGAAGTCCATCCACGCGAACGCGTACCCCGCCATCGCGGCGATGCCGATCACCAGGATCGTGGTCGGCACGGTGATCAGCACGGTGTTCCAGAAGGACGCCGTGAAGCCGCTGCCCAGCAGGTCGCGGTAGCTCGCGATGGTCAACTCGGCCGGCTTGGTGAAGACCGTCCACCAGCCCTCGGCGTTGTTGACCTGCGTGGTCCGCATGGAGACGACCAGCAGGCCCAGCGTCGGCACCAGCCAGAACACGCCCAGCAGCACCATCACCACCTGGACGGCGCCGCTGCCGACGCGGTCCACGATCCTGCCCAGCACCCCCCTGCGCGGCGCGCCCGTCTCCAGCCCGGACGGCACGGTGGCGGTCGCGGTCGTCATGTGTTCTCCCTCCTGAACCTGCGGATATTCATGATCATGAAGGGCAGGACCAGAATCAGCAGGAAGATCGCGAGCGCGCTGCCCAGGCCCTGGTTGTTCCCGCCGCCGAACGACACGCGCCACATCTCCAGCGCGACCACGTTCGCCTGCGGCTGCACCGAGGCGGGCGCGATGATGAACACCAGGTCGAACACCTTCAGCGTATTGATGATCATCGTCACGAAGACGACGAGCAGCACGGGCGACAGCAGCGGCACCGTGATCTTGCGGAACACCTGCCACTCCGACGCACCGTCGATGCGGGCCGCCTCCAGCGCGTCCCGCGGGATCGCCGCCAGCCCTGCCGCGATCAGCACCATGGCGAACCCGGCCCACACCCAGACGAACGCGCCGATGATCGCGGGGGTGATGAGCGCGGGGCCGAGCCACGTCAGGCCGCCGTAGGGGGCCTCGAAGTTCGACTGCGGGAGCCGTACGACGTAGGAGCCGGCGGGCAGCCCCTCGAAGCGGAACGAGCCGTCGTCTGCGGTCGTGGCGGTGCCTGCCACCTGGCCGCCGCTGACCGCCTCGACCGTGATGCCCGGCAGGCCGCGCTCGGCCGCGTCCATGGTGCCGGCGGTGCCGCCGCCGCCCTGAACGAAGTCCAGCCAGACGGCTCCCGTCAGCCCGCCGCCGGTCGGTGGCGCCTTGGCCGGCTGGGCGCTGCCCGGCATGAGGTCCGGCCGGACGCCGACGATCGGGATGAGCACCGGCTGGCCGGCCTGGACCGGCTGCTTGGTGACGACCGCGCCGTTCTGATCGGCGACCGGCGACTGGTCGCCCTCGCGCGGGCGGGCCTCCGGGTAGCCCTGCGAGCCGGAGAACGTGTCGTGCACGGTGGTGAGCACGGCGTTGGCCAGGCCCTTGTCCGGGCTCTCCTCGTAGACGAGGCGGAAGATCACGCCCGCCGCCATCAGCGAGACCGCCATGGGCATGAACACGATCAGCTTGAACGCCGTCGCCCACCTGATGCGCTCGGTCAGCACCGCGAAGATCAGCCCCAGCGTGGTCACCACGAGGGGGGCGACGACCACCCAGATGAGGTTGTTGCGGACCGTGGTCAGCATGCCGTCGTCGGTGAAGATCGTGGTGTAGTTGCCCAGCCCGACGAATCCGGTGCCCGCCGCGTCGAACAGGCTCCTGAAGATCGAGTAGGCGATCGGGTAGACCACCCAGATGCCCAGCAGCAGCGCCGCCGGGAGGAGGAAGGCGATGGCGACCGTCGGCGAGGGGCCGAGGCGTCGTTGCTTGCGGGGGGTATCAGCCGGTCCGGTGGCGGGCCCGCCCGCGGTGTCCGCGGGCGGGTCCTGCGGGCCGTCCAACCGTTCGGTCACGGCCTTACCTCTACTTCCAGGCCTTCGCGGCCTCGGCTTCGAGCGCGGTCTGGGCGCCCTTGATGTCGGTCGGCTCACGCAGGAAGTCCTGCAGCACCTTCCACTCGCCCTTGCCGTCGGTGCCGCCGAACGCGCTCGGCGCCAGGTCCGACATGTCGTAGCGGACGGCGTCGCCGGCCGAGACTATCGTCTGCCCGAGCTGCCTGGTCAGCTCGTCGGGGTAGTTGTCGGGGGAGACGTTCCTGTTGGGTGAGAGGTAGCCGGGGAGCTTGGCCCAGATCTCGCCGCCCTCCTTGGAGGCCAGGAACTGCAGCAGCGCCATGGCGCCGGGGGAGTCCTTCATCGCCACCGCTACGTCGCCGCCGAGCACGACGGGGGCGGTGTCACCGACCTTGGGGAACGGGAAGTACTTGGCCTGCTCGCCCACCTTGGCGCCCGACTGGACGGCCTCGACGGCCACGAAGTCGGCCTCGATGACCATGGCGGCCTCGTTGTTGCTGTAGACCTTGCTCACGCAGGTGGGGAAGTCGGTCTGCAGGGCGCCCGAGGCGCCGTCGGCCACGAACTCCTTCTTGCCGACGATCTGCTGGATCTTCTCCAGCGCCGTGGCCACGGTGGGGTCGGTCCACGGGATCTCGTGCTTGGACAGCTTGTCGTAGTTCTCGGGGCCCGCGGTGGACAGGTAGACGTTCTCGAAGAGGTCGGTCAGCGTCCAGCCGGAGGCGCCGCAGAACGAGAACGGCGGCGTGCCGGAGTCTGAGACCGTCTGCGCGGCCTGGATCAGCTCGTCCCAGTTGGTCGGCGGCTGCACGCCGGCGTCCTCGAACGCCTGCGAGCGGTACCAGACCAGCGACTTGTGTGCCGCCTTGATCAGCACGCCGTACACCTGGCCGTCTGCGGAGCCGAGCTCCTTCCAGTAGGGGGTGTAGTTGGTGTCGATCTCCTTGGTGACCTCGTCGGTCAGCGGCTTGAGAGCCTTCTGCTCGGCGTACTGCTGGACCAGGCCGGGCTGGGGGAGGATCGCCACGTCGGGCGGGCTGCCGCCCTGGATGCGCGGGCCGAGGTAGGCGCCGGTGTCCTCGCCGGTGGACGCGTACGTCACCTCGGCGCCGGTCTTGTCGGAGAAGGCCTTGAGCACCTGCTCGAAGTTCTTCTGCTCGTCGCCGGTCCACTTGGCGGCGACCTCCAGCTTCACCCCCTGGAGCGTCTTGGCGGCGCCGCTCGCCGGCGCGGAGCCCGACTCCGTGGGTTGCGTGGTCGTCGGCGCGTTGCCGCAGGCGGCGACGGCTATCGCGAGCCCGGTCAGGATCGCTGCTGCTCTGCCTTTTCGCATGGCTGCCTCACTGGGTTCTGATGATCTCTTCGAGTTCGGACTTCATGGAGACCGCGACGTCGTCGGCGGACTCGGGGGTGGGGGTGCCGAGGGCCTTGGCGACCGAGCTCGCGATCACCAGGCTCAGCTGGTTGTAGTTGGCGCTCGCCGGCCGTGCCTTGGCGGCCATGATGCTCTCCTTGAGTACCGGCAGGTACGGGAAGCGCCTGATCAGCGCGGGATCGTCGTAGAGCTCGGTCCACACGGGCGGGAACGAGCCCTCGGTGAGGACCCGGCGCTCGTTCTCCAGGCTCGTGAAGTAGCGGATGAACTCCTGGGCGGTGTGCTGGTTCTTGGAGAAGGCGCTGATGGCCAGGTTGACGCCGCCCAGCGTGCTGGACCCGGGGCCGTCGAGTCCGGGCAGCCTCGTCACCGCGACCTTGTCGCCCAGCTCGGCCCTGGCGGGGCCGAAGCCGTGCGGCCAGTTGCGGGCGAAGGCCAGCCGGCCCTCCTGGAAGGCCAGGCGGGACTCCTCCTCCTTGAAGCTCAGCGACTCCTCGGGGATCCAGCGCTCGCGCAGCCCCTGGAGCAGGAAGTCGAGCGCGGTCTCCCCCGTGGCGGGGTCGAGGGTCACCTCGGTGCCGTCGGGGCTGAGGATCTGCCCGCCCGCGGACTGGACGGCCTCGGAGAAGTTGACGGTCAGCCCTTCGTAGGCCAAGAACTGCCCGGCATAGCCTCCTATGTTGTGCTTTTTTCTGATCTCTCGGGCTTGGTGGCGTAGCTCCGCCCACGTCCGCGGCGGTTCCTTCACCAGGTCGGTCCGGTAGTACAGCAGCCCCGCGTTGCTCGTGTAGGGGACGGCCCAGAGCTTGTCCTTGTAGATCGCCGTTTCCACGACCGGCGGCAGGAACCTGTCGAGCGGGAACAACCCGCGTTCCAGGGGGATGATCCAGCCGTTCTCCGCGAACTCGGCGGTCCACACCACGTCGAGCCCCAGCACGTCGTACCGGCTGCTCTGGGCCTGGAGGTTGGCCACCATCTGGGCGCGTTGCTCGTCGGCGGCCTCGGGCAACTCCAGCAGCGTCACCTTCTCGGCCGGGTGGGCCTGGTTCCAGCGGTCCAGCAGGGGTTGCAGGTACGCCGTGGTGTCGCGTCCGGTGGCGAAGGTGATCGGTCCCGTCC
>NZ_JADOGI010000035.1 GCF_015645445.1 Nonomuraea cypriaca | reverse complement strand
CCACTCCCCGAACTCACCGAGCGGCAGACGAAACGCTCCGCGTCCAGGCCACCCACAGCACAGACCCCGCGCCCCACAACCACGCCGCCCAGGCAACCAACCGTGCGCCCCACAGCCCCGCCGCCGACCCAAACCGAGCGGTCGACGGTGCGCCCCGCAGCCATGTCGCCGGCGCTGTCCGAGGCATCGGCGACGTCCGAAGCGTCGGCGGTGATGGGCGGCGCCGGACCGTCCGAGGCGGCGATGGTGGTTCCGGGGCCGATGGTGCCGTTCGAGGAGTCGGACGGCAGGGCGGTGGCCGAGTTGGCCGCGGGGCTGGCGATCGCGGTCACCGCCGCCGTCGAGGACGTGGCCGACACGAACCGGGACGTGGCTCAGCGTCTCCATGCTCTCGCCGGCTGGCTCCACCACCACGGCAGGACGGCCGACGCCCTGGTCCCCGCCGCGGCAGCCGCCGCCAGGTCGCGTGGGCTCGCGGCGGCGGAGCCTGGGCTGCGATTCATGCTCGCCGAGGCCACGGCGCTGCTGTCCCGGCTGCACAGTGCCCTGGACGACCTCGACGCGGCCACCCGCGCCGCCGCCGAGTCCGTACGGAACCTGCGTGCGCTCGCCGCCCTCGAACCCGACGAGTACCGCCTCCGCCTGGCCGAGCAGTTACTTGACCTCGGTGAGCTGCTGATGGCCGATGCTCGCCCGGGGGTGGCGCTGGAGTCGTTGCAGGAGGGCATGAGCGTGGCCGCCGAGCATGACACGAGTACGCAGGCCAGGGCCAGGCACCTGCTCGGCCTGTGCCTGGACCGGCTGGACCGGCCCGCCGACGGCCTGGCGCAGTTGGAGATCGCCGCCGAGCTGTACGGCGTTCTGAGCCAGGAGGACGACGGCTACCTACTCCATCGCGCCGAGGTACGTGCGTCGCCACACTCCAGGCCCCCGGCATGGCCCGCCACCCCCCACCGGACGCACGCGCTGGACGCCACTCCTCACTGGATGCAGGCGCTGGTCGCCACCCCGCCGGAACAGGCCGTGAGCAGGGCCGCTCGGTTGCTCGAAGAGTGCCGCGCGGCCGTTGAGAGCGCCGTCGAACCGCGGGCGGCGGACGTTCACGCCTACGTCTCCGCACAGGCCGGGCTCGCGCGGGCCTGGGCGGATGCGGGCCGGGCGGAGGACGGGTTCGCGCTGGCGATGCAGGCCGCCGAGCTGCTCCAGCGGCACGCCGTATCCGATCGATCCCACGCGGTGGCCGTCGGCCGGGTCGCGGCGGCGCTCGGTCGTACGCTCATGGGCCTGGGCCGTCACAAGGAGGCGGTGCCCCACCTGCTCACCGCCATCGAGTCGTACGAGCCGCGGCCCGGAGCGAGCCGCGAGTCCGGCGCGGAGCTCGCCGAGCTGCTCATCCTGAACACCGTCGCGTTGTCCCGGGCCGCCTGCTCGTCGGAGGCGGAGGCGGCCGCCGACCGTCTGGTCGGGCTGTACGCCGCGCTCGTCTCCGAGCGACTCGAGACTCCCTTGCCGCTCGCCGGAGCGCTGCTCCTCCAGGGCTGCATCCGTTTCACCAGGCAGAACGTGGAAGGCGCGCTCATCTCGGCCACCCGCGCCCTGGAGATCATGCCGGACGAACCCCCCGAACCCGGACGGCTGCTCACCGCCACCTGCCTGGAGCTCAGCGGCCTCTGCCTGGCCGAGCTGCACGACGACGACGCGGCCCGGGCGAAGCTCACCGAAGGCACCGAACTGCCGGTCGAGCGTGGCCCCGCCCATTCTGACCTGGTGAACGTACACGTGCTGGCCCTGGCCCGGCTGGCCAGGCTGCGTGTGCGCGAGGAGGGCCCGGCCGCCGCGATCCCCCTGCACGCGCGGCTGCTCCGGCTACGCCCGCTGCCGGCGCCGGACGTGCTCACCACCCTCATCGAGGAGCTCGACGCCGCCCTGGACGACCCGCCAGGCGCGCTGCTGCCGCCCCTCACGGACTTCACCGAGGCGCTTGAACGTACGGTGCCGCTGAGCACCGGCGCCGAGGTACATGAGAGGTACGGGCGCTACCTGGCGAGATTCGCGAGCACCGCCGCGCGGGCAGGCGACACGATCGGGCCGAGGGAAGGTCCCGCGGGCACACCGACCGTGCGGGAAGGCGACACGGGCGCACCAGAGGTGTCGGTGGGTGACGCGGGCGCACCGACCGTGGGCAAAGGTGACGCGGGCACGCCAGAGGTACGGGTGGGTGTGGCGGCCGGTGGGCTGGCTGTGCAGGTTTATCGGGGGCTGGTCACCGTTTCCGGTACGTATCGCGACCGGCTGGGGCTGGCGCTCGCCGCGCTCGGCAGGCTGGACCCCACTGATCTCGTCGTCCTGGAGCAGGCCGTCATCCTGCTCGGCGCCCAGATCGGCGACCGCCCCGCCGTCGATGAGCGCGGCAGGGTGCTGGCCGAGACGCTGAGCCGCTACGCGGTCGAGCTGCTCGAACGCGGGCGTGCCGTCGAGGCGCTGGCCCACTGTGAAAGGGCCGCCGATCTGTGCGACGAACTGGACGACCCCGCCGTCGCAGCCGTCACGTACGCCAGGCTCGGCTCCAGCCTGGCGGTGCTCGACCGACCACAGGCGGCGCTGGAGGCGGTCACCTGGTCGCTGGCCGAGCTGGAGCGGGCCAGGGAGCGGGGCCAGGAGCTGCCCCACGCGCGGGCGCAGGCGATCCAGGTACGAGGACAGGTGCTGCGGGCCTTCGGCAGGAAGCGGGAGGCGATGGCGCATCTCGTGGAGGCGCTGGAGATCTACACCCGGCTGGCGCAGCCGGCGGCCGCCGCCGAGGTCGCCGGAGTGATCGCGGACGACCTGCTGGCCGGTGGGCGGGCGGAGGACGCGGCCGAGTACGCCAGGATCGCCGCCACGGGGCAACCGGCGGGCACGGTCAGGCACGCGCTGGCCGTACAGCGGCTCGCCAGGTGTCACCTGATGCTCGGCGAGCTCACCGCGGCCGACACGCTCGTGGAGCGGCTGATTCCGCTGGCCAGGAGGTCGCCGGACGATCTCACGTATCGGGCGATCCTGGCCGACTCGCTGGCGCAGAGCTCGGAGCTGCGGACCCTGCTGGGGCTGGGCGACGGCGCGGAGGCGGAGGCCAGGGCGAGAGAGGCCATCGCGATGTACGACGACCTGCTGACCACGGGCATGAACGCCGAGGCCCTGCACATCAGCCGGGCAGGAGCCGGGCTGACGCTGGCCGCCGCGCTCGGCACGCGGGGGCTGGCCGAGGACGCGGTGGGGCCGCTGCGGGAGGCGGTCGCGGCGCTGGAACGGTACGCGCCGGGCAATCCGGCGCTGTCGGGGCTGCTGGGCCGGGGGATGCTCATGCTGGGCGACGCGCTGATGGAGTCGGGGCGGGCGCTGGAGGCGAGCCTCGTGTTCCATCGTGGCACGCAGGTCACGCGTGACGTGCCGGCCAGGGCCGTCGCGCACGCCAGGCTCGGCTTCTGTCAGCAGGAACTGGGCAGGGACGACGCGGCCGACGCCGCCCTGCGCGTTTCGGCCGGCCTGCTGCGCGGCCTGGTCGCGGACTCGGCCGACGACGGCTTCGCCGACCTGCTCCGCGACGTGTTGCGCGGCCGGCTGGCGCTGCTGCGCAAGGCCGGCGCCGGCGACGAGACGAAACCCCTCGAAGACGAACTACGCCGCCTCACAGCCCGCTGACCCCAACACCGACCCGAACCGCCGCGCACAACGTGACTCCCAACCACCGACCCGAACCGCTGAGCCGAGCACGAGCCCAAACCACCGACCCGAACCGCTGAGCGCGGCGGGGTCCGGATGCCGCTGAGGATGCCGTCCGAGCGGTTAGGAGCCGGCGGCCTCGGCGGTGCGGCGGGCCCAGCGGTAGTCGGCCTTGCCGGCCGGTGAGCGGACCATTTCCGTCACGAACGCGTACGACCTCGGCACCTTGTAGCCCGACAACACCGTCCGGCAGTGCGCGTCCAGTTCCTCGGCCGTGACCTCGACGCCGGGCCGTGGCTCGATGACGGCCGCCACCCGGTTCCCCCACCGCTCGTCCGGCACCCCGGTCACCACGGCGTCGAACACCGACGGATGCCCCTTGAGCACCGCCTCGACCTCCTCGGGGAACACCTTCTCCCCACCCGTGTTGACACACTGCGACCCCCGCCCGAACACGTTCACGGTCCCGTCCGGATCGACGCTCGCCAGGTCGCCCGTGAGCAGCCACCGGGTGCCCGCCTCGTCGGTGACGAACGTGCGGGCCGTCTTGTCCGGGTCGTTGTAGTAGCCGAACGACACCCGCCCCGACCGCGCCACGGTCCCGAGCTGCCCGGATCCGGGCTCGACCGGCCGGTGCCGCTCGTCGAGCACGGCCAGCTTGACCACGGAGTTCGGCTGGTAACGCAGGCCTTTCTCCGGCGAGGAGCCGGCCACGCCGGAGGCCGTGTAGCCGGACTCGGTGGAGCCGAAGTTGTCCAGGATCATGACGTTCGGCAGCAGGTCCTGGAGACGGTCGCGGACGGCCCCGCTCAGGATCGCGCCGGTGGAGCCGATCACGTACAGCGACGAGACGTCGTAGTCGCCGTCCTTGAGGGCCTCGGCCAGTGGCCTGGCCATCGCGTCGCCGGTGATGTTGATGGTGAAGACCTTCTCGCGCTCGATCGTCCGCCACACCTCATGGGCGTCGAACTTGCGTACGAACACGATCGTCGCGCCCATCCACCAGGCGAGGAACGTGGCCATCTGGGCGGCGCCGTGCATCAGCGGCGGTGCCGCCATCATGACCATCGGGGCCGCCTTGACCGCCTCGTCGATCACCTCCTGGGGCGTGGCGCGCGGCTCGCCGGACGGGTTGCCGCCGCCGAAGCCCATGAACAGGTCCTCGACGTGCCACATCGCGCCCTTCGGCAGACCGGTGGTGCCGCCCGTGTAGATGATGTAGAGGTCCTGCCCGGAGCGCGGCGGGAAGCCCCGTTCCGGCTTCCCCAGCTCCAGAGCCGTCTCGTACGGCACCGCCGAGCCGATCGACGACCGCCCGCCCACCGAGATCAGGTGCTCCAGCAGCGGCGCCTCGTCGGCCACCGCGGCCACCCTGGCGTCGAACTCCACGTCGTAGACCAGCGCCCGGATGTCGGAGTCCCGGTAGAGGTAGAGCAGCTCGGCCTCGACGTACCGGTAGTTGACGTTGATCGGCACGGCCCGGATCTTGAGCGCGGCCAGCAGTCCGGCGACGTACTCGATGCCGTTGTAGAGGTGCAGGCCGACGTGCTGCCCCGGCTGGACGCCGAGATCCATCAGGTAGTGGGCGAGCCGGTTGGACTCTGCCTCCAGTTCAGCGAACGTGCGACGGTCGTCACCGCAGATCACGGCCGTTCTGTCCCCGATCGCGTCCGCGAGCCCCTCGAAGAGGTCAGCGTGGTTGAATTCCATCAGGGCATCTCCCGTCCTACGATCCACATCGCGAAGAACTGGGCTCCCCCGCCGTAGGCGTGGCCGAGCGCCGTACGGGCGCCGTCCACCTGGTGTTCGCCCGCCATCCCGCGCACCTGCAGCGCGGCCTCGGCGAACCTGATCAACCCGGAGGCCCCGATCGGGTTGCTCGACAGCACCCCGCCGGAGGCGTTCCACGGGATGTCACCGTCGAGTGCCGTGGCGCCGGACTCGGTGAGCTTCCATCCCTCCCCTTCGGCCGCGAACCCCAGGTTCTCCAGCCACATCGGCTCGTACCAGGAGAACGGCACGTACACCTCGGCCACGTCGATCTGCCGTCGCGGGTCGGCGATGCCGGCCTGGCGGTAGACGTCGGCCGCGCAGTCCTTGCCCGCCTGCGGCGAGACCGTGTCGCGCCCGGCGCGGAAGATCGGCTCGGAGCGCATGGCCGTCGCGTGCACCCAGGCCGGCGTGCCGGTGACCGCGGACTCCGAGGACAGGACCAGCGCGCAGGCGCCGTCGCTGGACGGGCAGGTCTCCAGGTAGCGGATCGGCTCCCACAGCATCGGCGTGGACTCGACCATCTTCTGGTCGATGCCGGGGATCCTGAGGTGCGCGTAGGGGTTCTTGAGCGCGTTCAGCCGGTCCTTGACCGCCACGAGCGTGCCGATGTGGCCGGGCGCGCCCGATCTGCGCATGTACTCGCGGATGTGCGGGGCGAAGTAGCCGCCGGCGCCCACCACCAGCGACGCGCTGAACGGCAGGTGCGTGGACAGCGCCCAGGTGGCGTTGCTCTCCGACTGCTTCTCGAACGCCACGACCAGCACCCGCTCGTGTACGCCGGCCTGGACGAGGCTCGTGCCGACCAGCGCCGTGGACCCGCCGACGCTGCCCGCCGTGTGCACCCGCGTCATCGGCTTGCCGGCCGCGCCGAGCGCGTCGGCCAGGTACGACTCGGGCATCATCACGCCCTCGAACAGGTCCGGCGCCTTGCCGATCACCACGGCGTCGATGTCCTCGAATCCGAGCCCGGCGTCTTCCAGCGCCCGCAGCGCCGCCTCCCGCACCAGCCCGGCGATCGACACGTCCGGCCGCCTGGTCCTGTAGCGGGTCTGCCCGACGCCGATGACCGCGCACCTGTTCATGGCCATCTCATGCCTCCATGACGGTGACGAGATTGTGCTGCAGGCAGGGTCCGCTCGCGGCGTGGGCGACCGTACGGCTCGCGTCGCCGTCGAGGATGCGGCGCGCCGCCTCGCCGATGCGGATGAGACCCGTGGCCATGACGGGATTGGCGGCCAGCGGGCCACCGGACGGGTTGATCGTCGTGTCGCCGCCCAGCTCCAGCGCCGCCCGCAGGATGATCTCCTCGTGCGGGAACTGTGCGTGCAGCTCGGCCACCTCGACGGGACCCTTGCCGACCCCCGCGGCGCGTGCGGCATCGGCTGCGGAGGCCGACAAGGTCAAATTTCGCATACCCAAGTAGTGGGGCTCTATGCGGTGTGCGATACCCCTGATATAGGCGGGGTTGCCGCAAAGCTCACGCGCCAGATCGCCGGCCGCCAGCACGACCGCGGCGGCTCCGTCCGTGACCGGCGGCACGTCTGTCCGCTTCAGCGGGCGCACCGCGAAGTCCGCGTCGTCCAGTTCGGGCAGGTCGAGCGCGTACGGGTTGCTCCTGCCGTCCGCGCGGCTGCGGCGGACGATCTCGTCGAGCTCGTCCCGGTCCGCGTCGAGCGCGCTCGCCTGGAGGGCGGCGTAGGACAGCCGGTCGAGCCCGAGCGGCGCCAGGTAGTACGGGTCGAGCTGGAGGGTCATGATCGTGTTCAGGTCGCCGGTCGACGACTTGCCGAAGCCGTAGACCAGGGCCGAGTCGATGTCGCCGTGCTGGAGGCGTACCCATGACTCGTACAGGGCCCAGGCGCCGTCCATCTCCACGTGGCTCTCCTGGATGGGCGGCCAGGCCCCCAGCGCGTCGAGTGACGACACGAACGAGAACGGCGCGCCCGCCAGGTAGTCGCAGCTCCCCGAACAGGTGAAGCCGAACCGGTCGAGCCCGGTGCGCTCCTTGACCTCGTTGATCACGGGCAGGATCAGCTCGGACTCGGTCAGCCCGGTGTCGTGGCCGGTGTGCCGCGTCTGGGCGAACGCGACGATCGCGATCTCTCTCATGGCAGCTCCCTGTCCGGCTCGCCGGTGGGGGCGAACCAGCGGACGTTCGCCATGGACGCCGTACGCTCGCCCTCCGGGACCCAGACCGCCTTGACGCGCATGCCCTGGCGTACCTCGTGCGCGGGGACGTCGCCGATCAGCGCGATCATGGGGATGTCGGCGTCGTCGACCAGAATGTACGCCGACACGAACGGCACCTCCGGAGCCCGTGGGTCGGGCAGGTTGTTGATGGCGAACGTGGTGATCGTGCCTGTGTCGGGGAGTTCGATCGTCTCCGGGATGGCGTTCCCGCATTGGGGGCAGGACAGGCGGTAGGGCACGTACACCTTGTCGCAGGCGGCGCACCGGCCGCCGAGGAAGACTCCGCGCCGGACGCCCTCAAGGAAGACGCGCAGCGCGCCACCGGCCTGGAGTCGGTATTCGGTGCGCACGTTCGACACGATCTTCGTGACCTCAGGAACGAAATACGAAATGTCGGTGATGTTGCCGGTGGGCCGGTCGCGCCAGACCGGCCAGACCCGGGTGCCCGCCCGCAGCGCCTTGGGGTCCCCGGCGTCCACGGCGTGCACCAGCGCGGTGTCCGCACCGTCCAGGTCGATCAGCGCCCACGCGAACGGGCGGTCGAGCGGGTGGCCGTCGAGCGGCTCCTCGACCCAGGCGCACGTGGTGACCGTGCCGGCCGGGCCGACCTCGACGTACTCGCCGGTGACCGGTTCGCCGGTGGCGGGGTCGTACTCGAGGGGCGGCACCAGGACCCTGCCCTCCCTCGTACGCACCCCGACGATGCGACGCGCGCGCAACTCGCTCAGGAACCGGCCGATGACCGGCCCGGTCGTACGCGTGTAGCCACCGGGGAACTCCAGGACGTGCCGGGCGACCAGCGGATCAGATGGCACGGTCGTGTCCCTCCCAGTACGGGTCGCGGAGTTTGCGTTTGAGCAGCTTGCCGTTGGGCTCGCGGGGCATCTCGGCGATGAAGTCGATGCTCCTCGGCCACTTCATCCTGGCCAGCCGGCCCTCCAGCGAGGCGATCAGCTCCGCCGCCAGCTCCGGTCCCGGCTCGATGCCTGCGGCGGGCTCGACGACGGCCTTGATCTGCTCGCCCCACTCCTCGTCCGGGATCCCGAACACGGCCACGTCGGCCACCTTGGGATGGATCACGAGCTCGTTCTCGATCTCGGCGGGGTAGATGTTCGCGCCGCCCGAGATGATCATGTCGGCCTTGCGGTCGCGGAGGTACAGGAAGCCGTCCTCGTCCAGGTAGCCGATGTCGCCGACGGTGAAGAAGTCCTTGAGCCGGTTCGCCTCGGTCTTGGCCGGGTCGCCCTTGTACTCGAAGCCGGAGCCCATCATCTTCATGTAGATCGTGCCGGAGGCGTCGGTCGGCACCGGCTCGCCGGCCTCGTCGACGACGAGCAGCTCGCTGATCGGCCAGGCCCGCCCGACCGTGCCCGGGTGGGACCTCCAGTCTTCGGGGGTGGCCAGGGTGCCGCCGCCCTCGGTGGCCGCGTAGTACTCGTAGACCACGTCGCCCCACCATTCGAGCATGGCCTGCTTGACCGGCACCGGGCAGGGGGCCGCGGCGTGGATCATCCACCTCAGCGAGGACAGGTCGTACTTCTCGCGGGTCCGCGCCGGGAGCGACAGCAGGCGCTTGAAGTGGGTGGGGACCAGGTGCGAGTTGGTGATCCGGTGGCGCTCGCAGAGCCGGAGCATCTCCTCGGCGTCCCACCGGTCCATGTAGACCAGCGTGTGACCCATGTGCAGGGCCGTGCCGCCGAACTGGGTGACGGCCGTGTGGTAGCTCGGCGAGGTGACCAGATGCGCGTTGGGCCGCCCGGCGGTGATGCCGAACATGCTCGGCAGGAACGCCATCGACTCGGCCCCGTCGTCCGGGTCGAGGCCGGTCAGCGGTCGCCGGACACCCTTGGGCCTGCCTGTCGTGCCCGAGGTGTAGTGCATGGTGGCGCCGGCCGTACGGTCCTGCGGCAGAGTGTCCGGCCGGCCGTCGGTGAGCTCGCCGATCGGGCGGAAACCCGCTGTATCGGCTGTGGCGAACCGGCGCTCCGCGGCGATGACCTCGGCGCCCCTGGCGCCCTCGGCCGCGTGTCTCGGGTGGACGAAGAAGGCCCTGGCCTCGCTGTCGGACAGGATGTACGCGATCTCGGGCCCGGTGAGATGCCAGTTGATCGGGGTGTAGTACCAGCCGGCCTGCAGGGCGGCCAGGTAGAGGACGAGGCCGTCGGCGCCGTTCGGGACCAGCCCGCAGAAGCCGTCGCCGGGCCGCAGACCCAGCTCGCGCAGCCCATGAACGAGACGGTTCGCCCTGGCCAGCAGGTCGCCCGCGCGATGCTCCGTACCGTCGGGATCCACCGCCGCGACCCACTCGGGATCCGCCTGTGCGAGCCTCCAGAAACCGAGCGTCCCCATCCGAACTCCTCAGGCGAGCGGGCAAATAGGAACCTGTTCTCGTTTGTTGGGGGGAGCGTATCCTGGGGCAAAGTTGGTAGCAAGCGCTTGATCTTCGTGACTTCGGAGGCGTACGTGGAGCTCTTGACGATCAGCACTCCCCACTGCCGGATCGAACGCGACGGCCATGTCCTGATCGTCACCATGAACCGCCCGGAGGCCCGCAACGCGCTCTCCTCGGACATGCTGGTCGGCCTGGCCTCGGCGTGGGCGTACGCGTCGGCCGAGGCCGGGATCCGGGTGGCGATCCTGACGGGCGCGGCGGGCACGTTCTGCTCCGGCGCCGACCTCAAGGCCATGGGCCTGCCGTCCAGCGACCCGGAGGTCCAGGAAAGGGCCGCGCAGATCCCGAACTACCACTGGAAGGGCCTCCTGCGCGAGGACCTGCCGACCAAGCCGATCATCAGCGCCGTGGAGGGCTACGCGGTGGCGGGCGGCACGGAACTGCTGGTGGGCACCGACCTGCGCATCGTGGCGGAGTCGGCCACGCTCGGCCTGTTCGAGGCCAAGCGGGCGCTGTTCCCCATGGGCGGCAGCGCGGTCCGCCTGCCCCGCCAGATCCCGTACTGCCACGCGATGGACCTGCTGCTCACCGGACGCGCGGTCACGGCGGCGGAGGCCCTGGGGATGGGCCTGGTCAACCGGGTGGTGCCGGACGGCCAGGCGCTCAGCGCGGCTCGCGACCTGGCGGCGGACGTGGCGGCGTCGGGGCCGCTGGCCGTGCAGGCGATCCTGCGCGCGTACCGCGACACGCTGGGACTGCCGGAGCCGGAGGCGCTGAAGGTGTCGGACGAGCTCGGCTGGCCGGTCATCGGCTCGCAGGACGCCGCGGAAGGCGCCCGCGCCTTCCGCGAAAAGCGCCCCCCTGCCTACCACTCCCACTGAAGAGACGCAGGGGTACGGCAGGCGCATGGCGAAGGTCATCACCCAGCGGGAGTTGCGCGACGACTCCGCCGCCGTCATGGATCGGGTTGAGGCGGGCGAGATGTTCCACATCACCCGCGACGGAGTTGCGACCGCTCCCGCGCAAGCGGCGCCTGAGCGCCGATGAGTTCGTCGCCAGGCATCGCCGGCTCCCACGCATGGATCACGGGGAGATGCGCGGGGAGGCCGGCGAGTCGTTTCCCGTTCAGGGGTCAGTCGGTGGTGAGGCGTTTCAGGCGGTCGAGGGCCTCGGCGTACTCCTCCAGGAGGCCGAACACCACGTCCTTCGTGGAGCGGACCTGGTTGGTGATGCCGATGATCTGGCCCGCGGGGAACGTCGCGAGCTCCGACGCGTCCGACCGGCCGATCCGCCGCAGCGCGTCCGAGACCAGCATGAACTGCAGCGGCATCGGCAGCGTCCCCGGCGACTCCGCGGACTCCCACGCCTCGGTCCATTCGTTCCTGAGCAGCCGCGCCGGCTTCCCCGTCCAGCTGCGGGACCTGACGGTGTCCCTGGAGGTGGCCTCCAGGATGCGGCGCCTGGCCATCTCCGGCGTGTCGGCCTCCTCGACGGTGAGCCAGAGCGAGCCGGTCCACACGCCCTCCGCGCCCAGAGCCATCCCCGCCGCCATCTGACGGCCGTTGCCGATTCCGCCCGCCGCCAGTACGGGCACCTCCACGGCATCCACGACCTGCGGGATCAGCACCATGGTCGAGATCTCGCCGGTGTGGCCGCCGGCCTCCGTGCCCTGGGCCACCACCACGTCGACGCCCACCTCCACCTGCTTGAGCGCGTGGCGAGGGGTGGAGGCGAGCGCGGCGACCTTGACGCCCTGGGCGTGGGCGAGGTCCACGACGTCGGCGGGCGGCGGGCCGAGGGCGTTGGCCAGGAGGGCGATGGGGTGCCGCAGCGCGACCTCCACCTGCGGCCGGGCCGTGGCGTCCGTCCAGCCGAGCAGCACCCTGCCGGGATCCGCGTCCGAGGAGAGCGCCGGCACCCCGTGCCTGCCGAGCAGCTCCTCGACGAAGGCGCGGTGGCCCTGGGGGATCATCGACTGCAGGCGGCCCACCAGCTCGTCGGGCGCGAAGTCGGCGCCCTCGTAGGAGGCGGGCATGACCACGTCCACGCCGTACGGCTTGCCGTCCACGTGGTCGTCGATCCACTTGAGCTCCAGTTCGAGCTCTTCGGGAGTGAAGTAGAGAGCGCCGAGCACACCCATCCCTCCGGCCCGGCTGACCGCGGCGACCACGTCGCGGCAGTGGCTGAAGGCGAAGATCGGCAGGTCGATTCCGAACATGTCCGTGACACGTGTCCGCATGCCTCGACGATACGACCGGCGGGGAGCAAACTGCAACGCGTTCTAGTTGGTCATTCGGCCGTACCCCGCCTGCGTCCGACGAACACCGCCACCAGGAGCACCAGCACGCCGAGCGCGAGCAGCGCGATGGGGATCGTGACCTTCAGCAACGTGATCTGGCTCGTGGCGTCGGTGGCCACGCGCAGCATGGCGTCGACGGTCTTCGGCGTGTAGGTGGCGGTGATGACCAGGGCCTTGGTGCGCTCGACACCGTCCTGGGTCGTGAGCGTCTCGTCGCGGTGCACCTCCTGCTTGACGGGAGTGCCGCTCGTCGGCTCGATCCAGTGCGTCTCGACGCCCTCGTACCAGCGGTCGAGCTGGACGTCGCCCTCCTCATCCAGGCCGAAGAGCGAACCGGGAGCGGTCATGGTCGCGATCTTGGTGGGTGGCACCCGCATCTGGAACTTGTAGACGGGCACCCCGTTGATCGTTTCCTCGCCGACGAAGGTCGAGTCGAAGGCCTTGCGGGCCGTCTGGCTGAAGAACTTGTAGGTTTTCTTCTCCACCCCGAACGGGTAGAGGTAGACCTGACCCTCCAGGCGCACCGGCTCCTTGTCGACGCTGACGCCGCAGCAGTTGACGGCCACGCCTGTGTGCCGGTCGAAGGCGCTGCGCCGCTCGGAGATGTTGATCTGCGAGTGGTCGTTGGTCACGTCGTCTACCACGGTGAACTCGTCCCAGACCACCCGCGAGTCGGTCGCCTGCGCGACGTCGCCCCGGGTGGTGACGAGCACGCTGAGGTCGGCGGTCAGCACCTTGCCTTCTGCGATGGAGAAGTACTGCGAGCTGGGAGCGGCCAACTCGAGCACGCTGTACTGGTTCGCCGGCGCCGAGATGATCCTGTCGGCGGCCCAGATCCGGACCATGCCCGCCAGCACGACCAGGAACGTGCCGATGGCGACGAGGACGAGAACAGGTGTGCGTCGCATCCAGAATCCTCCTGGCGGTCGCGGGACATGAGAACGTGTTACATGAGACACCTGGTCACCCCGAACGACAAGTCACCGTCCACCGCCTGCGACCCGCTCGCTACTGGAAATTAGCATTTGCTGACAAACCGTCGCAGCCCCTTCTGGATAACAAAAGTGTCAGAGCGGGATGTTGCCATGCGCGCCCCGCGCGGGGACCGCCTCGGCCAGGGCCCGGCGGATGGCGCCCCGCGTCTTCTCCGGCTCCACGACCTCGTCCACCACCCCGAGCTCGAGCGCCCGCCCCAGCCCGCCGGCCCGCGCGGCGTGTTCCTCGGCCAGCCTGGCCTCCAGACCCGGCCGCTCCTCCTCCGACGCGGCCGCCAGCTCGCGGCGCTTCAGCACCCGCACCGCCGCGACCGCGTTCATGACCGCGATCTCGCTGTCCGGCCAGGCGAACACCTTGGTCGCGCCGAGCGCACGGGAGTTCATCGCGATGTAGGCGCCACCGTAGGCCTTGCGGGTCACCACCGTGACGCGCGGCACCGAGCACTCGGCGAACGCGTGCAACAGCTTGGCGCCGCGCCGGACCACGCCCCCGTGCTCCTGGGTGATGCCGGGCAGGTAGCCGGGCACGTCCACCAGAGTGATCAAGGCGGTGCCGAACGCGTCGCACATGCGTACGAACCTGGCGGCCTTCTCCGCGGACAACGCGTCCAGGCAGCCTCCGAGACGCAGGGGATTGTTCGCCACCACCCCGACGGTCCGGCCCGCGAACCTGCCGAGCGTGGTGACGATGTTCGGCGCCCATCGGGGGTGCAGTTCCACGCCGGGCTCGTCCAGCATCCCGGTGACGAGCGGCCGGACGTCGTAGGCGCGGCGCGGTGAGTCGGGCAGCAGGCCGGACAGGTCGGCCTCGGCCACCTCCGGCCGGAACAGACCCTGGTGGCCGAGCAGCGCGGCGAGCCGCCGCGCCGCGTGGCAGGCCTCCATCTCCGTGCCGGTCACCATGTGCGCCACGCCGCTGCGCCTGCTGTGCGGTTCCGGGCCGCCGAGAGTCTCCATGTCGAACCGCTCCCCCGTCACGCTCCTGACGACGTCGGGACCGGTGACGAAGATCCGGCCTGGGCCGGCCATGATGACGATGTCGGTCAGCGCGGGGCCGTACGCCGCACCGCCGGCCGCCGGCCCGGCCACCACGGAGATCTGGGGGACCAACCCGGAAGCCCGGGTCATGACCGCGAAGACCCGGCCGACCGCGTCGAGCGACTCGACGCCCTCGGCGAGCCGGGCGCCACCCGAGTGCCAGACGCCGATGATCGGCAGCCGCTCGCGCATGGCCACGTCGTAGCCGCGGACCACCTGCTCGCAACCGTCGGCGCCGAGTGCCCCGCCCTGGACCCGCGCGTCTGTGCAGAAGGCCACCACACGCACCCCGTCCGCCCGTCCCCAGGCCACCTGCACGCCGCCGGCGGCCGACCCGATCGGCCGCATGGTGCCGGGATCGAGCAGCGCGGCGAGACGGGCCACCGGGTCGCGGGGGTCCGCCGCGCCCGTGAGGATCGTGCCGTCACGGCCGTTCATGTCTCCTCCTCGACCCCGAACCGCCGGATGTACGCGGCGAACGTTTCGCCCCATCCGTCATCGGTCCCGAGGATGCCGCGGTCGTAGGCGACCCGCCCGTGCCTGCCCGGCGGGTGCGCGGCCACGTACGCGGCCAGCTGCTCCCGCGCCACGTCGGTGAAGGGCTGCCCCGCCCGCTCGTACACCGCCTCGGCCACCGCCAGGTTGTCGGCGACGAGCGCGGCGAACCGCACGTCGATCGAGCGCTCGGGCGCCGGCAGGTCCCTGGTGCCGGTGCAGGCGGCCAGCATGTGGCGGGTCCGGTCGGCCCAGTACGCGCCCACCCGGGCCACGTCCACCTTGTCGAGGTACATCCGCGCGGTGTAGGCGTGCATCGTCGCGAAGGAGGTCGCGACCGAGTACGGGTCACGGTGCGTGACCACCACGGTGGCGTCGGGGAAGACCGTGGACAGCGGCTCGAACAGCTCCAGGTGCTGGGGCGACTTCAGCACCCAGCGGGAGCCGCCGCGCAACCGCGTGAGGACCTGGAGGACCTTGCGCAGGTAGCGGTAGGCGAACGTCTGGTCGGCCGACCGGTACCAGTCGCGGTAGGTGGGCAGCCCGCCCGCCCACGTTTCGAAGTACAACGTCGAGAACGCCAGAGCCAGCAGATGGATCTCCTCCGGCCGGTGCCCGACGGTCATCTCATGCATCTGCCGCAACCTCGGCATGCACGTGTTGAGCATGCCGACGACCTGCTTGGCCCGGTCGAGGCGCGGGTCACGCCGGGCGCGCACGCGGCGTTCCTGCGGCGGCGGCACCGGCTCGTTCGCCTCCCAGAAGGGCATGGAGCGCAGCGCGGGATCGGCGGAGAGCAGGTTGTGCAGGTGAGTGGTGCCCGATCGGGGCATCCCCGCGATCACGATCGGCCGCTCGATCGAGATGTCGAGGATGCTCGGATCGGTGCGGACCAGGTCCTCGACCAGCAGCCTGTTCATCAGCAGCCGGCTGATCTGGTTCCACGCGTACACCTGCCCGAAGGGGCTCAGCGACACGTCCTTCGCCAGCGACTCGCACAGGACGGCCAGCGGCTCGTGGAACGACGGGTCACCGAAGTCAGACAGTCCCGTCTCGGCCATCGCCGTGTCCATCAGGGCGGACGGTTCCAGGTGTGGTGACGCGGTACGCACCATGAACGCCCGCATCGACTCGACCATCGGGGTGAACCGCGGACAGGCGAGATCGTCAATGGTGGTCGCCTCGGTACTCATGGTCTTCACCTCATCCTCATGACCGAACGGCGGAACATGAACATCGACCCGGCGGTCAGCGCGATCCCCATGCCGAGCAGCACCGCGAGGGGCGTGAGCGCGCCGTCGAGGCCGCGCAGTGGCAGCGCCAGCAGGGCGTCCATCGCCCAGGCGTGCGGGAAGACGTGGCCGGCGGCCCGGAGCACGGGCGGCACGATGAGCAGCGGCCACATGCAGCCGCCGAGCATGCCCAGCATGATGCCGATGGGCGGCGCGAGCGCGGCGGCCTGCAGGCCGGTCTTGGCGAGGCTGCCCACGAGCATCGCCACCCCCGTCGCCACCAGGCAGAAAGCCGCCGTGACCACCAGCACTCCGGCGGGCGGTCCCCACTCCACGCCGAAGAGCAGGGCCGTCACCACCACCACGAGCAGGGCCTGCAGCAGGGCGATCAGGTAGCGGCTCACCGCTTCCCCGGCCAGGAGCACTCCCGGTCTGACCGGCGCGGCCAGACTCCGGCGGCTGATGCCCAGCCGCCTGGTCTCCACCAGCGCGCCGGCGACCGCCGCCGAGTTGATGAAGGTGAACAACACAAGATTGGCCGGCGCGGTGTAGGCGAACCCGAGCCGCAGCGACTCGGCGCCCGGGACGATCCGGATGTCGGCGAAGATCGGGTCGGTCTCCGCCACCGCCGTGTCGACCTGCGCCGGGGTGACGCCGACCGCTTCGGCCACCCGCCGAGCGTCGGCCAGCGCGCCGTACCGGCCGAGCGCGGCGTGCACGTTGTTGCGTACGACGGCGGCCTCACCGCTGTTCTCCACCATGACGAACCGCAGAGCGGCGGCCGTGGAGTCGGCGCCCTCGGGCACCACCAGGCCGGCCACCAGCGAGCCCTGCCCGATCTGGCGGCGCAGTTCGCGCTCTCCTCCTGCGACCTTCGCCACCGTCAGGCCGGGATGCTCCACCAGGCTCGTGATCAGCTCGGCCGAGCCAGCTCCGGTTCCCTCCACCACCAGTCCGAGGCGGAAGCGCTGCACGTCGCTGGAGTGCCCGCCGAGCGCCAGCCCGACGACGGTGATGATGACGAAGGGCAGGATGACGATGAAGAAGAGCCCGATGCGGTCGCGGCCCTGTCGCCGCAGGTTGGCCGCCACCAGCGCGGCCACGATGTAGACGCCCCCGAAGAGGGCGGCGAAACGGCTCACGTGAGTCCCCTCCTGAATCGCACGACGACCATGCCGGCGAAGAACAACGCGATGACGGCGAGCACCGCGAGCGGAGCGCCGAGGTCGGCGAGCCCGCCTTCGCCCGCCGTCAGGATCGAGAACCCGCGCGTGGCCCACCCGTTGGGGGTCAGCAGCGAGACCCACTGCATGAACTCGGGCATCTGGTAGAGGCTGACCATGTTGCCGCCGAGGATGGCGAAGGTGAACGCGGTCACCAACAGCGAGCCCTCCGTCTCACCACCGGTACGCGGCCCGGACACCAACGCCATGGTGATGCCCGTCGCGGCGAGCGCGAAGACCGTCAGCAGCGCCACGACCGCCACCGGCTCCCCCCAGTCCGCGCCGAAGAGCAGCGCAGACGAGGCCCAGGTCGTCACCATGCTGAGCAGTGCGAAGACGAAACCGACCAGGCCCTTGGCGGCCACCACCGCCAGCGGCGAGACGGGCGTGGCCCGAATCCTGGCCAGCGTGCCCAGCCGCCGCTCGGCCAGCAGGCTGCGCGCGGCCGCGGCCACGGCGAAGAATCCGAAGAGCAGCGCCATGCCAGGCCCGTAGTAGGCCGCCGCGACGGACGAGCCGCCCGGCATGGTCTGGGTGGTGAGCGTGAGCCCCGCCATCGGGACGTGATGGCTCTCGGCCAGCCCCTTCGCCTCGTCCTCGGCGACGTCGCCGAGCACGGCTACCTTGGTGGCCAGCGTTCTGGCGTACACCGCGGCGGAGACGCGGTCCACCACGCCCTTGGCCGCGACGCCGCCGCGGGCCCCTTCCGCGGGGCTGAGGACGCGCAGCGACTGCCCGCCCGCGCGCTCCACGTTGCGGCTGAAGTCCGCGGGGAACACCACCGCCGCGCCGATCTCACCGGTCTTGAGCGCCTGCTCGGCCGCCTGCTCGGAGGGCAGCCGGCGCAGCTTGATGACCGCGGCGAGCTCCGGCGACTTGGCGACCTCGTCGATGACCTGGGTGGAGGCCTCTCCGCCGTCCAGGTTCACGACACCCAGCACACCGCCGGCCGGCGGATCCGCGCGTCCGAGCGCGAAGCTGAAGAGGGAGGCGAGCACGACGGGCGCGAGCACGATCACCAGCAGGGCGGTTCTGTCACGCAGGCGGGCGGTGAACTCCCGGCCGCTCATGACGAGGATGGTTCGCATCGGACAGTCCGTTCAGTCGCGTAACGAGGTGCCGGTCAGCTGCAGGAAGACCTCTTCGAGGGTGGGCCGGACCGCCTCGGTGCGTACGACGGTCACCACGCCGTCCAGGGCCCGCAGCACGTCCGCCAGCCGGTCGGCGCCCTCTCCCCAGGCGATCAGGAGCCGCGAGCGGTGCGCGGTCACCGTCACCCCGGCCAGCGCGGCCACCGCGGCCTCGGCCGCCCGTACGTCGCCCTCGACCTCGATCTCGGTCCGGCCGCCCGGCGCCAGCATGCCCATCAGTTCCTCGGGGGTCCCCTCCGCGAGGATGCGGCCGTGGTCGATGACGCCGACCCGGTCGCACACCTTCTCGACCTCCTCCATGTAGTGGGAGGTGTAGAGCACGGTCATGCCGTCGGCCACGAGCCGCTGGACGCTCTCCAGGATCGCGTTGCGGCTCTGCGGGTCCACGCCGACCGTCGGCTCGTCGAGAATCAGCACGGACGGCTCGTGCACCAGACCGGCGGCGATGTTGATGCGCCGCTGCATGCCGCCCGAGTACGTGCCGAGCAACTGGTCGGCACGGTCGGCCAGGCCCACCACGTCCAGCAGCGCCGACACCCGCTCCGCGAGCCGGCGCCCGCGCAGCCCGAACAGCCTGCCGAAATAGCGCAGGTTCTCCCGCCCGGTGAGGTCCGGGTAGAGCGCCACTTCCTGCGGCACGTAGCCGACGAGCCCCTTGGCCTGCCGCGGCTGCCGCCACACGTCGTGGCCGTGCACCCTGGCGATGCCGCTGTCGGGCGCCAGCACACCGACGATCATGCCGATGGTGGTGCTCTTGCCGGAGCCGTTCGGCCCCAGCAGGCCGTACGCCTCGCCCTGGGCCACGCATAGTTTCAGCCCGTCCACGGCCAGCAGGCCGCCGTACCGTTTCGTCAGTCCTTCGCACTCGAGTGCTGTGCGCACGATCCCTCCTCCAAGAGCACCGCGATGGCCAAGATGTGATCTTCTTTCTGTCCCCAGAGCGCCGCCCCGCACAGACCGCGGTCCGAGACGGCGCAGCCCGTGACGCGGAACTCCGCGGGGCCGTCCGCCGCGCGGAGCGCCCGGCCGGCGTCGGCCAGCAGCGCCCGCGCGTTGTCGCAGGCCACGCCGCCGGTCCTCAGGTCGTGCCAGCTGAACGGGTCCGGCCTGGCACCCAGCGCCTTGATCAGGCACTCCTTCACGGCCAGGCACGCGGCCACCCCCAGGGGCTCGCTCCCCCACTCCTCCCGCTCGGCGGGGGAGCAGATCCGGGCGGAGTAGGCGGGCCCCCACTCGGACATGGCGCGCGCCACCCGCTCCGGCTGAAGGGCGTCCACCCCCATGAGGATGTTCATGCCAAGGCCGCGTGCGCCAGGTCGAGTTCGGCCATGAAGTCGCGCATGATGGCGATGTACTCCGCCGACTTCTCTGCCATGGGCACGTGCCCGCATTGCTCGATCAGGACGAGCCGGTGGTTGTCGTACATCTCCGCGACGGCGATCCAGGGCTCGACCGGGGTCGTGCGGTCCGAGTCGCCCCAGATGTTCAGCACCGGGCAGTGGGTGTGCTTGAGCGCCGCCCGGATGTTGTAGCGCCTGATCGCCCTGATCCCGCGGCTGATGCCGACCATGCCGTCGCGGTCGGTGAAGACCGCCTTGATCCGCTCGAGCCCTTCCTGGGTGGCGACTTCGTTGTCCATGCCCTCGTGGATGAGCGCCTTCGCCATGCGGTCGATGAAGTCCTCGGAGAAGATGAGACTCCCGCCGCGCCAGTCGGGCGCGATGCCGAGGTCCGGATCGGGGGTGAGCCCGGGGGTGCCCGTCAGCACGAGCGCGTGGACGCGTTCGGGCTCTGCCAGCGCCGCGTCCAGGACCACGGCCGCGCCCATCGACACGCCCACCAGGATCACGTCCGAGATCCCCGCCTTGTCGCATGTGTCCATCAGGGCTTTCCTGACCTTGGGCACCGAGCCCGCGAGGTCCGGCAATTTGGCGATCGGCTCAATGATGCGGGCGACCGGCCAGCCGTCCTCGGTAAGCGCTTCGAAGGTAAGATCCCACGTCCACGCGCCGGCGAACATACCGGACATCAGGACTATGGTGGGCCGGGTGCTGTCGCCCGCCCGGTGCTCCAAGGCGAATGTCGTCGTCATCGTCACTCCTTCGTTCATAACAGGGGCCGTGGTCCTGGCGTCCGGCCGCAGGCGCACTGCGGCGTGGCCGACAGCTCGTTCAGTGACCCGCAGCCGGGGCAGCGGACGTAGTCGGAGATGCGCAACGGGGTCCACACGGTGACCGCGCCGCCCGTGCAGAGCCCCGAGCGGAAGAATCGCCGTACGGCCCGCTGATGGGGTTTCATGTGCACGGCCCGGGTGGACTCGGGCCGGTCGAACGCGCTCAGCGTGTACATGCGCCCGCCGACGTGCAGCTCGGCGGCGCCGAGGAAGCCCCGCGAGTTGCGCAGGCCGGCCGTCACGGCGGCGCTGAGCATGCCGACCTGCTCCTCCTCCTGCTGGTCGGCGGCGTCCAGGCGAGTCAGGACGAGCGCGCCAGGCCGTTCCGCGCGGGTCGTCTCCAGCCGGGACCCCAGGCCGTACTCCCAGCCGCGGATCGGCTGCGGCTGCGGCGAGACCTGGATACCGAGCCGGTCGAGCAGGTCGAGGCGGTCGAAGGCGCGCGCCACGTGCACCCGCCCGTGGCCGGCGCGGACGGTGTCGGTGCCGCTGATCGTGGCCGTCGCCTGGGTGGGCGGCACGCCGAGATAGCGGCCCAGTTGCTCGACGTCCAGCGTCCAGGAGAGCACGGCGTGGCCGGGCCCGGACGCCTCGACGTCGATGCCGAACTTCAGCCCGGGAAACGCCTCGAACAGCTCCGCGGCGTGCGCCCGCAACTCCTCGCCGGCGACGGGCCCGCCGGTGCCTGGGGCGTCGAACAGGTCGGCCGTGGCCGCCACCCGCGCCGGGTCGTGGCCGTTCCACGCGTCCATGTGCAGCACGGCCGCTTGGTGCGCATCCACCGCTCATCCTCCGTTCGGGGTCCGGGTCACCAGGGCGACCGCCAGGGCGACGTGCGAGGTGTGACTCACCGACACCTGGATCCGCGCGATCCCGGCTCCGGCTGCGCGCTCGGCCAGCTTCCCGCCGAACCTGACGGCGGGCGGGTGGCCGTGCGGGCACGCCTGCCCGCGGCGGCAGCCCGGTGGGGTGGCGGGCAGGATCTCGACCTCGCTCAGCGGGCCGGGCGCGCGGTCGTAGCCGAGCGCCTCGATCACCGCGTGCTTGGCCGCCAGCCGCCCGGCCCAGGAGGCCAGGGAGGCGCCCGCGCCCGAGCGCAGCCGTTCGAGCCGGGTGAAGACCGCCTCCAACGGCGCGGGCCGGACCAGGTCGGCCGGCGCACCGGCCGAACCGTAGTCCACCCGCGAGCACGACCAGCGGCCGGCGGCCGCCGTGCCGGTCATGCGCTCGCCCGCGCGGTGGCGCGCAGCGCGCGGGTCATCCTGGGCCAGGCCGGATCGGACATGCTCACGCAGCTCAGCCCGGCCGCCCTGGCCAGCCCGGTGAGGGCCTTGCTGTCGCCCACCTCCACGCCCGCCCGTACGCCCATGCGCACGGCGCTGCGCAGCACGCCCGCCCAGAGCACCCGTCCGGTGAACTGGGCGATCAGTCCCTGTCTGATCTCCGCACGGTCCATGGTCGCCCTGCCGGTGGCGTTGAGCAGGACCGGGCAGGCCGGGTCACGCAGCGTCTCCTCGCCGACCCGCTCCGCCCACTCGTCCGCCACCTCGGCCATGAGCGGGCTGTGGAAGGCGTGGCTCACGCTGAGCGGGAGCACCTTCCTGGCGCCGCTCGCCATGGCGAGCGGGACGAAGCCGCCCAGGGCGTCCGGCGGCCCGGACACCACCACGTGGTCGGCCCCGTTCTCGATGGCCACGGCGAGCGTGCCGCCGGGCTCGGCGACCCGGGCCAGGGCGGCGACGGTGGGGACGTTCAGCCCGAACACGGCCGACATACCGCCCTCGCGCCTGACCCTGGCCATCAGCCGGGCACGGAAGTCCACCAGGCGCAGCGTGGCCGTGAAGTCCAGCACCCCGGCGGCGTGCACCGCGCTCAGCTCGCCCACGCTGTGCCCGGCGACCACGTCGGGCTCCAGCCCGTTGGCCCGGAGCGCGGCCAGGCCCGCCAGGTTGCAGGCGGTCACGACCGGTTGCGCGTTCTCGGTACTGATCAGGGTGGCCAGCGGGCCACGCGAGCACAGGGCGGACAGGTCGCGGCCGAGCACGAGCTCCGCGTCCGCCAGCGCCGCCGCGGCGGCGGGGTGGCGGCGGAACGCCTGGCCGATTCCCAGGCGCAGGGTGCCCTGGCCGGGAAAGAAGCATGCGATCATGGCAACGTTCCTCTCCTTCAGTTGCGGCGGCGCCGGTGTGCCGCCTGCACCGGCTCGGCGTGCCCCGCGAGGAAGTCCAGGAGCAGGCCGCCGACGACACCGGGGGCGTCGAGCGGCAGCCAGTGACTCGCCCCCTCCACCCGCTCGTAGCGCCAGGGACCGCGGACGAAGCGCGCGGATCCCGTCATCGTCTCCTCGATGATCTGGCGGTCGCCCGACGACCAGACCCCGAGCGTGGGAGCGTGCACAGGGAGGCCCACAGGAGCCGGCGCGAGCTCCAGAGCGGGCGCGAGATTGGCGCGATACCAGTTCAGCGCCGCCGTCAGGGCCCCCGGCCTGGCCAGGTCCACCACATAGCGGTCGAGGTCGCCAGAATCCGCCAGGATCTCCCGCAGCAGCCGCCAGTCGCCGGTTCGCAGCAGTTCCTCGCTCACCTCCGGGAACTGGAAGAGCAGCACGTACCACGACTTCTCGCGCTGCTCCACCGAGGGGTGCGCGCGGGCGGCCGGGTGACCCACCGACAGCGCCACCAGATGGTCCACCTTGGCCGGCAGCATGGCGGCGTACGTCCAGGCCACCGCGGCGCCCCAGTCGTGCCCGACCACGTGCGCCCGGTCCACACCCAACGCCTCGGCGATCCTGGCCACGTCGCTGACGATCAGGGGCAGCCGGTAGGCGGCCGTCTGCTCCGGCTTCGCCGACGCGCCGAACCCGCGCAGGTCCGGCGCGATGACCTGGTACCCGGCGGCCACCAGGAGCGGGATCTGGTGCCGCCACAGCGCCGCGGAGTCGGGGAAGCCGTGGAGCAGGATCACCGGGCGCCCCTCCCCCGCGACGGTGACCGCCAGATCGAGCCCATTGGCCCTGACCCTCCGCACGATGCCGGTCATGGCGCCTTCTCGTCTCCCCATCGGTTCCAGAACGTCCGCTCGGCGGCGGGGGTGCGCTTGGCCGGCCGGAAATCGGTGCCGATCGTGTACGCCACCGGCATCATGCAGATCGGCGTCACGGCGGTCGGGAGCCCGAGCACCTCGGCGAACGGGCCGGGGAACATCAGGTTCAGGCAGGTGATCGTGCTGCCCAGGCCCCTGCTGCGAAGCGCCAGCTGGAACGACCACACGGCCGGATAGATGGAGCCGTAGAAGTTGCTGGCCATCATCTCGCCGATGCGGCCCTGCAGGCGTATGTCGTCCCGCTCGAACTTGGCCGCCCGCTTCTGCCATTCGGCGTTGGCCCGGCCGATGTCCGGAGTCCTGCCCATCACACACGGGACGACCAGCGCAGGCACCTTCGCGATGGTGTCGACCAGCGACGCCACGGACTCCTCCAGCCGATGGGTCTCGGCGGCGTGCCGCCGGCGGCCCGAGAGGCCGGAGATCCGCTTCTGGTTCAAGTACCACGCCATACGGAACAGCTCGGCGATCTTCGCCCGGACCTTCTCGTCGGTGATCACCAACCAGCGCCAGCTCTGCTGGTTGTGCGAGGTGGGCGCCTGGATGGCGATCTCAAGCACCTGCTGGATCAACTCCGCAGGCACAGGGCGGTTCACGTCCAGGCGCCGGCGCACCGAGCGCGTGGTCGTCAGCAGGCGGTCGACCTCGGCCACATCGAACGGGGTCGGTTCCGATAGATACACCGTCATCCCAGCCTTCCGAGTAGGACGGCTCCTCGAACGGAGCCGATCGCGGCCGTCAGCGCCACGGCCGCGTCGACACGCGTCGCGGAACCGGGACGGGTCACGTAGCGGGCGAGGTCTCCGACCTCCGGCTCGGCGAGCCCGGCGACGGGCGGGACCACGCCCTCCCGCACGGCCAGCGCGGCCACCGCGAGGTTCATGGCGCCAGAAGCCGCCTGGCAGCCACCGGTCAGCGCCGCCGGGGCGGTCACCAGCGCCGACGGCAGGCACGCGGCCAGCGCCTCGGCCTCCGCGGCGTCCTCCGGACTGCCGTCGGCCATGCCCACGACCAGTTCGGGCCGGTGCCCTCCCGACGCGGCGGCGGCCAGGCTCCGCCGCACGGCGTCGCACTCGCCGTCGCCGCCGCGGCTGGCGTGCATCGTGCTGATCACCCGCGCGTACGGGACGCCGCCGCGGGCCGCGCAGTGCTCGGCCGACTCCACCACCAGCGCGACGGCGGCCGTGCCCGGCACCGCCCCGTCCCGCCGCCGGTCGTAGGGCAGTGCCGCGCCCTTCGCGGAGAGCCGGCCGCCCCCCAGGAGGCTGCCGAGCATGGGCTCGTTGAGGTCGTCGGCGGCCAGCACGACGACCACCTCGGCCTTGCGCGCCCGGATGAGATCCAGGGCGCAGTCCAGGGCCAGCGAGGCCGACACGCCTCCGTGGCAGATCGTGGTCGTCTCGCCCCGCAGGCCGAGCGCCTGGCAGACCGCTCCGCCCGTGGCGTTCAGCACCACGCTGGAGAAGTCCATGACCGACGCGTGGCGGGGGTCGGACGTCACGCTCTGATCGAAACTCTGCACGCTCTCCATCGAGCCGCCGGCGGTGGCGAAGATCAGGCCGACCTCGTCCATCTGCGCCCTGCGCAGTGCCAGCCCGGCGTCCTCCCAGGCCAGCCGGGTGGCAGCGGTGGAGAGTTTGGAGAGGTGGTTCATGTGCCGCCACACGTTCCTTGGCGCGTACGGGCGTTCGAGCGGGGCGGCCTCCGCGCGCATGCCCGTGCCGCGCCGCGAGACACCGGACCTGCCCTCCGCCAGGGCGGCCCGCCACCGCGCCACCCCCACGCCCAGCGCGGACACCGGGCCGAGACCGCTGATCACGGCCTCCCGCGGCGGGTGCACCGGCCGCTCGGGCCCGCCGGGCTTGCGCAGGACCACCGAGACGTTGTTGCCGCCGAAGGCGTAGTTGTTGGACACCACGACGTCGATCGGCATGGCACGCGGCTCGTTCGGCACGAAGTCCAGGTCGGCGACCTCGATGTCGGCCTGGTCGAACCCCGCGGTGGGGGGCGCCGTGTCCTCGTTGAGAGCGATCACCCCGGCCAGCGCCTCGATGGCGCCGGACGCGCCGAGGGTGTGCCCGACGAAGGACTTGATGCTGCTCATCGGCACGGTGGCGGCCCGGTCGCCGAACACCGTGCGCATCACCTTCCGCTCCATGGCGTCGTTGGCCGGCGTGCCGGTCCCGTGCCCGCTGACGTAGTCGACGTCCTCGACGCCCAGGCCGGCCTCGGCCAGCGCGCGCCGGACGGCGCTCGCGCCGCCGCGGCCCGTGGGGTCCGGGGCCGTCGGGTGGTGGGCGTCGGCGGACAGGCCGTATCCGGCCACCTCGGCGAGGAGCGTGGCGCCCCTGGCCTCAGCGTGCCGCCGCGACTCCACCAGCAGGAACGCCGCCCCTTCGCCCAGGCTGAGCCCGTCGGACCTGCTGTAGGGACGGGTGGGGCCGGGGCTGAGCGCCTGCAGGCCGTTGAATCCGGCCGTCACGTCGAACAGCAGCGGGTCCAGCCCGCCCGCCAGCATGACGTCCGCCTCGCCGGCAAGGATCCTGTCCCTGGCCATCCCGACGGCGTTGCCGCCGGCCGCGCAGGCCGTGCTGACGAGGATCCGCGGGCCGTACGCCGCCACCCGGCCCGCGATGATGTCGAGCGAGGCGTGCATGGGCTGGTACTTCCAGCCGCCGCTGGCATCCCGCTGCTTGAGGTTACGTGCCGCGACACACCTGCCCAGCACCACCCCGAACCGGCCGGCGTCGGCTTCGGTGAGATCGAGGGATCCGTGCGCGATGGCCTGGCGTGCCGCGACGAGTCCCATCTGCGAGTCCTTGTCGAGCTCCAGATCAGCGCCGGACAGTTGGTCGAGCAGCCATTCGCCGGGGATCTGGCCGGCGTACGCGGATTCGAAGACCGCGTACGCCGGATCAAGGATGGCGGTGATCGCGGTCTGCCCGGTCAGGAGCCGCGCCCAGAACTCCTTGGGGTTCCTGCCTCCCGAGCAAATGATCCCGAGACCGGTCACGACTACGGAATGAAGCTCCACGAGCGGCCCTTCCTACGAGATGGGGGTGATCCAGCTCTTCGGCAGGATGTAAGGGGTGCTCATCGTCTCGACGTCGAGCTCTCCCACGGTGAACGGCAGGCCGGCCGCGGCCAGCGTCGCGTCCACTCTCATCAAGCCGAGTACGGCGCCGAGGCCGCTGCTGTCGACCGCGTGCACCACGGAGCCGACGACGTGGCCGTCGGCCAGCACCGGCGTGCCGGAGGCGGGAACCGTCCCACCGGACTCCCCGGCGAAGCCGATGGTCCTGATGGTCGCCGGCGTCTCGAACTCGGCCAGCATCGCCTCGCGGCCGACGAACGTCTCCTTGGCGGTCTCCACCAGCCAGCTGAGGCCCAGGACGACCACGCCGTGCTCGTCCGACACCTCGCGGTGCATGATCGGCTGGCGGACCTCGAGCATCGCCGCCTCGACCGTCTCCATCCCGATCGGGGTGGCGCGCTCGGCGGCGATGTGCCAGAACTCGACGGCGGCGGCGTGGCCGGTGATCAGCTTGTAACCGTACTCGCCGGTGACGCCGGTGCGCGCGAGCAGCACGTCAGTGCCGTTGAGGCTGGTGTCGGCCATCGACTCGAACGGCATGGCGGTCGTCTCTTCGCCGAAGAGGCGGCCGATGATCCTCCAGGCGTTGGGCCCCTCCAGGCCGACGACCGTGAGGTCGCCGCTCCGGTCCACGATCTCCACGCTCTCGTCCGCGTGCGCGGTCAGGTGCGCCCAGAGCCGGTCGCCGCCGGCGGGCGAGCTCTCCAGCAGCATGCCTTCGTCGCGACCGTAGACGGTCACGATGTCGACGACCTTGCCCGCCTCGTCCAGGACCAGGCTGCAGACACACCGCTCGCCTGCGAGGTACTCCACGTCCCTGGTGAGCAGGCGCTGCATGAAGTCGACGGTCTCGCCGCGGACCTCGATCACCCTGGCGTCGCCCCAGTCGATGAGGCCGGCGTCCTCGCGCAGCGCCTTGTACTCCGCCTCGCGGGTGGAGAACCGCCAGGCGAGTTCCGTCCCGCCGACCGTCCGGAACTCGGGGGTCACGGGATATGCCGTACTCAGCGGGGTGCCGTTCTTCGTCACGACTGTCATCTGCTGGCTCCTTCAGCCGTCATGCTTTGGATGTGGTGGGCGTAGTGGGCGTCCGCGGCGGTGAGCACACCGGTCACCGCCAACACCCCGTCGACCCTGGCCTCGCCGCGGAACTCGCCGGTCCCGTTCGCGCCGGCCGTGCGCTCGATCTTCATGACCAGCCGGTCTCCTGGCACGACCAGCCGGCGGAACCTGAAGTTGCGCAGGCCCGTCAGGTAGCCGATCGACCGGGTGGGGCGGCCTTTGTACAGCGCATCGACCGCACAGACCAGGAGGGCCAGCTGGGCCAGCGCCTCCACGGCCAGGACTCCGGGAAAGACGACCTTGCCGGGGAAGTGGCCGGGGCACCAGGACTCACCGTTCGAGACGTTCTTGATGCCGGTCGCGCTGACGCCGGGAACCATGTCCGTGGCGGAGTCCAGCATGAGCATCGGCCACCGGTGCGGCAGGATCCTGGCGATCTCGTCCGCGTCATAGGAGTGCTTCGGCTGGACGCTGTTCGTGGCTGGGGCCGCGTCCTGGGTCATGTCTGCGGCTGCAGGTCGGGCTGCCACCGGCTGCGCCGGAGACCGGGCTCGACCGCGTTGGCCAGCGTGCTGACCGATCCGAACACCGAGATCTGGCTCTCGTAGAGCGCCACCCCGAACTCGACCTCGACGCCCACGGCGAGCTCGAGGAAGTCGAGGCTGTCCAGCTCCAGCCCACGGCCGAAGAGGGACTGGTCGTCGGTGATCCACTCCGGGTCCATGGTCAGGTCCAAGCGGGACACGATCATCTTCTTGATCCGGGAGCAGGTCATCTGACGGCGCTCGACCTCGGCGCGCATTTCGTTGATGTCCATGGTTTTCTCCTTCTAGTGGATGATGGCGCCGTACTCGAAGCCTCCGCCGTGCACCTCGAGCACGGAGCCGGTGATGTAGGAGCCGCGGCTGGAGGCGAGGAAGCTCACCAGGTACGCGACCTCTTCGGGCCGCGCCATGCGGCCCAGTCCGATCCGGGAGGAGTACTCCTTGCGCCGCGCGGCGGGCAGCGCATTGGTCATCTCGGTTTCCACGAAGCCGGGCGCGACCGTGTTGACCCGGATTCCGCGCCTGCTGACCTCGTTCGCCAGCGTCTTGGAGAAGGCGATGATGCCTCCCTTGGAGGCGGCGTAGTTGGTCTGTCCTGGCAGTCCGCCGTGGATGCCGACGGCGGACGAGATGGTGACGATGGAGCCGCTGCGGCGGTGCTCCATCAGCCGTACCGCCTCGCGGCAGGTCAAGAACGTGCCGACCATGTTGACGTCCAGGACTTCGCGGAAGCGGTCCACGCCCATGGTGATGAGGTGGCGGTCGCGGGAGACCCCGGCGTTGGCCACCAGCACGTCCAACCGGCCGTACGTCTCCCTGATCTCCTTGAACAGCCCCCGGACCGAATCCTCGTCGGCGATGTCCGCCTTGGCGAGGGCGGCCCGTCCGCCGGCCGCCTCAATCAGGCGGATGGTCTCCTTGGCGGCCTCCTCGTCCTGCCGGTAGTTCACGATCACTTCGGCACCCTCGTGGGCCAGGTCCATGGCCACGGCCCGGCCGATTCCTTTGACCGCGCCGGTGACCAGGGCCACCGTGTCCGTTGGGAAGAGCATCGAGACTCCCCTCAATTGCTCGTTGGTCGATGTCGTGTGCGGCCCGCGCGCCGGAGCGAGAGGGTGAGGCGACGATCGCTCGGCGCCCCGTCCGTGGCAGGGCCGTCCGGGACGTCACCGGACGGCCCTGCCTCCATCACTGTCGTACGCGGATTGCTACGTGACGTTGGTGCTGCTCAGTACCGGACTGGGCGAGGGGTAGCAGCTCGACGAGGCGATGATCGGCGGGTCCGGGTCGACCGGAACCACCGAGGTGATCCGCAGGCCCGGGTTGGCGTAGTCGGTGCCCGCGATCTTCAGCCTGATCGTGCCGGTCGTGTTGCCGGCCGTTCCTGTGATCTTGATGCTGGGCAGGGTCACCGTCGTACCGGCGGGCAGCGGACCGGCCACCTTCATCGTCACGGTCGTGCTGGTGGTGGTCACGGTGCGCGGGCCGGGCCCGAGGTTGGCACCACCGGAGAGAGTGGCGCCGCTGATGGCGCCGGGGCCGGACATCACCAGCGTCAGGGTGAAGTCACGCAACTCCGTGACGGGGATCTCGCCGTTGATCCACTTGGGCACGACGAAGGCCCCGGACGATCCGGTGCCGGAGAAGGTGGCGCCCCGGGCCACCGACGACGGCACGCTCACATTGACCGTCTGGCTGTTGGTGAAGAACAAGTTGTCGAAGGGCCAGTCCCCTCGACACGCGAACGACACCGGAGTGGCCGCGGCGGCGGCGGTCGCCGCGTTCGCGGGAACCGCGGACGCTCCGCCCGCCACCAGAGCGAGACCGAGCGCCATGCTGGCAATTGCCTGTGTTTTCCGACTTGGCATATCTATCTACCTCCTGAAGAAGGAGAATGCTGGGCGCTGATCCACCCCAGGTACACGGCAGGTTCACGGGCGATACACAGCACGGACAAGGCCATTTTTTCCGGCTTAAATTGCGTCATGGATATCTTTGAGGCGCTTTATACGACCCGCGCTATGCGCCGGGTGAAGCCCGATCCCCTCCCCGCTGAGGTGCAACGGAGCATTCTCGACGCGGCGGTCCGCGCCCCCAGCGCGGGCGACCTCCAGAGCTGGCGCTTCCTGCTGGTGGATGACCCAGCGATCAAGGCACGCCTCGCCCCGCTGTACCAGGACGCGTTGACCCGGCTCTTCGCCGGGCCGTACAAGTCACACGACGGGCCGCGCATTCTGGCGTCGGCCCGGTATCTGGCGGACCACTTCGAGACCTATCCGCTGTTGATGTTCGCCTTCTCCACGGACCCGTCGGGGGCGTCGATCTTCCCCGCCGTGTGGAGCGCCCAGCTCGCCGCCCGCGCGCACGGTGTGGGCAGCGCGCTGACCACCGTGCTCGGGATCTATCACCCCACGGCGACGATGCGGATCCTGCGCGTGCCGAAGACCGAGGGCTGGCGTCCGGCCTGCATGGTCACCTTCGGCTATCCCACCGGCCGGTGGGGCCTGGCCGTCCGGCAGCCCGCCGGTCAGGTGAGCTACCGCAACCAGTGGGGGGCCGGCGTCGGCCTGGACCTCATCGAGCCCGTCTGGCAGCCGCGGTCATGAACCGGCTGGCCGGCCGCAACGCGGTGGTGACCGGCGCCGCCTCCGGCATCGGCTGGGAGATCGCCAGGCTCTTCCACGCCGAGGGCGCCGACGTGACCCTGATCGACTTCAACGCGGAATCGGTCCGCAAACGCGCCGCAGAACTGGGCGAGCGCGCCCTCGCCCAGCCCGCCGACGTCACCGACGAGGACCAGCTGGCGGCGGGCATCGAGGCCGCGGTGGCGGCCTTCGGCCCGGTGCACATCGGCGTGAACTCGGCGGGCGTCGGCGCCCTCGCCCCCATCGCCGAGCTGGCGGCGAGCGAGTGGCGGCGGATCGTGGAGGTCTGCCTGACCGGGGTCTTCCTGTCGATCAAGCACGAGGCGCGCCACATGTCCGAGGGCGGCTCGATCGTGAACATCGCCTCGCTCAACGCCCGCCAGCCCGCCGAGGGCTTCGCCGCTTACTGCGCGGCCAAGGCGGGCGTGGAAATGCTCACCAAGGTCGCCGCGATGGAGCTCGGCGCGCGCGGGGTGCGGGTGAACGCGCTCGCTCCCGGGCTGGTGGACACCCCTCTCTCCAAGGCGTTCACCGGATCCCCGCTGCGCAGGGAGTTCGTCGCGAACATCCCCCTGGGCCGGATCGGGGAACCAGCCGACGTGGCGGCCGCCGCGCTCTTCCTCGCCTCCGCCGAATCCTCGTGGGTGACCGGAGACACCCTCGTGGTGGACGGCGGCCAGCACACCAAGCGCTACCCCGAGCTGATCAAACACTTCCGGCGCGGAGAACGCGGCCGCCGACGATGACAGTGCGTATCCGACCGGGATCACATCACGGAAAAACGTGATGTGACCAGCGGGTAATACGCCGAACCCGGCTCAGCACACAAAAAATCATGTTTTAGTACGGAAGCCAACACCGCACAACCCCTTGATTCGCCGCTGGACGACGAATATGTTCACGTTTGGCAGATCGGGTGTAAACGTTTTCGGGTCATCACCCAGAGGGTTTCGACCGAGTGCCGCGTCCACTGCTGTGAGCCACGTGCTCGCATCACGCGGACGCTCCCTCCGCTCCACCGTCCTACGGCTCGGGCCATCCGGCATGCGTCCGGGCCGCCCCTCGAAGATCCCGGGCCCGCTGCGAACGTACGGAAGGAGAGGAGCAGTGCTCACACTGCCGAAAAGCACCCTGGAGACGCAGTCACCCATCTACTTACGCAGGCCGGAGTTCCTCTTGTTAGGGAACGTCGGCATCCGTCTCGCGACCGGTGACTATTCGTCACCACCACGACCGAAACACCGTCAACTGCTGGCGCTGCTGCTCCTGCAGGCCAACTCTCCCGTGCCCACGGACACGCTGATCGAGCGGCTCTGGGACGGCACGCCCCCCTCCTCGGCCTTCGGCAACCTCAAGACCTACATCTGCCAGCTGCGCAGATACATCTCCCCCGGCGATCCGGCGAACGCGCCGATCAGCACGATCTCCAACGGCTACCGCATCACGGTCGGCTCCGACGACCTGGACATGGCCCGCTTCAAGCGGCTGGCCAGGGAGGGACGCCACGCCCTCGACCACAACGACCACATCACCGCGTGGGATCGGTTCGACAGCGCGCTGCGTGAGTGGCGCGGCCGGGCGCTGCAGGACACCCAGACCGTCAGGGCGCTGCGCGACGAGGCGGACTACCTGGAGGAGCAGCGGATCAGCGTGGTGGCCGAACTGGTCGACCTGCTCATCGCCCGCCGCGCGTACGCCGACGCGATCGAGCGGCTGCGCCTGGTCATGGACACCGAGAAGCCCAGGGAACGACTGTGGGCCCAGCTCATGCTGGCCCTGTATCTCGACGGGCGCCAGATCGAGGCGCTCGACACCTACCAGCAGTTGCGGCGCCTGCTGATCGACGGTGCCGGCGTCGAGCCCACCCACTCCGTGCAGCGACTCCACCGGCGCATCCTCTCCGCCGACTCCACACTTGTCCTGGTCTAGCGTCGACCTGCGCCGAGACAGCACCACGCTAAAGTGGCAGCTTCTCGAGTGCTCGGGGGTCACGCGCATGTGCGCCGATCTGGCCAGGTCCATCCGCCTGTTCCGTGCGTTCAGGACCGAGCAGGCCGTGCCGGGCGCCTATTACGCCACGCTCGCCGCCGACACCGCAGCCCAACTGGGACGTTACGTGTCACTGTCCGGCAAGACCGTGCTCGATGTGGGCGGCGGCCCCGGTTACTTCTCCGCGGCGTTCCGGCGCGCCGGCGCGCGCTGCCTGTGCGTGGACGTCGACGCCGGCGAGCTGGCCGGCCAGGGCGCCCGCGGCGGCGCGGTGCTGGGCAGCGCGATGAGCCTGCCTGTCGCCGACGCCCGCTTCGACGTCTGTTTCTCCTCCAACGTCCTGGAACACGTTCCGGACCCGTGGCGGATGGCCGCCGAGATGGCGCGGGTGACGCGGCCCGGCGGCCTGATCTTCCTCACGTACACCAACTGGTTGTCCCCCTGGGGCGGGCACGAGACCTCGCCGTGGCACTATCTGGGCGGCGACAGGGCCGCCCGCAGGTACGCGGACAGGAACGGCGAGCCGCCCAAGAACCACTACGGCCGGAGCCTCTATTCCGTCTCCGTCGCCGGCGGCCTGCGCTGGGCGCGGTCCCAGGACGACCTCCAGCTGGTGGACGCGCTGCCCCGCTACCTGCCCGGCTGGTACCGCCCGGTGCTGAAGGTCCCGATCGTGAGGGAGTTCGCCACGTGGAATCTGCTCCTGGTGCTGAGGAAGCGCCGTGAAGGGCCGTGACGCGGCTCTCGACGGCATCCGGGCCCTCGCGGCGCTCGGCGTGTGGGTGTTGCACGTCGGCGGCCACACGGGCCTGATGTATCGCGACGGCATGTACGCCTGGATGATGAGCAGGCTGGGCATCGCCGTGCCGATCTTCTTCCTGCTCTCCGGCCTGCTGCTCTACCGGCCGTGGGCCCGGGCGGTGCTGGAGGACGCCCCGGCGCCCCGGCCCGCCCGCTATCTGTGGCGCAGGATACTGCGGGTGATGCCCGCGTACTGGCTGGTCACGGTGCCGGTGTTGCTGGCGTGGAGCTCGCTCGACTGGACCGGCTGGGTCAAGTGGCTGCTCCTGCTGCAGAACTACACCGAGCAGGAGCAGGCGCCAGACGGCCTCTACCAGATGTGGACGATGCCGGTCGAGATGGCCTTCTACCTGGTGCTGCCGGTGCTGGCCTGGCTGCTGCACCGGTGGGCTCGCGGCGGCGACAGACCGGTCAGGCTGCTGGTGGGCATCGCGGTGCTGCCGGTGGTCTCGCTGACCAGCGTGGTCGTCTCCCACGCGCTGCAGCAGTATCAGCTGGCTCTGTGGCTGCCACACCATCTGGTCTTCTTCGCCGCGGGGATGGCGATGGCGGTGCTGTCGGTGTGGGGCAAGGGCGGCAAGGCCGTCGACGCGATGGCGCCGCAGCTCCTGGTGCTGGCCCTGCTGCTCTACGCGGTGCTGAGCACGGAGCTGGCCGGACCGCGTGAGCTGACGCTGCCGAGCCTGTCGCAGTCACTCTGGCGGCTGGTCCTGGAGTCCTCGGTGGCGGTCCTGGTGGTGGCGCCGTTCGCGCTCGCCCCGCGGCGCGACTCGCTCAGGCACCGTGTGCTGGGCAATCCCGTCGCCGCCTACATGGGCCGCGTCTCCTTCAGCTTCTTCCTCTGGCACGCCCCCGTGATCACGCTGTTCTACAAGCTCACCGGCAGCCCGTTGTTCACCGGCGACTTCGTCCAGATCGTGACCGTGACGTTCGTGGTGACGGCGCTGCTCAGCGCGGCCTCCTACCACCTGGTCGAGGAGAGCGCGCTGCGCCTCAGCGGGCGCGGGTCAGGGGCCGCTCCGCCGCCTCCTGCGCCGTCTCCTCAACCGGCGGCGCCGGCTCCTGCTCCCTGACCAGGGTGCCGAAGAGCGCGCCCACGGCCGCGCAGGCGGCGAGCTGCGGCACGTGGTCCGCCAGCGCCGCCACCTCCACCCCGCGCTCGCGCAGCGCCATGGCCGTGGCCAGGCTCAGCGTGGCGATGCAGAACAGCCCGGCGGGCAGCCAGTGCACCGGCTCGTTCCGCCCGCGCAGCCACGGCACGGCGGCCAGCGCGAGGACCGTGACGAGCATGCCTGGCCACCCCGCCACCCAGGTTCCGAACGCCAGCCCGAGCACGACCGCGTAGGGCGCGCGCCAGCTCCGCAGCCGGGCGTCCGCGGCCGAGGCGGTCTGCCGCACGTGCTCAGGGCGCGGCCCACGCAGCACCACCGAGAACAGCGCGAGCAGCGCGACGCCGAGCAGCCCCAGGCCCAGCGCCAGCCGGTACGGCCGGTCGGGCAGGTACTCCAGCCGGACCGTGCCTGACGTCCCCGCGGGCAGCTCCCAAGCCTGCTTCCAGCCGTCCAGCCGGGCAGGGGTGAGCGTCCGGCCGTCGAGCGTGGCCCGCCAGCCGGTGTTGTGGTTCTCGTTGACCACGAGGAAGGCGTCCTCGGGCGCGGAGACCCGCACCTCGCGTTCGGTGGCGGCCCACGTCCTGACGGTCGCGGCGCCGTCCACGGACAGCGGCCTCGCGGGCAGCTCGCCGACCGCCAGATCACTGATCGAGTACGCCTCCCAGCCCGCCACCCGCACCCGGTTGTCCCCCTTCTCCAGCTCGGGCCGCGAGCAGCCGGTGAACCGCAGCGGCCGCTGCTCCAGCAGGTCGGCGTAACTGCCGGTGACCTTGGTCCGCACGGTCGTGCCGTTCACCTGGACGCTCGGCCCGAGCCCGCACGGCAGCAGGAACGGCATGCCCGATGGCCGGCTCGCCGGCTCGACGCCGGGGATCACCAGCTCGGTGACCTGCAGGCGCTTGGAGGCCGGGTAGAAGCGGAGCTTGAGCTCCGTGGTGGTGATCGGCTTGAAGCGGACGTATCCGTCGGCGTCCACCACACCGGACCGCACGGCCCCCTTGTCGCCGGTGAGGATCACCTCCAGCCGCTGCCTGTCGCCGCCAGGACGGGCGACCTGGATCCGCGAGACGCTCCGCTTGCCCTTCCAGCCGAGCGTGAGCGTGGGCTGGGCGTCGGTGGCGGCCGGGACCCAGGTGGTGCCGGCATCGCCGTCGAAGGCCGATCGCGGAGCGAGTACGACGTCCTCGCTCATCTGGGAGGACCCGGTCACCGTGGTCAGGTCCGCGCTGAGCCGGGTGAAGCGGTCGGCGAGTTCTCCGTCGCGCAGCACCGCCGAGCCCCACACGTCCGTCTCGCCCGCCGCGCCGGTGGTGAAGACCCGGTCGAAGCCGGCGCCCTCCTCGCCCGGCCTGGCCAGCATCGGGTTGCAGATCCACCGGTGGCGGTCGCGCATGCACTGCGGCCTGGAGTCCAGGCCGCTCTCCATGACGTGCACGTCGCCGCCCTGGCCGGGCAGCCGGATGGTACGGCTCGGCACCACGCCGGGGATCGCGATCTCGGTGATGCCCACCCGCTCCACGAAGCTCCACCGCTCGCCGGCGGTCGCCACGACCTCGATCCGCACCCAGCTCGCCGGCCCCGGAGGCGTGCGCAGCCACTGGGCGTCGCCGGCCCGCCTGACGTCCTGCTCCAGGCGCCCGCCGTCGGTCACCACGGCCACCCGCCTGATCGACTGGCCGAGCATGACGTTGTCGGTGAAGGAGACCTGGAAGCGCGGGATCGTCATCTGCCGTGGCAGGTCGACGCGGAGCCACTCACCCTGCGGCGCCGTCCAGCCGCCGCTCTCCCAGCCGGTCTCCAGGTCGCCGTCCATGGCCGCCCACGGGCCACGGCCGGGTGTGCTGAGTCCGGGCACGGCGTCGGGGTCGGCGACCGAGGAGGAGGCGGTGATGCCGGCGATGCCGCCGTACTCGGCGGTGGCCGTGTCGTCCAGCCAGCCGTCTTCGAGCAGGTCGAGCTTCGTGACGCCGGTGAAGTCGTCGCGCCGGTCGGCGGTGAGGGTGGCGGACCAGTTGGACCGGATCTCGCCGAACTGCCGCTCGCGCAGCCGCAGCCCGTCGGTGGCCACGGTCGGCACGTCGTACTTGCGCGCGTCGTCGTTCACCAGCACCGGGCCGGAGCCGAGCAGGCCGAGGTCGGCCATGGCGAACAGCGAGTCAGGCCCGGAGCGCACCCGCAGCGCGTCGCCTACCGGCTGCACGCCGACCGGTCCCGTGACGTCCGGGACCTCGTACAGCTCCACGGCCGGCGACGGCCAGTCCACGGAGTCGATCACGTCGTCGGTGGCGGCGTCGCCGACCTCGCCGCCGAACGCGCGCACCCGGGTGATGCCGGGCGACTCGCGCAGCGCCTCGTGCACCCGAGACGGCCAGGCGCCCTGGAGGTGGGCCCGCATGAGGTCGTTCCTGACCACCAGGTAACGCACGCCCATCCTGCGCAGCACCTCGGTCAGCCCCGCCGACCCGTAGCCGGCGGTGAGCCGCTGGTCGATGGCGTCGAGCAGGCGGGTCAGCCCGACCGATCCGGCAGCCGCGACCTGCCTGGCCGTCCAGCGGGCCTGGAACAGCGGCTGCATGGGGTCGTCCATCGGCCGGCCCCACAGGTACTCGCCGAACTTGGCGCCCGGCACCACCAGCACGCCGTCGTCACCGGCGTTCTCGTTGATCCAGGTCGCCGCCTGCCGCCAGTAGAGCGGCACCTCCTTGAACGAGCCCGGCGCGGCCAGGCCCTGGTTGAACACGGGCAGCACGAGCACGGCGAAGCTGACCAGGGCCACCGCCCGGAGCCTGAACCGCAGCCGTAGCCGGGCGGTCACCAGCAGGTGCGTCAGCCCGAACGCCAGCGCCAGCCGCACCAGGGGGTCGAACTTGCGCAGGTTGCGCAGCGGCGCGAGCGGCCCGTCGAGCAGCCAGCGCACGGGCTCGGCGACGACCGGCTCCAGCGCGCTCGCGTGCCCGGCGACCAGCGCCGCCGTGCCGACCGTGAACAGCGCGATGAGGAAGCCCTTGGCGGGCAGGTCGCGCCGGGCCAGGCCGGCCAGCCCGAGCGCGGCCAGAACCCCGGTGACCACGATCATCGCCGCCGAGGTGGCGATCGCGTAGCCGGGGGGCTGCTCCGCCACGCCGCCGACGCCCAGGAAGCGTACCCAGTCGGACGCGCCGCGCAGCACGTTGGTCAGCGAGGTCACCTGGGTGGTGGTCGAGGCCGTCTCGGTGTAGGGCAGGAACGAGAACGCGTAGCGGCCGACGAGCAGCAGCGGCAGCCACCAGAACAGGGTGGCCACCGAGACCGCGCCGGTCCACCAGCCGAGCATCCGCCAGCGTGGCACCGGACGTGGCCGGGTCAGGATGTAGATCACGGGGGCGACCAGCACGGCCAGCACCGCGACCGCGTTCACGCCGCCGCACAACGCCACGGCGAGGCCCGACCTGATCGCGCCTCTGGCCCGCTGACCGGTCTCCGTGGCGGTGAGCAGCGGGATCAGGATCCACGGCAACATCGCGGCGGGCAGCCACTCGATCGAGATCTCGCCGAGGATCGACAGCGTGCGCGGCGCCAGCGCGTACGCCAGCGCGCCGACGATCCTGGTCCCCCGAGTGCCGACGCCCAGCTGCGCCGCCAGCCGTTCGACACCGAGGAAGGCCACGCACAGCAGCAGCGTCAGCCAGAGCCGCTGCGTCACCCACGGCTCCAGGCCCACCAGGTCGCCGAGGGCGAAGAACGGCCCCATCGGGAACAGGTAGCCGGAGACCTGGTTCTGGAGCTGGCCGAAGTGCTGGAGGTCCCACAGGTGGGCGGCCCGCTCCAGCCAGCCGACCGGGTTGAGGGCAAGGTCGATCTTGGTGTCGGAGATGACGCCGCCCGGCTCGGTGGTGAACGACAGCACGGCGAAGCCCAGGCAGCAGATCGCCAGCCAGAGCCGATGCCGCGCCTGCTCGTTCACGGCCCCTCCCAGCCGGGCTCCAGGTGGCGTCCCTCGATCAGCGCTTCCATGCGTTCGGCGCTGCGGTCCCAGGAGAAACCGGCCGCCCAGGCCCGGCACCGCTCGCCGTAAGCCTCGGCCGCGGCGCCCTCCACCTCGTCGAGCGCCGCGGCGATGCCCTTGCCGAGGTCGGCGCCCTCCGGCACCAGCCAGCCTGTCTCACCGTGCCGTACGGCGTCCCTGAGCCCGTCGACGTCGAAGGCGACCGTCGGCACACCCAGCGCGGCGGCCTCCAGCACGCACAGGCCCCAGCCCTCCCCCTGCGAGGCGCTCACCTGCAGCCACGCGGAGGCGATGAGGCTCTCCTTGTCCTCATCGGGCAGGTAGCCGTGCATGGTGACCCCTTCAGGCAGCCCGGCGCGCAACCGCGCCTCCTCAGGCCCGCGGCCGATGACGTCCACGGTGAGTCCTGGCCAGCGCTCCCTGAGCTCGGGTACGGCGTCCAGCAGCAGGCCGACCCGCTTGTGCGCGACCAGCCTGCCCACGCAGACCAGCCGCGGCGCGGCGCTGCGCGGCTCGCGCGGGACGGTGGTGACGGTCACGCCGTTGGGCACGATGTGGATGGGCCCGGTCCAGCCGAGCCGTTCGCGCATGGCGTGCACCGTCGAGGGGGACACGGCCACGCTCTGGTGCCGCCGGTAGGTCCACCGGGAGGCGGGCCCTTCCAGGAACCGCCCGACCGCCGCGAGCCAACGCGGCAGATGCACGTCGAACTGCCGGTCGTGCACGTGGTGCACGACGCAGAAGATCCCGGTACGGCGCGGCAGCACCCATGGCGTGAAGAACGGGATGCCGTTCTGGCAGTCGAGCACCACGTCGAACGCCTGGCGCCGGCCCAGCAGCCAGGCCAGCACCCGCGGATAGACGGTGTAAGGGCCACCCATGCGGGCGATCCGAACCCCCTCGCGCTCCGCACGCCGCCGCTGTCCCGGCGCGCGGGCCGTGACGAACCAGACCGAGTGGCCCGACCTGGCCAGGCGACCGGCCATCTCCCACGCGTACGCCTCGGCGCCGCCGGCGGCCGGATGCCAGGGGTCGCGCCAGTTGATGACAGCGATCTTCACGGATATCCGACGGGGTCGAGCGGTGTACCGACGGGGTCGAGCGGCGGCTCCCAGGCCGGACGTACGGCGGTACGCGGCTGGACGCGCAGCCGCAACCAGATCCGGCCGAGCTCCAGCACGATGCCGAAGGTGTGCCGGGCCGGCGAGAAACGGGAGCCAGGCATGTCGCGCCAGCGCACGGGGATCTCCCGCACCCGAGAGCCCTGCCCGGCGCAGCGCGCCAGCAACTCGACGTCGAAGGCGAACCCGGGCGTGCGCAACGCCGCGGCCGCCTCGCGGACCAGCACGCCGTCGAAGAACTTGAAGCCGCACTGGGTGTCGCTCACCCCGGGTACGAGCACGCCCGCGAGCGCGCGGAACCCGTACGCGCCCAGCTCGCGAACCCTGCTGTGGCGGTTCTCCACGACGGAGTCCTCGTGCGCCCTGGAGCCGATCACCACCGGCTCGCCGGACAGCAGCAGCCTGAGTGCCGTGTCGACGGCGGAGAGGTCGGTGGCCATGTCGGCGTCGCAGAAGCCGGCGAACGGGGCGGTCGTGCCGAGCAGCCCGGCGCGTACGGCGGCCCCCTTCCCGGAGATCGCGCACTGGACCAGGCGCACCGGCACGGGACCTGGCGGCCAGGTTTTGACGACCTCGGCCGTGCGGTCGGTGCTGTTGTTGTCCACGACGATGACTGCGGTCGGGAACGGCATGCGGGCGAGCTTCGCGCACAACTGCATGAGTCCTCGGGGGAGTCGTCCTTCCTCATTGAACGCCGGAACGACGATCTCGAGCAGTGGTGGCCGGCTCGTCCTCTCATCCCCTTGCCGGGAGAGCGGCATGGTGGTGCGGACTACCGGTTGCCGTAGTTGTAGAGCGGCTGGTTGACCGGCGTCGCGGTGGCGCCGGTGAACGAGACCGTCGTCACCGTCGCCACGAGTGCGGCCACGGCCATGCCGGTGATCGCTGCTAAGAGGATCTTGATCATCGGGGGGTTCCTCCTGAAGCCGGCGTTTGAGGGAGCCGTCACCAACCTAGAACCAACTCTTGCTACTCGGAAGTAGCTAGCAGGAATCTTAATAAATCCGCTGATCAAGGAGTCTATTGGGGCGAAACTCGCGTAATCGGACCGGCGAAACGGTAGAGGCGCAGATCAGCGGTGTCCACCACCAGCTCCGCGGCCCGTAACCAGCCCGCGAAGCGCCGGAGCTCCGCCGGGGTCCCGGCGTCCACCACGACATAGCGGAAACCCGCGCGGGGCAGGTCAGGTGACGATCCTTCTAGTACGCGTTCTACACTGCGCGCCCGCTCGTTCTCGCTGCCGACGACCATGGATCCGACCCGCACGGTGTCGTTGGCCACCACCTCGCGCTCCCATCCGGCGAAGTAGCGCTGGGCGGGATCCAGCACCGCCCTCCCGCCGTTCCACGGGAAGCGCCGGTAGGACTCGAACGGCAGCACCAGGACGTCACCGGGCTCGGCGTCCCGCCGGATCACCTCGCGGGCGGCCGCCCAGCCGGCCGGGTAGTCCACCGCCCGCAGCGCCCCGGAGGCGCCCCAGGCCATCGTGGGCAGCACGGCCGGCGGCACCAGCACCATGACGGCCACCCACGCCGGCGCGTGGCGAGCCGCCTCGGCCGCCAGCAGGCCCAGACCGACGGCCACCAGCAGCGCCAGCGGCGCGACGAACTGCTGCGCGTCCCTGAACACCGCGAAGCCGCCCCACACCCCGATCAGCCAGGCCAGCACGTCACGCCCGCCCTGGCCGACCCCGAGGCAGGCGATCCCGAACCCGGCCGCCGCGGCCACCATCAGACCCTTCCTGTACGGCACCCGCCCGGCGAGGACGAACCCGGCGATCCCGGCCAGCGCGAGCACCAGCCTGGCCACCGCCCCCGGCAGGGTGTCGTAACCGGCGGGCACGGCGCCCGCGTTCCAGATCCCGCCCAGCGACAGCAGGCTGCCCACCGCCCCGAACGGGGTGTCGGCCCGGGCGGCGAACGCCTCGACCCCCACCCCGTCGCCGGTCACCGACTCGGGCCGCAGCGCCGCCGGCACCAGCCACGGCAGGCTGAGCAGGAGCACGATCGCGCCCACCCGGACGGCCCGGCGGCCGGAGACGAACGCGGAGACGGGCAGCACCGCCAGCGCGGTGACCGTCATGGCCGCGAACCCGCCCACGGCCGCCGGCAGCACGGCGCTGACCACCCGGCGCCCCGAACTCGCCGCGGCCACCGCCCATGGCAGGCCCGCGTAGCCGAGCAGCAGCGCCCACTGCCCCATCAGCAGCCGCTCGGCGACGTACGGATTCCACACGTAGCACGCCCCGGCGATCAACCGGGGGGCCGCCCGCTCCGACGGCACCAGGAGCGCGGCCCCCGAGCAGCCCAGCACGAAGATCCCCAGCAGAATCGCCTTCTGCACCAGTTGCGCGGGAAGCACGGAGGCGAGCGCGGTGACCACCGCGTCGCTGGGCACCACCCGCGGCGCGCCTCCCGACAGCCCGAACGTGAAGTGTGAGAACGCCGGACCGGGCACGAACACCATGTCCTGCACGAGGATGAATCCCCAGCCCAGAGCCGGCCCGAGGGCCAGGCAGCCGAGGACGAGACCGAGCAGGGCGGCGGCCGGCCCGGCCCGGATCGCGCGTGGCATCCCGCTATGACATCACAACCACACAACGGTCATTCCACCGATTGCCCGGCCAGACTAACCTTCCGGACAGGAGGGACGGGTTGGCTACGATCGAGACGGCGGCGCGGCCCCGTTCCGCCGCACGCGGGGACGTGGTGCCGGCCGCGGCCCTCGCCATGATCGCCGTACAGCTCGTCTGGAAGTTCGACCTGGTGCGGCGGACCTACTTCCGGCAGGACGACTTCTTCTTCATCGCCCGTGGCCTGGAGCGGGAGCTGTCCTGGGACTACCTGATGCGGGTGGACTACGGGCACCTGGTGCCGGGGCCGTTCGCGATGCAGTGGGCGATGGGCCGGCTCGGCGTCTACAACGACGTGCTCGCGCACGTCGTGGTGATCGGGCTGCAGGCCGCGGCGGGGCTGGCGTTGCTGCGGCTGCTGCACACGCTGTTCGGCGCCCGCCCGGCCATCCTGGTGCCGCTCGGGCTCTACCTGCTGACGCCGATGACGATCTCCGCGTTGTCGTGGTGGGCGGTGGCCATCGAGACGCTGCCGTTCCAGATCGCACTGCCGATGGCGCTCTGCGCGCACGTGGGTTACCTCAGGACCGGGCGGTTGCGGCACGCGCTGGCCGCGGCGGCGTGGACCGCCTTCGCCATGCTCTTCTTCGTCAAGGCGCCGTTCGTCCTGGTGCTGGCGTTCGTGCTGACCCTCGGCTGGTTTCCGCGGGCGAACAGGAAGCCGGCCTGGCTGCTCTACCTCTTCGTGATCGCGCTCTACGCGGTGGTCTTCTTCCGCCAGTTCTTCACGTCCGTGCAGCTCACCAACGACACCGTACGACCGGAGCTGCCGGATCCCGCGGTGGCCGCCGGCTTCGCCTGGAAGCTGCTGAGCGAGTCGCTGGTGACCTCGGCGCTGGGCGGGCCATGGCGGTGGCGGCCCATCGGCGGCGACTACGCCATCACGGCCACGCCCCCTGCGCTGATCTGGGTGAGCCTCGCCGTCGCGGCCCTGGTGGTGACCTTCTCCGTCGTGTACCGCAGGCGTGCCTGGCTGGCCTGGACGATGCTGCTCGGCTACTTCGCGGTGGCCGACGTGGTGCCGGTGACGATCGGGCGCATCACGCAACTCGGCCCTGACCTGGGCGGCGCGGAGCTGCGTTACATCTCCTCCACCTCGGCCGTGCTGGCGATCGTCGTCGCGCTGGCGTTCATCCCGCTGCGGGACGAGCCGGAGCCGTGGCGGCGTCCGCTGCCGCGGCCGCACCGCGTCTGGATCGCCCCAACGGCCGCGCTGGCGGTCGTCATGGCGGCGGGCTCAGTCTGGTCGGTCGCCGCCTACACCCGCCTGCCGCTCGGTGAGCCCGTCAAGGCCTACGTCGAGACCGGCAGGCTGGCGCTCAAGCGGGCGCCGAGGGACGCCGTCGTCCTCGACACCCACGTACCGGCCGAGGTCGCCTACCCGATCTTCTTCTACGACTACGCCCGGGTCTCCAAGGTGCTCGGCCCGATCGCCGGACGGCCGGTCAACTGGACCAGGCGGCTCAGCGGCCCGGTACGCGGCGGCCCGCTCATCTTCGACCAGGAGGGCCGCCTGCGACCGGCGCAGATCGAGGGCGTGACGATCCCGCAGAGCAGCCGTGGCTGCACCGAGGTGGCCGCCAAGGAGGTGCGGTTCCGGCTGCCGCAGCCGATTCCCCAGGGTGATTGGACCGTTCAGGTCGGTTACCTCAACCCGGCCGCCGCCGAGCTCGCGGTGCGCCTGGGCGGCGACGCGGCCGTGGTGGACGCGGAGGAGGGCTTCGGGTCGACCTACGCCCAGGTCAACGGCGGTGGCGGCGAGCTGAGCCTGCGTACCCGGGGCGGCGGCACGGTGTGCGTCGGCGAGATCAAGATCGGCGTGCCCAGGCCCGCCGGGCACCTCGCCCCGATCCCCCCGGAGCCGGTTCGGCCGTAGGGGGATCGGGGAGGCGGGTCACTTGCCCGGCTCGGGGTCCCTGGGCAGGCCCAGCATGCGCTCGGCGATGATGTTGAGCTGCACCTCGGTGGTGCCGCCGTAGATGGTCATCGCCCTGGTCGCGAGCACCGCCCGGTTCCAGTAGCCCGCGTCGCCCAGCTTCATGTCGGCGGCCACCGTGGCGGCGGCGCCGAGCAATTCGACCGCGGTCTCGGAGACGTGCTGAGCGTGGGAGGTGGACAGCAGCTTGCGTACGGAGGCGTCCGCGCCCGGCTCGGACCCGGCGAGCTGCTTGAGCGTGACCCGCAACGACAGCGCGTTGATCGAATGGCCCTCGCAGATCACCTGGGCGACGTGCTGCTCCTCGGCCGGCGTCAGGTCCCTGCCGAGCCGCCCGGCCAGGCCGAGCAGGTCGGGGACGGAGGACCCGGTGCCGCCGGAGCCGGACGAGAGCGAGACCCGCTCGTTGGACAGCGTGTTGCGGGCCACCTTCCAGCCCTCGCCGACCTCGCCCACGACCAGGTCGTCAGGCACGAACACGTCGTCGAGGAAGACCTCGTTGAACAGGTTCTCGCCGGTCATCTCGGTCAGCGGCCTGACCGTGACGCCTGGGGCCTTCATGTCGACGAGGAAGTACGTGATGCCCTCGTGCTTGGAGCCGTTGGAGGAGTTGCGGGCGATGCAGATGCCCCACTCGGCCACGTGGGCGACGGAGGTCCAGATCTTCTGGCCGTTGAGCTTCCAGCCGCCCTCGACCTTCTCCGCCTTCATCTGCACGTTGGCGAGGTCGGAGCCGGCGCCGGGCTCGGAGAAGAGCTGGCACCAGATCATCTCGCCGCTGAGCGTCTTGGGCAGGAAACGCTCCTGCTGCTCGCGCGTGCCGTACGCGGCGACGGACGGCACCACCCAGGCACCGATGATCATCGCGGGCAGGCGTACCTTGGCGGCCCTGAGCTCCTGGGCGATCAGCACCTGCTCCAGCGGCTTGGCGTCGCGGCCCCACGGCTTGGGCAGGTGGGGCATGACGAAGCCGCGCGCGGCCAGGGCCCGCTTCTGCTCCTTGCCCTCCAGGGCGGCGATCTCCGCGATCTCCGCACGGAGCGACTCGCGCAGCTCTTCGGCGTCCTCCGGCAGGTCGATCTCCATCTCGCGGGAGACCCCCTGCAGGGCGAGCTCGGTCACCGTGGCGGCCCACTCGGCCGACGAGCCGAGCAGGGCGCGCAGGGTCAGCGCGCGGCGGTAGTAGAGGTGCGCGTCGTGCTCGAACGTGTAGCCGATGCCGCCGAACGTCTGGATGGCGTCCTTGGCGCACTGGACGGCGGCGTCGGGGGCCATCACGCCGGCGATGGCGGCGGCGTACTCGAGCTCCTTGCCTTCCGCGCGGGTGGCGTCCCACACCGTGGCGCGCGCCTGCTCCAGGGCGACGAGCATCCGGGAGAGCTTGTGCTTGATGCCCTGGAACTGGCCGATCGGGCGGCCGAACTGGACGCGTACCTTGGCGTATTCCGCGGCGGCCGTGACGCACCAGGAGGCCACGCCCGCCGCGTCGGCGCCGAGCAGGACCGCGGCCAGGTTGAGCACGTCGGGGCCCTCGACGCCGTCCAGGATCCGGTCGGCGGGCACGGACACGTCCGCCAGCTCCACCTTGGCCACCGGCCTGGTCAGGTCGAGCGACTTGAGCGGCGTGACGGTGGCGGCGGAGGCGTCCAGCGCGATCCACTCCTCGCCCTCCGACGTGGTCACCGGCAGCACCAGCACGTCCGCCAGCGAGCCGCCGAGCACCGGCTCAGCGGTGCCGGAGACGACCAGCGCGCCGTCGTCGCCCCGGGTGCCGCTCAGCGTGCCCGTGAGGGCCACGGCGCCGGTCAGCGTGCCGTCGGCGAACGACCCCAGCAGCTCCTGCCGCTTCGACGCGTTGATGACCGCGCCGGCCAGCACCGTCGGCACGTACGGTCCCGGCGCCATCTTCTCGGCCAGCGCCTCGACGGCCACCGCCGTCTCCAGCAGCCCGTAGCCCGACCCACCGGCCTCCTCGGGCAGGTGCAGGCCGAGCAGCCCCTGCTCGGCGAGACCCGACCAGAACGGGGGACGTTCGTCCGCCCCGGCGCGCAGCAGCTCGGCGGGGATGTTCCGCTCGGCCCAGCCGCTCACCGACTCGCGGAGCGCCTCGTGCTCCTCGCTCAACCCGATCGCCATTACTCATCCTCCAGCCAGGTCCGAGTCATGCCCAGAACCATATTCTAGAGGATGCTTCTGACCTATAGCGGACGAACCTGGGCGGCGAGGGTGTTCAGGTCACGCCAGCGGGCCTTGTTCGCCTCCGGGATGGAGGCGATGAGCATCGCGGGCTTGGTCTTGCCCACCTCGATGACGGAGACCATGGCCTGGGCGACCTGCTCCTTGCCGCCGGAGGTGAAGGTCACCTTGTAGCCGAGGGTCCAGCCCTTGCCCAGCGAGACCTTCTTGGAGGCCGTCCATTCGAGGGTGGCGCCCTTGGGGTACTGGGTGCGGATCGCCCAGCGGGCGGCGTCGGTGGCGATCTCCCGGTAGTCGGCGTTCGAGCTGGGCTTCTTCGCCGGCGAGTCGCCGGGGAACATGGCCGAGCCGACCACCGTCTGCGGGATGTCGAGCTTGCCGATGCGCTGCGCGATCGCGTACGGCGGGAAGTCCCTGGCCTTCCACGGCGAGGCGAGCCTCGGGTAGCTGATCCCCGACTCCTTGTCGCTGATGGTGTTGATCACCGCGGACGCCTTGCCTGGCAGGTTCGCGTACGCCTTGCTCTCCGGCACCGGCGGCAGCACGATCGGGCTCTCGGTGACGGTCGGAGTGGCGCTCGGCTCGGGCGTGGCGCTCGTCGGCACCGGCGCGACCCGCACCACCTCCTCGCCGGGCTCCTGGCTGGTGGGCACGTCACCGGAGAACAGCACGAAGACCAGCGCGACCGCCGCGACGGTGGCGAGGATGGCGCCCAGCAGGTAGAGGGCCCTGATCGGGATGTCGCCGATGCCCCGGCTCGGCGGCTCCGGTGGCACGATCGGGCGCTGCAGCGGGACCTGCCCGGGCGGGCGAGGGATCTGGACCGTCTCCTCGGCGGGCAGGACGATCTTGCGGAACGGGGTGGTGGGTGAATCATATGAAGGTCTCTGGTCGCCGACGTCCGCCATGACCTTGAGGTTACGTCACTACGGCAAGGGACAATTCCTCTATTCCCCCAGCAGAATCTAATTCTGTATGGTCTGCGGATATGAGGGGTTTCTATGAGATCGCGGCCGACGACCCTGCTCGCCCGGCGCTGCTCGGCGACGGGAGCGCGACGTACGGAGAGCTGCTCACCCTGGTGAACCGCGCCTCCAACGGCCTGACCTCGCTCGGGACCGGTCCAGGCGACTACGTGGTGACCGTGCTGAAGAACGGGCTCGACGCCCTCACCATGATGCTCGCCACCTACCAGATCGGCGCCTACCTGGTGCCCGTCAACTGGCACTTCACCCCCGAGGAGATCGACTACATCGTGGCCGACTGCGGGGCCAAGGTGATGATCTCGCCGGACGCCCTCACGGTCAGGGAACTGGTTGACGGGCAGTCCGAGATGGCCCCGGGGTATCGGCGGGCCGGGTCGATGATGCTCTACACCTCGGGGACCACCGGGCGGCCCAAGGGAGTGCGGCGTCGGTTGCTGGACCTGACGCCCGAGGAGCTCTACCCGATCCTCATGCGCAAGAGCTGGCGGCACTTCGGGCTGCCGATGGGCGGGGTGCACCTGGTGTGCTCGCAGCTCTACCACTCGGCGCCGTACGGGCAGGCCATGATGGCGCTGCAGTTCGGGCACTCGATCGTGGCGCCAGAGCGGTTCGAGGCCGCCGCCGCGCTGGAGCTGATCGAGCGGCACCGGGTGACGAACGCGTTCATGGTGCCCACGATGTTCCACCGGCTGCTGGCGGTGCCGGAGCGGGAGTCGTACGACCTGTTGTCCCTCACCCATCTCTACCACGGCGCGGCCCCGTGCCCGCCGGCCGTCAAGCAGGCCATGATCGACTGGCTCGGGCCCATCCTGTGGGAGTACTACGGCTCCACCGAGGCCGCCGTGGCGACCATGGTCTCCTCTCAGGAGTGGCTGGCCAGGCCGGGAACGGTCGGCAGGGCGCTGGACGGGATGACGTTCACGATCGTCGGCGAGGACGGTCACGAGGCGGCCGCCGGGGAGCCGGGGCTGGTGTACATCGGGGGCATCAACAGGTTCGAGTACCACGGCGATCCCGCCAAGACGGCGGCGGCCATGCGGGGGGCGGCGTACACGCCCGGCGACATCGGCTACCTCGACAAGGACGGCTACCTGTTCCTGCTCGACCGCAGGACCGACCTGATCATCTCGGGCGGCGTGAACATCTATCCCGCCGAGATCGAGGCGGCGCTGCTCGAACACCCCTCCGTCGCGGACGTGGCGGTGATCGGCGTGCCCGACCCCGAGTGGGGGCACAAGGTCGTGGCGCTCGTCCAGCCGGCCGCCGGGATCTCCGGTGGCGAGGAGCTGACCGCGGACCTGCTGCGGCACTGCGCGCCCCGGCTGGCCAGGCTCAAGCATCCGCGGGTGATCGAATATCGCGAGTCGCTGCCGCGTACGCCGACAGGCAAGCTGAGCAGGCGTAACGTCCGGGAAGCGTATCTTTCGGGCTGAGATGGGCAGAAGTGTCCCCCATGAGGGAGATCGTCGCGGGACTGGCCGCTGCCGCCGTACTGCTCGCCGGCTGCGGGCCTCCCATCGCCACGGGCCCCACCACCTCGCCCACGGCCACCGGGACGCCCGCCACGCCGACCGCGACCGCCACGTCGCCGTCCCCGTCGCCCACGGCGGCGCAACCGCTGGAGGCGGCGTACGAGCGGGTCATCACGAACGTGCTGCCGTCCATCGTGCAGATCAACACCAGGGTCGGGCTCGGCTCCGGCATCGTGTACGACTCCGCGGGCCACATCGTCACCAACGCGCACGTGGTCGGCCAGGCCACCGAGATGAACGTCACTACCGCCACCGGCGGCGCGCCACGCCGGGCCAGCCTGGTCAAGACCTTCAGCGTGGGGGACCTGGCGGTGATCAAGGTGGAGAACCCCGAGGGCCTGCGTCCCGCCAGGTTCGGGAACTCCGCCAAGCTCAGGGTCGGGCAGATCGTGCTCGCCATGGGCAACCCGCTGGGCCTGTCGGGCAGCGTGACGAACGGCATCATCTCCGCCCTCGGCCGTACGGTCACCGAGCCGCAGAACCCCGGCTCGCCCGGCGCCACCATCGCGGGGGCGATCCAGACCTCGGCCGCCATCAACCCGGGCAACAGCGGCGGCGCGCTCGTGGACCTGTCGGGTCAGGTGATCGGCATCCCGACGCTCGCGGCCACCGACCCCGACCTGGGCGGGGGCGCGGCTCCCGGGATCGGGTTCGCGATCCCGAGCAACACCGCCACCGACATCGCCGCGCAGATCGTCAAGCAGGGCAAGGTCACCAACAGCCGCCGGGCCGCGCTCGGCATCCGGGGCAGCACGGTCATCGGGGCCGACGGGCAGCCGGCCGGGGTCGGGGTGGCCGTGGTCGAGCGGGGCGGAGGCGCCGACAAGGCCGGGATCAGGGCCGGGGACGTGATCGTCTCGATCAACGGCAAGGAGACGCTGACCATGGGGCAACTGTCCGAGATCGTCGCCTCGCTCAGGCCCGGCCAACGCGTCCAGGTCGGGGTGATCCGGGCCAACGGCGAGACCGAGACGATCAACGTGACCCTGGGACAACTGCCAGGCGAGTGACCGAGCGGGCCTGCGCCCCGGCCCGCTCCCGGACGGGCCGCGTCGGTCCGGGTGCCCGCCCGTGCCGGCCCGCGCCCGGCAGCCCGCCCGCGCGCGCTCCCGCGCTCCCGCGCGCCTGCGCGCCCGCGCGGCAGGAAAGCGCGTCAGCGGGCTGCCTGGGTCAGGCGGTAGCGGGAGGGCGGGATGCCGTACCTGTCGGTGAACGCCTGCCGCAACGTCTCCGCCGTGCCGAACCCGCACCGCACCGCGACGGACGCCATCGGCAGCGACGTGGACGCCAGCAGGTGGGCGGCGGCCTCGGTGCGCGCCTGCCGGACGAACCGCCCTGGCGTCAGCCCCAGATGCTTGAGGAACAGCCGGGTGAGGTGCCGCTCGCTGACCCCGGCCTCCGCCGCCAGCACCGCCGTGCCGAGGTCGGCGGACAGGTGGGCGGTGATGTGCTCGACGGTCCGCTTGACCAGGCCGTCCGCCGGTGAGGGGCCGCTGACGAACATGCTCATCTGCGCCTGGTTGCCGGGCCGCTGCAGGTAGGTGACCATGTTGCGGGCGACGGCCCTGGCCACCTCGGTGCCGTTGTCCTCCTCGACGAAGGCCAGGGTGAGGTCGAGCGCGGCGGTGACGCCGGCGGAGGTCGAGACGTTGCCGTCGCGAATGAAGATCGGGTCCGGGTCGACGGACACCTTGGGGAAGCGGCTCGCCAGCGTGTGCGCCTGCTCCCAGTGCGTGGTGGCGCGCCGCCCGTCGAGCAGGCCGGCGGCGGCGAGGATGTACGCTCCCGTGCAGACGGACGCGACGCGCCTGCTCTCCCTGGCCAGCCTGCGGACATGGCTGGTGACCAGCGGGTTGGCCGCCGCGTCCTCGTGGCCGATCCCGCCCGACACCAGCAGCGTGTCGAGGGGCCCGGTGGTCCGCTCCAGCGCCTGCTGGCTCTGCAGGGTCAGCCCGGTGCCGCAGGTGACGGCGTGTCCGCCGGGGGCGACCACGCTCAGGTCGTAGCACGGTTTCGCGCCGTGCCAGTTCGCGATCACCAGGGTCGAGGTGACGCAGGCGATGTCGAGCAACTCGGCCGCGTCGTAGGCCACGATGACGAAGCGCCGTACCTCCATGGAACGACTGTAGGTCCGAAAGACGAAGAACCCAAGTTTCCGGACCTCCTCGCCGCCTTTCCTCGCTCCCCGTGGGCGGCCCGGACACAGTCGGACCATGACCACCTGCCGTACGGCCTGCGCCCGCAGGCCGGCCAGCGAGGAGACCCCCGTCTCGTCGATGACCGCGGGGAAGTCCCTGACCGGGTGGAACATCGCGTAGTCGTAGATCAGCTCGCCGTACAGGTCGCGGATCAGCGTCGGGTGCAGCGCCCGGTAATCCTCCGGGTGCGGCACCACGAACGCGCCGGCCAGCGCGTCGGCCACATAGAGCAGCAACCCGCACTGCCCCGGGTAGATCTCGAACACCTTGAGCGCGTCGTCCAACCCGTGCACCTCGGCGCCGGTGTAGGCGTCCTCGGCGCGGGGGGACAGGCCGTGCGCGACCGCCTGGCGCGACCACTCCTCCCAGGCGATCACCGGGCCGCCGAAGTGCAGCGCCAGGAAGCCCTCCAGGGCCAGGTGCAGCGGCAGGAACCTGAGCCGGTTCTTGTCGGCGCTCCGCGCCATCCTGCGGCGAAACCTGACGCCCATGTGCCGCAGGGGCTGCCCGAGCTGCGTGCCGTACGCCGCCGCCGGGGTGCCGTCGTCGGTCCACGACGCGACGAAGGCGTGCGGCACGTACGCGGTGTAGACGGCGCTGTCGGGCAGGAACACGGCGGAGGCCTCGTCGCCGTACACCTTGGCGTGCAGCCGCAGGTCCTCGACGGGCTCACGGCGTACGAGCGGCACCAGACGCACCGCCCCCCAGGTCTGCGCGGGCCGCGTCTCGAGCCCGGTCAGATCAATCACGACCGCCCCACCCGATTCCCCCGCGCCACCTGATCCGCTGCCGCCACTTGATCCACCGAGCTCGACGGATCCCCCGGCGTCACCCGACCCGCCGGTGCCGCCCGGTCCGTCAGGGCCGCCGCCCGGTCCGCCAGGTATGCGCGTAGCTCCGCGAGCCCGGTCCGCCCCTCGGCGAACCTGGCCAGCTCCACCAGCGCCGGCAGGTCCTCCGCGTCGCGGATGCCGGCCGTCGGCACCATCGGCGACAGCCGCCGCACGTCGAACCGCTCGGCGTCATAGACCGGGTTCAGGTGCACGATGCCCACCTCGCCTCCGGGGTCGAGCTTGCGCCGCCAGACCCGCAGCACCTCGCCGGCCAGCCCGGGCGGCGCGTTGTCCCAGCCGTCGGAGACGATGACGAGCAGGCCGGGCCGGTGTTCGAGGGCGTCGAGTACGCGCTGACCGAGCGGCGTGGGGCCGGACGGCCGTACCTGCAGCGGATCGGTCCCGCGCGACACCCACAGGCCCCGGTAGGAGCCGGCCAGCGCGGCCAGCAGGTGGTGGCAGGCCAGCGCGACCGCCAGCGGGCGGCGCCGCTTCACCGGCGAGCCGAACGACGAGAAGCTGTCGTCGAGCACCGCCACCACGCTCCCCCACGTGCCCGCACGCGCCCCGGCCGCGCGGGCCGCCGACGCGCGCAGGGCGGCCACCAGCTCGGCCCGCCGCCGGGTCCGCACGTCTGCCCGCAGCGACAACACGTACGAGGCCAGCCTGACCAGCGGCATGGCGGCCAGGTTCGCCTCGGTGTCCACCCCGTCCCGCCGCGCCGACTCGGTCATCCGCAGGCGTTCGAGCCTGGTCAGCTTGGGGGCGATGCGGTCGAGGAAGGTCGGCCTGTCGATGCCGTGGCGGGCGGCGAACCCCTCCGCGACGGTGTAGGGCAGCTCGTACATGGCCGACTTGTCATAGTGCGCGCGCCGCCACGCCTCCAGGAGGGGCGTGTCATAGCGGGTGCGGCTGAACGGCGCGAACAGGAAGTCGCCCAGCTCTCCGTCCGGCCGCAGATGCGCGTGGCGCACCGCGGACTTCACCGCCGCGCGGTACTTGACGGCGTCGAAGGCCAGGTCGGGGCGGGCGGCGAGCCAGTCCCGGATGACGGCCCTGGTGCGCCGGTTGTTGACGCCGTCGCGGCGAAGGCGCTGGAAGAGCCGGTAGACGCGGGGCGGACTCATCCGCTCCAGCCGCCGCGCGATCAGCCGCCCGTCGCCGTGGCCCGGCCGCTTGAGCAGGTTGCCGATGATCAGCGCGGCGTTGTGGTCGTTGATGTCGAGTGCGAGGGCGGCGGCGTACAGGTCGGGATAGTTGCCCTGGATGTAGAGATGCAGGAAGTCCAGGGACAGCCGCTGCTCGCCGGCCGCGCTGTGGAACTCGCGCTGGCCGGTCGAGGTGATCGCCGCGTTCGCGAAGAGCAGCACGTCCTCGCACTCGATCAGGTCGGTGTAGGTGTCCACTAGAGCTCCCAGGAAGTCTGGGACTGGCCGGGGAATGGGGGCACGAGCTGCGAAGCATCGCTTTAAAGACGGGTTCCGGAAGTCGCACCGAAGTCCCGCGGCCAGTCTGATTCCGGACCCTACAGCCGCTTTTCCGACATTGCGCTCTCTTTTCGGCTGATGCCGCGTGCCGCGGGCTCGCTCGTCGCCCGAACGTAAGCCGCCGGACGGGGGGCCGGCCAGGGGGATCGCCTCAGGGAGCGGCCCGGGAGGTTCCCTAGCGGACCAGGTCGCCGTCCCGGGCCGGCGCGCGCCCCGACCGTGCCCTGATCTCGCCGAGCGTCGCATGTCCCGCCCGGATGTCGGAGATCAGCACGTACGCGACCAGCAACAGCCCCAGGCAGAGCGCGTCGGCGGCCCACCAGGGGATCTCGGCGAGCAGCAGATAGCCGTCCCTGTCACTCAGCGACCTGATCACCCCCGTCACCACGGCCACCACCACGGTGACCAGCACCCAGGTACGCAGGCCGGGCAGACGCCCCTTGCTCCACAGCCGGATGCGCCAGGTCATGAACACGGCCAGCACGCCGAGCAGGGCGCAGAACCCGATCAGCCACCACGGCAGTGCGAAGGCGGTCTGGTCCGCGATCTGCGCCCGCGTCGTACGCAGCTCGGTCTCGGCCTGCTGCTTGGCGACCAGGGCCGCGTCGAGCTCCCTCTTCAGCTGGGCCACGCTCTTCTCCTGGCGGGAAGGCGGCGTGGCGTTCTCCGTCGGCAGCATCCGCGCCACGACCGTCAGCATGATCGCGACGAAGGCCAGCGCCAGGACGATGGACATGAACAGATCGATGAAGCGCAGGTCGAGCGGCGGCGCGAACGATCTGACCGGGCGCTTCCTCACGGCTCCCTCACCAGGGTGTACTTCTGCGGCCGGCTCTCGGTGGCGCTCAGCCGCTCCACCGCGGTACGCAACGCGTCCAGGCCCTTGACGAGCTCCTCCGTCCGGCCTCTCGACTGGGCCAGTTCCTGGGTGAGCCCGCTCATCGCGGGCGCCGCCTGCTTGGCGGGCAGGCGCGCGATGTAGATCAGGAACACCTCGTCGGCCGCCACCACACCGGCCCGTTCCGCCCGCTCGACCAGCGCCATCGAACCGAACGCGAGCACGCTCAGGAACAGCGCGATCAGCGTGACGCCGAACGCGGACGCCAGCTCGGGCAGCACGTGCTGCTTGAGCGCGGTGATCAGCACGCTCGGGTCTCCCTGGCTGTCCAGGGCGCCGGAGAACGAGCTGACCATCGCGGCCATCGTCAGCGCCGTGCCGATGAACCCGAAGACCGGCAGCGCCCAGATGAGCGCGTGGTCAAGATGGTGCTTGTTGGCCAGCTCGCTGTCGTCCAGCGCGGAGCGGGCGCTCAGCACCGCCTCGCAGTCGTTCCCCGCCTCGGCCGCCTCCCTGAACAGCCTGAGCCGTCGCCCCACCAGCGTGTCGTCCGCCGGCTTCACCGCCTGGACGTTCGCCTTGGCCCGCGCCGTCGCGGCGCTCTCCCGCCGGATGTCCGGCACGGCCCGGACGATCCTGAGCACGGTGGTCACGAACACCGCGATGATCAGCGTGACCACGAGCTCCGCGGCCGCCGGCGCCGTGGTCGCGCCCACGGACACCAGCACTGTCTCCACCACTCCGGCCACCATCAGCAACGCGGAGATCATCAGCCCCATCACGGGCGCGAACACCGAATGACGCCAACCGTCCCTTGACACCCTTCAACCCCACTCTGGCCCACAAGTTGTCAAAGGACCACCTAAGCACACGCAAAGCTATCTTTGGGTCACAGTGCGGGATGTTGGGTCTCCGGTGCGGGCGCCCGGTCCACCGCGACGCCGCCTGACCGGCTTGCGGGACACCTGCCGCCGCGCCGACCTGGGGTACACGGGCATGGGCGGCGGCGCGGGCCGGGAACTCGCCCGATGAGGGAACAGCCCCCTGGGGGACGCCATTTGGGACGCATCCCAATGTGGCCGCAAGCGGTCACGGCGCGCCCTCCGATCGACGACCTTGCGCAGGCACCCCGCTCGGACGGGCCGACGCCGCACCTTCCCGGAGACGCCGCGCGAGATTAGTGACGGGCGTTAAGCGGCCTTCCTCCAGTCGCCCGATTGACCGCCTGAAACCGACGGCCCATAGTCAGTGAGTCACTGCGCCTGCCTGTCACCTCACCTGACGTGCTGAACTCTGGACTGCCCGATCGGCGCCGATCGGGCGTCGCTGAGCGCCCGGGATCCGGGGTGCCGGCGTGGCATGTATGCCTGAATCAGGCCAGCACACGCGTACTCACTCAACGGAGCGGGAGGAATCGCACATGGCCACGTACACGACGCAGATTCAGTGGGGCGGTGCCGACGCCGAATGGCACGACGACGCCGACCTGACCATCGTCATCTCCAACCGGGACGGGGTCGTGCCGCAGAGCGGCATGCCCGGCACTGGCACCCAGGTGGCGTGGGCGTCCCCACAGGGCAACGGGTCGATCACGTTCTTCGAGGACGGCAACAGGTTCATGGGGTCGGCCCAGTTCAAGGGTGAGGGCCCAGTCGGTTACCGCGGCCTGATCAAGCACTGACCGCTGGCTCGGCATGGTGGCGGGCTGCGGACGCCGTGGCCCGCCACTCTGCCGGTCGCGCCCGAACCCGACGTCCGGCGGGCCCGCACCTCTACCCTCTTCATCACTTCGTGCCGTCGATGAAACCAACCCGTCGCCCCGTAAGGTCGCGTCACGGCGACTACGTTCACGAGCCGTCCCAGCCCGTCGAAGTCCTTGGGGTTCGCGGTGAACAACGGCAACTCGTTGCTGGCCGCCGTCGCGGCGATCATCAAGTCGGCAGTCCGGCTTCGTGGCTGTCGGCCCTGTGTGTACACGACAGCACAGATCTGCCCGAACATGCGGGCTGCCTCGGCGTCGTACGGCAGCGGGTCACCGAATGCCGCTTCGGCATGCTGGAGCGCCGCAATTCTTCCCGCGCGCTTGACCGGGTCATCGGTGGCGTACGGGCCGCGCGACAGTGCGCCGAGCGTGATCGTCAGTATGTACCGCTTTCCCTCGCGTGACGCTGCCAGAGTCGTTGACGAACCGGCGCACACTCACTTCGGTCGGACGAGCCCCCGGAGCATCCATAGCTCAATTGCACCCCGCCGTACCACGGCGTGCCCCATCCGGCTGCGAATCGCTGCGGACGGCGCCGGAGAGGATGGCCGAGCGGGCCCTCGGCCTCATCCCGAGCAACTCCATATACGCGAAACCGCCCCTGACCTGTCGACGATTCGACAGGTCAGGGGCGGTTTGATCACGTGGAGGTGGCGGGAATCGAACCCGCGTCCTTCAACCCCAAGTCAGGGCTTCTCCGGGCGCAGCCTGCTGTGCTTTTCTCAGCCCCGGCGATCACGCAGGCGAGTCGCCGACGGGCTCAGCCACTGTTTGGTTTCCCGCTCTCCCCCGTGGCCGGGTCGAGCGGTTGAGCCTTCTAGCGATGCCAGATCCCGGGCCGAAGGCACTCCCGGGCTGACAGTGGTTTCGCTGCTTAGGCAGCGAGGGCCAGGGAGTCCCTGGCCGCCACAGTGCTCTTGGAATTGGCACTTGTTGTTTGCGGTCACAGGATTAACGAGGTTATGTCCGCAGTCCTCGGCCCGCTTCACCTGGCTTGCAAGATCGAAGTCGAAGCCAGTCACCCCCTGTGCAGTTGTCAACCCATCCATCCTCCGGCGGACCGGAAGCGATGAGCAACATGAATGTACATGGGACAACGCCCTCAACGCCACCTTAATTCCCCGTGGCGAAACCCCCGGGAACCCGGCACAGAAGCTCGTGTCCCCGGGGGCCGACCGGCAGGGTCGAGCCGGTCCGGACGGCAGGACTTCCCCCGAGATGAAGTCCTGTCTCGTCACGGCGACTGGAACCGCAACCCCCCGAGCGGGTCCAGTCACTCAGTAAGACGCAACCGGAGGCTCCGATGGTTGCTCGGCGTACCGACAATTTCACAGTGAGCTGTGAGAGCACCTCATGAAGGCATCCGGACGGCCGAGAAGAAGCTGCCCGCCACCGCCGCCGCGTTGTAGTTTCTGGACAGCACCGCGACGGCCACGTCGCCCTGCCAGCCGACGAACCAGGTCATCGGCCTGTCCTCCTGGTCGCCCGCCGTCGCCGTGATGCCGTAGACCCGGCCCTTGCCCGCCTGGGCGGGCGTGCCGGCCGCGCCGGCCCGCATCATCGCGGTCAGCGTCGTGCGGACCGCCGCGTCCACGACCACCGGATCGGGCTGAGTGACGGGCACGACCTCGGCCGCCGGACCCGGCGACGTCGGGCTCGTCACCAGCACGGGCGGCCGCCAGGTCCCCGAGGAGACCGCCGCCGCCACCAGCGCCATGCTCAGCGGGCTCACCTCGACGTTCTGGCCCGCGATGGCCTTGGCCTTGTCGGCGTCGCTGGACAGCGCCGGCATCGAACCGCTGAACGACTTGAGCGGCAGCCGCCACGGCTTCCCCACGCCGAACGCCTCGGCGCTCTTGACCAGATCGGCGGCCGTGACCCGGCGGGCCAGTGAGGCCAGCGCGGTGACGCAGCCCTTGGCGAAGTGGTCCTGGAACGTGGCCGACCCCGTGGTCCCGGTGGTCTGACCGGTGTTGACGAACCTGGCGCCGCCGACGGTGCGCTCCTGAGGGCAGGCCAGCCGCTGCTTGGGGCTCACCTTGGCCTTGAGCAGCGCGTCCGCGGCCACGATCGAGAACGCCGTGCCCGCGGGGAACTTACCGGCCAGCGCGTCCTTCTCCTGGTGCATCCCCTTGGAGCCGACCGCCAGGATCTCGCCGGTGTCGCCCTGCACGGCCACCAGCGCGCTCGTCTCCGTATCGGCCACGGCCTGCTCGGCCGCCGCCTGGATCTTGCTGTCGATCGTGGTCTTCACCGAGACGTTCTGCCGGCCGGGCCACTCCTTCAGCTTGGCGACCTCCTTGCCGGTCTTGAGGTCCAGGATGATCACCTTGGTCTGCGTGGAACCGGTGAGGTAGTCCTGGTAGGCCTGCTGCAGGCCGCTCTTGCCGACCGAGTCGCCGGCCCGCTGCGGGCCGCCCAGCTTCTGCTCGGTCTCCGGCGTGAGCGCGCTGACGGTGCCGACGACCTGCTTGGGCGCCCCGGGGTTGACGGGCTGGTCCTGCGGCTGCGTCTCGATGCCTGAGATGGCGTCGAGCTCGGGCCGCATCGTCTGGTATCGCGACCGGCCGAACGTGACCAGCGGCACGAACTTGTCCGGCGGCGACGACCTGATGCGGCTCAGCAGCCGGTCCTGGGCGTAGCCGGTGACCTCGGACAGCCGCGCGACGACCTCTTCCGCCTGGTCGCCCAGCCTGGCCGGGTAGACGCCCGCGACGTAGAGGACGGTGTCGGTCTGCAGCGGGTCGCCGGCCCGGTCCTCCACCGGCTGACGCGGCTTGGGGTCGGTGTCGACCGCGAACCGCTGGCCCTCCTTGAGTTGCGGATGCAGCACGGAAGGCGACCAGCGCACCTTCCACAAGCCGTCGACCAGGTGCAGCGGCAGGACGCCCTCATACTGCCAGAGGGGGTTGTTCTCCCCCAGGTCGACCTCGGCGTGGAAGGCGGCCTTGGACTCGTCGCCCGTCATGCTCACGCTCGTGATCTTGAAGCGGAACGAGGCGGCGTCGAGCTCCAGCTTGGCGTCGGACAGCGCCTTGCGCACGGTGTTGAGATCGCCGTCGGTGCGGCCGGCGGCCAGATCGTAGTCGCCAGACTGCCAGCCCACGAGGAAGTCGCGCACCGCGTCGTGCGGCGACGGCTCCTCGAAGCAGCCGGTCAGCGTCATGCACGCGACCGCCAGAGTGACGGTCGCGGCGAGGGTGCGGCTGGCGCGGGTCATGGTTGCGGTGCCGCCGCTCTCATCGGTTGCGGTGCCGCAGCGCCCGGGCCATCTCCCGCTTGGCCTGCTGCTCCGCCAGTGACTGCCGCTTGTCCCAGTCCTTTTTGCCGCGGGCGACAGCGATCTCGACCTTGGCCTTGCCGTCCTTGAAGTAGAGAGCCAGCGGCACGATCGTGAGCCCGCCCTCCTTGATCTTGGCGGCGAGCTTCGCGATCTCCTTGCGGTGCAGCAGCAGCTTGCGCTTGCGGCGGGCGGCGTGGTTGGTCCACGTGCCCTGTGAATATTCGGGAATGTGTACGTTGAGCAGCCACGCTTCGTCGTCGTCGATGCTGGCGTAGCCGTCGACGAGCGAGGCGCGGCCCTCGCGTAGCGACTTCACCTCGGTGCCCTGCAGCACGAGCCCCGCCTCCAGGGTGTCCTCGAGGTGGTAGTCGTGCCGAGCGCGCTTGTTCTGGGCGACGACCTTGCGCCCGGTCTCACGTGGCATGCTTCGACTTTACCGGCGGCCGGGACGGCGACGACCCACCACTAGACCCTGAGATAACGCCGCAGCGTCACGAACGAGGCCAGAACACAGATGACCACACCGATGAGCATGGTGAACGTGATGGTCTGGGCCACCGCGTCCCATCCGAGCTGGGCGCTCGCGTCACCGATGTAACCGCTCAGTTCGTCGAACAGGAAGACCTTCGTCACGATCAACATGACCGCCGCGAACACGCCGCCGATCAGGCCGGCGATGACGCCCTCCATGACGAACGGCAGCTGGATGTACAGGTTGGACGCGCCGACCAGCCGCATGATGCCCGTCTCCCTGCGCCGGTTGAACGCCGAGAGCCGGACGGTGTTGCCGATCAGCAGCGCCGCGGCCAGCACCAGGACGATCGCGACCGCCAGGGCGTAGAACGCGAGCCTGTCGAGCAGGTCGAAGAACGGGCCGATCAGTTCCTTCTGATCGATCACCTGCGACACGCCGGGCTGGCCCTGCACCGCCTGGATGACGGACTCGTAGTTTTCCGGGTCAACCAGCTTGATCCGGAACGACTGCGGCAGGTCCTCGACCTTGGTGGCGTCCACGAGAGCCTTGTTGGCCGAGAACGACTGCTTGAAGTTCTCGTACGCGGCCGACTGGTCCTCGAAGAACACCTGCTCGACACCCGGGGTGCCCTTGATGTGAGTTTCGAGGGCCTTGAGCTGTGTGGTCGTGATGGCCTTGCCGTTGCACGCCTCGATGGCCGAGCCCTTGTTGCAGACGAAGACTGAGATCTCAACCTTGTCGTCCCAGTAGCCCTTCATCATGCCGACCTGGGAGTTGATCATGAGACCGACACCCAGCATCGCCATGCCGACCGCCACGGTGATGACTACCGCGATCGTCATGGTCAGGTTGCGACGGAGGCCGATCCAGACCTCGGAGAAGATGAAATTCGCCCGCATGTTGTGTCTGCAGCTCCCTGTCAGTACGCCTGGCCGTAAACGCCACGCGACTGGTCACGGACGATCTTGCCGTCCTCCAGCTCCACGACACGCTTGCGCATGGAGTCGACGATGGCCGCGTCGTGCGTGGCCATGACGACCGTGGTGCCAGTCCGGTTGATGCGGTCGAGCACCTTCATGATGCCGATGCTCGTCGCGGGGTCGATGTTGCCCGTGGGCTCGTCGGCCAGCAGGATCATCGGCCGGTTGACGAACGCGCGGGCCATGGCGACGCGCTGTTGCTCGCCGCCGGACAGCTCGTCGGGCATGCGGTGGGCCTTGCCTTCCAGGCCGACCAGCTCGATGACCTCGGGCACCACCTTGCGGATGAACCGCCGTGGCTTGCCGATGACCTCGAGCGCGAACGCCACGTTCTCGTAGACGTTCTTGTTCGGGAGCAGCCTGAAGTCCTGGAACACGCAGCCGATGCGGCGGCGCAGGTGCGGCACCTTGAAGTTGGAGAGGCGGGCCAGGTCCTTGCCGGCGACGTGGATCGCGCCGGAGTTGGGCCGCTCCTCCTTGAGGATCAGACGCAGGAACGTGGACTTGCCTGATCCCGAAGGACCGACGAGGAACACGAACTCACCCTTGTCCACGTCTACTGATACGTGGTCGAGGGCGGGCCGGTTCTGGTTCGTGTAGACCTTGGTGACATTATCGAAATGGATCACGAGAGCATCACGGCATGCCAGTCTAGGGGTCAGGACGGAAGCGAGGGTGGCACATGCCCACTTCCCGCCGCCGACCGATCGGGGGCGTCTTCTTTACCAATGATCGACGTTCCGATTGGCCAGAGCACAGTCTAGGGGGAAGACTGGCATGCAAACGTCCATAACGGAAACAAAACGATTGTGCGGCTAGACTTGAGGCTGACATGAGTTGTGAACACCTCGTATGCGCGCAGTGTGCCCACCCGGTCGTCGAGGGCCGCTGCCCCCTCTGCCGCGCCAATCGCGAGCGGATGCACAGCCACGGCTTCGCCGGGCTGCCACCCGCCCTCATCGCGCTGCTCCTGATCGTCCTGCTCTTCGCGACGCTGGCGCTCAAGCACCTAAGCGGTCTCTGACTCCTGGCGCCGCATCCAGCGGATCTCGGACTCGATGAACTCGTCGAGGTCGCCGTCGAGCACGGCCGACGGGTTGCCCGCCTCTGTGCCCGTGCGCAGGTCCTTGACGATCTGGTACGGGTGCAGCACGTAGTTGCGGATCTGCGTGCCCCATGACGTCGTGGTCGCGCCGCGCAACTCCGACATCTTCGCCGCCTCCTCCTGCCGCTTGCGCTCGAGCAGCTTGGCCTGCAGGACGTTCATGGCGGTCGCGCGGTTCTGCAGCTGCGAGCGCTCGTTCTGGCAGGAGACGACGATGCCGCTCGGGAGGTGCGTGATGCGCACCGCCGAGTCGGTGGTGTTGACGCCCTGGCCGCCTGGGCCGCTCGAACGGTAGACGTCGACGCGGATCTCGTCCTCGACGATGTCGATGTGGTCGGTCTGCTCGACCACCGGGACGATGTCGACGCCGGCGAACGACGTCTGCCTGCGGCCCTGGTTGTCGAACGGGCTGATCCGGACCAGACGGTGGGTGCCGTGCTCGCCGCGCAGCGTGCCGTAGGCGTAGGGGGCCTTGATCGTGAAGGTGGCCGACTTGATGCCGGCCTCCTCGGCGTAGGAGGTGTCGTAGACCTCGGTGGAGTAGCCCTTGCGCTCGGCCCACCGCAGATACATCCGCAGCAGCATCTCGGCCCAGTCGGCCGCGTCGACGCCGCCCGCCTGGGAGTTGATCGTGACGAGCGCCTCGCGGGCGTCGTATTCGCCCGAGAGCAGGGTGCGCACCTCCAGGGCCCCGACGTCGGACTTGAGCGACTCGAGCTCCTTGTCGGCCTCGGCGCGCGTGTCGTCGTCGCCTTCCTCGGCCGCGAGCTCGTAGAGGACGCTCAGGTCGTCGAGGCGGCGCGCCAGGCCCTCGACACGGTTGAGCTCACCCTGAAGGTGGGAGAGCTTGCTGGTGACCCGCTGGGCCTGGTCGGGGTCCTCCCACAGGTCGGGCGCGGCAACCTGCTGCTCCAGCTCCGCGATCTGCTTGCGCATCGCGTCGAGGTCGAGCACGTCCTGGATGCTGCGGAGTGTGCCCGCGAGCTCGTTGATCTCTTCTGCCGGATCGATGCCTGCCACGTCTCCCAAGGGTACGCGCACCGCAACGGACTTCGCTCCCCAAGCACCCCCCAAGAAACTCCACCCGCCTCACGGACCGTCCTCCCGCCTCACGGACCGATCTCTTGCTTGGAGGCTTCCCCTCGGGGGACTACGCCCCCCAAGCACCCCCCAAAAAAACTACGACCGCTTCGCGGACCGATCTCTTGCTTGGAGGCTTCGCCTCGTCGTTCGCGCGAATAACATGGCCAGGTGCGTGCATACGGTCGGCGGAAGGCGCTGGCGCTCGCCGCGGGCGTGCTCGCCGCGGCGACCGCCTGCTCGGCCGACGTGCCACCGGCGCCCAGCAAGGCGCCCGCGTCCGCCGCCGCGGCCAGCCCGACGCCGTCCGAGCCCGAGCCCGCGGTCACCAGGGAAGAGGCGGCCAAGGTGTTCAGGGACATCACCCTCACCGACGACGCACTGCGGGTGAAGAGCGACGAGCACGATCTGGAGGGTCGGCTGAGCCTGGCGACCGACATCACGACGGGCGGGCAGACGCAGCTCACCGTGGCCGCCTACCTGTCGACCGACTACGCGCCGCCGCGTTACCGGTGGGGGGCGCCGACCCTGTACGTGCCCAGGTTCCCGCCAGAGGAGCGGTCGCCCTGGTTCAGCGCGCTGGCGACGCGCGCCGGGGATCCGACGCTGCTGACGTTCGCCAAGTCCGATCGCTGGCGGCTGAGCTCCGTGGCACGGCTGCTGCCCGGGCAGGAGTCGCCGCGGATCGAGCTCGACGAGGAGGGCTATGCCACCGCGCTGGCCTCCGATGACAAGACCGTCACGATCAGCCCGCAGTTCATCGGACCTGTGCACGCCACGATGGCCGAGACCGGGTCCTCCGGCGTCACCGCCGGCCTCATCGCCCCCGGGCAGTACACGTCCGAGATCGCGGAGCAGATCGCCCAGGACAGGGAGCAGGCCAGGGAGGACGGGTTCACCTATGACTCGATCTTCAGCGCCGACAACTGGCCGGTCTACGGGCTGCGCACCGAGAACGGCGGGGCGCTGATCCAGTACTCACTCACCCGCAACACCTCGACGCGCAACGTGGCGAACAAGTCGTACATCATCCCCGTGCCCGAGGATGCCAGCTGGTCGATCCCCACCCGGTCAGTGCCCCGCAGCCTCAAGGTCACCGAAATCCACCAG
>NZ_JADOGI010000349.1 GCF_015645445.1 Nonomuraea cypriaca | reverse complement strand
GCTCCCACGCGACCACGCCCCGGCCCCCCACACCGGCGGCAGCCGTGCCGGCGATCCGGCCCTCCGCATCAGCGGCGGCCGTACCCACGACCTTCGCACCGGCATCGGCCGCGCCCATGACCCGGCCCTCCACACCAGTGGCGGCCGTGCCCACGACCCGGCCTTCTTCACCGGCGGTGGCCGTGCCCAGGTCCCGGCCCTCCGCGCGGGCCACGGGTCCCGGCCAGGAGGGGCAGGCGGCGATGATGCCGGGCAGGTCGGAGGGCTCGTCGAGCGGTGACGGGAGCGCGGCCAGCTCGTCCAGCAGTTCGCCGGCCAGGCCGCGCAACCTCGCCGCGCCGGGCTCGGAGGCCCCGGCGCGCGGCGGGGCGTCGTGCCCGCCGGCCGCGTGCCACCGGGCGGCGATCTCTCTGGCGTCCCTGCCGTCCTCGGCCGCCTGGCGGAGCTCGTGACCGACCAGGTCCTCGGGCTGGACCCAGGTGAGCCGGATCATCGGCGGTCGAGGCCGGCGAAGGCCGCCTCGTGGCCGCGGCGGCGTACCAGATCGTCGGCGTGCACCCGGCGCGCCACCCCGGCGATCGCGAGCCCGGGGGCCACCAGGTCGGTACGGCTGGCCGCCCCCACCTGCTCCACCCACTCCGGCGGTACGGCGGCGAGCCCCCCGAGCGCGCCCGCGATGGCCCCGCCCATGGACGCGATCGAGTCGGCGTCGCGCCCGTAGTTGACCCCGCCCAGCACGGTGTCGCGGTAGTCGCCCTTGGCGATCACCAGGAACCCGAGCGCCAGCGGCAGCTCCTCGATGCTGTGCACCCGGCTCGGCCGCCGCGCCCCAAGCCCCTGGTCGCGGTAGGTGTCGGCGACCGTGTCGTACGGCCGCATGGCGGCGCGCAGGGCCTCGAACGACCCGTCCCAGTGCCCCTGCCCGGCGGCGGCCTCGCAGACGGACTCGATGGCGGCCCTGGTGCCGTCCTTGGCCAGCCGCAGGCAGGCGGCGACGACGGAGTCGACCGTGGCACCCGGCCGCATGGCCTCGGCGACGGCGGCCGCCATGACGCCGGCGGCCTCGCGGCCGTAGCTCGACTGGTGGGCTCCGGCCAGGTCGATGCCCTCGGCGTAGGCGGCGCCGGGGTCTGCGGCGTTCACGATGCCGACCGGGGCGGCGTACATGGCCGCGCCGCAGTTCACGATGTTGCCCACGCCGGCCTCGCGCGGGTCCGCGTGCCCGTAGTGCAGCCTGGCCACGATCCACTTCTCGGCAAGGAAGATCCGCTGCAGCGGCAGCGCCTCGGCCTCCAGCTCGGGGATCCACCGCCGTTCGCTCATCAGCTCGGGCACGAAGTGGTCGGCCATCGAGTACGCGTCCAGATGCCCGCCGGCCTTCTCGTACACGCGGATCAGGGCGTGCGTCATCAACGTGTCGTCGGTGACGTGGCCGTCGCCCTTGTGGTACGGCGCGATCGGGCGGGCGTTGCGCCAGTCCTCGTTGAACGGCGGCACGATGCCTTCGACGCGGCCGTCGTATCGTTCCACGATCTGTTCGGGAGTCCAGCCCTCGGTGGCGCCGCCCAGCGCGTCACCGACCGCCGCCCCCACCACGCAGCCAGTGGCCTTGTCCTCAAGCGGCGTCATGCTGTTCCTTCCGTCAATGTCACGGTCACTGTCATGAGATCTTGGCCCGCCAGGTGTGGCAGGCAACAACCGGCGAGCGTACGGGCCGAGGCGGTCCACCCCTCCGGGATCGCCTCGTACCCGCCGCACGCCCCCGTCAGCGCGCCGGCCAGCGCGGGGGCCGAGTCGGCCAGCGCGGCCAGGCACGCAGCGGCCGGCACCGCCCGGACGAGCTCGCCGCCCGCCGCCTCGGCCAGCGCCAGCGCCACGGGCACCGTCTGCGCGGCGCCCACGCCGTAGCTGTAGACGTGGTCGAGCAGCGCCGCGTCCAGCGCGGGCACCGCGCCGAACGCGTCGCCCGCCTTCCGCGCGACGGCCAGCGCCACGCGGGCGTTGTGGCCGATCGCGGTGTCCTCGGGCAGCTCGGCCAGTGCCGCCTCCACCGCCCCGGCGACCGAGCCCGACGCCACGGCCTCGGCGACGGCGGCGGCCATGGCCAGGGCGCCGAGTACGCCGTCGCCTGCGTTCGTCACCTGGGCGTCCGGCGTGGGGTCCCTGCCGAGTACCCCGTACGCGACGGCCCTGACGGCCGCGGCGTCGTCGAAATGGTGTGGGTTGTCGTGCCCGGAAGCGGGCGGCTCGACGCCCTTGGCCAGGTTGTCCAGCGCGGTCGCCACGGAGATGCGTCCCCTGACGTCCTTGAGCTCCATGAACGCCTCGGCCCTCGGGCGGTCGATCGTGAGCGCCGTCCACGCGAGCCACTCGGCGTCGTCGGACGGGCCGATCCGCAGCGGCGCGACCGGCTGGTTCAGCGCGAACGGCACCGGCAGCGTGGTGACCCGGTGCTCTTCCGCGAACGCGTCCAGCTCGCGATGGAGACGTCTGCTCCAGGGCGCGTGCAGGGCCGCCCGGTGCCTGGCCGCCGGCCAGCCCGCGGCGTCACCGACGGCGAGCCCGGCGAACGCGCCCCTGATTCTGTCCCCCGACATCGTGATCTACAGTCCTTCCGCCAGCTCGTCGGCGACGTCCAGCACGTGTTTTCCTGCGACGACCGGCAGGCACTTGCCCGTCACCGGTCCGATCCTCGCCGACCACCGCTCGGGCACGCCGCGCTCGCCCTGCCGGGCTCCCGCGACGGCTCCGGCGATGGCGCCGATCGTGTCGGCGTCCCTGCCCAGGCTCACCCCGAACGTCACCGCCGCCTCGACGTCCCCGTCACCCATCAGGAACGCGGCCAGCGCGAGCGCCACCGCCTCGGGGGCGACGTCGGTCCAGGGGTAGTGGCGTACGACGACGGCCTCGTGCAGCGCCTCGACCAGGCCCGGCTCGTCGGGACGCGGTGACCCGGCGAGGACCTCGCAGACGCGGACGACGTTCCTCGCCGTCCACGAGTCGGCCGGGATCACCGACAGCGCGGCGAGCACGACCTCACGCGGCGGGGCCCCGTCCATGGCGGCGGCCACCGCGCCGGCGACCGCCCGCCCGCCGAGTATCCCCTCGCCGGACCCGCTGACCAGGCCGTCCTGCTCGACGAGCCGGGCCGCCTCGGACGGATCGCCTGGGCAGAAGATCCCGTACGGCGCGGCGCGCATGGCGAGCCCGTCCGACCATCCGTGCGCGTGGGCCAGGCCGGTCAGCGGCGGCTCGAGGCCGCGGCGCAGCGCCTCGACGGTGCCGAGCTCGGAGAAGCCCGCCCCGCGCATGGGGCCGTCGACCAGCGGAATGATCTCCCGGCGGTAGGCGGCGGCCACGTCGGACGAGGTCAGCGCATGCCCGTGGCGCACCAGCAGGGAGGCGGCGAAGATGGCGTACTCGGTGTCGTCCGTGCCACCGCCCTCGATCTCGGTGAGGCGTCCCCACCGCCGCCGGATCTCCGCCGGCGACAGGTTCTCGGCCGGGGCGCCGAGGGCGTCACCGGCCGCGAGGCCGAGCAGACACCCCCTGGCCCTGTCATGGCGAGTGTCGCGAAGAGTCACCGCTGGTACCGCTCCAACACCTCGTTGCCCTCCTGGACGAGCCGGTTCGCGACCTCGTCAATCGTGATCTTGTTCGCGAAGTACTCCTGCAGCGCCGGCGTGGCGACCTTGTTCTTCCACTCGTCGAACCCGTTCACCTTGAGGAACGGCGCGACGACCAGGTTCTTGGCGGAGGCGGTCGCCACGTCCCAGCCGTTGTCCTCGGTGGTCATGGCCGGGTCGGCGGCGGCCTTCTGCGAGGTCGGCAGGAGCCAGTCGCCCTTGGCGAGCTTGGCCTGGTTCGTGGCGTTCAGGAAGAACGAGATGAACTGCATGGCCTGGTCCGGGTGCTCGCTGTCCTGCGCGACCGACAGCGTCTGCGAGACCGCGCCCTGCTGGGCGCTGGTCCCCACAGGCGCGGGCAGCGTGACCCACTCGAACCCGTCGGGAGCCTGCTCGGCGACCTGCTGCCGCAGGTAGACGCCGGCCGGCAGCAGCGCGAACTTGCCCTGGTAGAACGCGGGCAACGGGTCCGCGGCGCCCTGGCCGAGCGCGGCGGGGTCGGCCGACTTGTCCTTGTGGAGCTGGTCGTGGATGCGCTGGAGCACCTCTCGCTCCTCCGCGCCGACCTTGACCGTGGTCTTGCCGCCGGAGGTCTGGAAGAACGTGCCGCCGAAGTTGAGCGCCAGGTTGAGCGTCCTGTTGACCGGCTGCTTCAGCGGCCAGGCGACGCCGAACGTGCCACCCTTGGTCATCTTCTTGACGGCCGCGGAGAACTCGTCCCACGTCCACGGCTGGCCGGCCGTCGGGACGCGTACGCCGCTGTCGTCGAGCAGTTTCTTGTTGGCGATGATGACCTGCGACTCCTGCAGGAACGGCACGCCGTACACGCCCTGCTGCCCGTTGCCGCCGTCGAACGTCACGGTGTCCCAGGCGGACTGCGGGATGTCGCTCTTGAGCTCCGCGGGCAGCTTGGCGGACAGGTCGAGCAGGTAGCCGTCGGTGGCGAACCCGGCCAGCGCCGGGGAGTCGTTGTGGATCACGTCAGGGGCGGTGCCGCCGGCGAACTGGGTGACGAGCTGGTCGTTGACGTTGTCCCAGCTGCCCTGGACGTAGGTGACCTTGATGTTCGGATGGGACTTGTTCCATTCGGCCACGATCTGCTTGTTCGCGGCGACGGACTCCTTCTGCCACGCCAGGCTGAGGAAATCGATCTCCACCGGCTCGTTGGAGGAGGACGACGACTCGCCGCCTCCCCCGCCGCACGCGGCGGCGACCGCGACGACCGCCGCCACCGCCAGAGCGGACTTGATGCGCATATGAGCCTCCTAGCCCTTCACGGCGCCGGCCATCAAACCGGACCTGAGACGCCGCTGGATGATTGCGAAGAAGATCAGGCTCGGGATCGTCGCCATGAGCGACGCCGCGGCCAGCGGCCCGAGCCTGGCCACCCCCTCGGGGCCGGTGAACCTCACCAGCGTGAGCGGGAGTGTCATGACGTCGGGGTCCTGCAGGATCACGAGCGCGAACAGGAACTCGTTCCAGGAGGAGATGAACGAGAACAGCAGCGTGGCCACCACGCCGGGCGCGAGCAGCGGCGCGACCACGCTGACGATCGAGCGCAGCCGGGACGCGCCGTCCACGGCCGCCGCCTCCTCCAGCTCCGGGGGCACCGCGCGTACGTAGCCCTGCAGCATCCACAGCGCGAACGGCAGCGTGAACGTCACATGGACGACCACCAGCCCGGGCAGCGTGTTCACCAGCTCCAGGTCCCGCAGGATCATGAAGAGCGGAATGATGATCAAGATGAACGGGAACACCTGGCTGACCAGCACCCACCCGATCGCGATCCGGTTGACCAGGCCGCGGTGGCGCGCGATCGCGTACGACGCGGGCAGCGAGATCACCACCGTGATCACGCTGCTGAACAGCGCCACGACGAGGCTGCGCAGGGCGGACCCGACCAGGTCCTGCTCACCGAACGCGGCGCCGAAGTTGGCCAGCGTGGGCTCGCGCGGGATCCATGTGGGGTCCGCCACGGCCAGCTCCTGAGGCGTCTTCAGCGCCGAGGACAGCAGCCACAGCAGCGGGAACGCCAGGAAGGCCATGAACCCGGCCAGCGCGAGGTACTGCAGGACGCGGACGGTGATCCTGCTCTGATCCGCGCGCCTCACTGTGCCTCTCACCGGGCCTCCTTCATCTGCCGCCACAGGTACACACCGAGCACCGCGAGCACGACGATCGCCATGGCGACGCCCAGCATCGAGGCGTAGCCGGCGAACCGGTACCTGAACGCCTCCTCGTAGGCGAACAACATCGGCAGCCGCGTCTGCCCGCCGGGACCGCCCTGGGTGAGCACGTAGACCAGGCCGAACTGGTTGATGTTCCACACGAAGTCGAGCGAGGTGATCGCCACGATCACGGGACGCAACTGCGGCAGGGTGATGCTCCAGAACCGCCGCCAGGGCCCCGCGCCGTCCATCTCGCCGGCCTCGTAGAGCTCCTTGGGAACGTTCTGCAGGCCCGCCAGCAGCACGACCGTGGTCTGCGGCATGCCGGTCCACACGCCGACCACGATGATCGCGGGCAGCGCGAAGGAGAAGTCGGCCAGCCAGTTGATGTCCGTGTTCAGCAGGTCGTTGAGCAGCCCCGCGTCAGGGTGGTAGACGAGCCGCCACATCAGGCCGACGACCACCGGCGGCATCGCCCACGGCACCACCGCCAGCACCCGGGCCACACCACTGAACCGCAGCCGCTCGTTCAGCAGCAGCGCCAGGCCGAGCGCGGCCACGAACTGCAGCACCGTCACGGAGACCGCCCAGATCATCCCGATCCGGAACGAAGCCCAGAAGTCGGACTCCGTGAGCAGCCGGCTGAGGTTCTCCAGACCGACGAAGCTCGTCTCGTGGTTGCGCGTGTTGCGGGCATCGGTGAAGGCCAGGCCGATGCCGTACAGCAGCGGGCCCACGCTGAACAGCAGCACCGGCACCAGGGCCGGCAGCATCAGCAGCCACGTCTCGCGCGTGTTGCGCGAGATCCCGCGTCGCCTGTGGCCCGGCCGTCGCGGCGGCGCCGGCCTCGTCACGGTCGCCGTCACGCCCGGCCCTCCTTCCCTTCAGTACGGGCCTCCGCGCCCTCGCGACCCTGCAGGCCCTCGCGAGCCGCCGCGTCGGAACGGGCCTGCGCGTCGGCCTCCGCGTCGGTACGGCCCTCCGCGGCCGATTCGCCCGCCGTGGACGCCCGTACCACCAGGCGGGGCGGCACGGTGACCAGCCGGGGCTCGCGATCATCACCCTGCAGCCGGTCGAGCAGCAGCTCGGCGGCGGCCTTGCCGCGCTCCGCCGATCCCAGCGACACGCTCGACAGCGACGGCCACGAGGCCGCGGCCAGGTCGGTGTCGTCCATGCCGACCACCGCCACGTCGTCGGGCACCCGCCGCCCCGCGGCCCGCAGCACGTCCAGCGCGCCTAGCGCGATCAGGTCGTTGGCGCACATCAGCGCGTCCACGTCCGGAACCCTGGCCAGCAGCTCCGCCACCGCCCGGCCCCCTTCCGCGCGGTAGAAGTCACCGATCTGCACGAGGCTCTCGTCGTAGGGCAGATCGACGTCGCCGAGCGCCTCGCGGTACGCCGCGCCCCGGGCCGCGCCAGGCACGGTGTCCAGGGGGCCGTTGATCATGCCGATCCGCCGCCGGCCGAGCGAGTGGAGGTGATCGACCGCCAGCCTGACGCCGGTGCGCGAGTCGGCGCGTACGTTGTCCACCCGCGTCCCCTCGGGCACGGACCCGATGATCACGACGGGCGCCCTGGCGGCGGCCAGCATCTCCAGATGGGTCTCCGTGACGCGCAGGGGGCTCATGATCAGCCCGTCCACGTAACGCTCGCCCAGGCTGTGCAGCACGTCGATCTCGTCGGCCACGACGGCGTCGGTGGAGTGCAGCACGAGCCGGTATCCGGCGGCCTTCAGCACCGGCTGGATCTGTCGCAGCATGGCCAGGTAGGCGGGGTTGCCCACGTCGGCCATGGCGAAGGCGACCTGATGGGTGCGGCGCGACTTGAGCGACCTGGCCACGGCGTTGCGCACGTAACCGAGCTCGTCGGCGGCGGCCATCACCTTGCGTACGGTCTCCTGCCTGGTCGGCAGGCCGTTCAACACCCGCGAGACCGAGGCGATCGAGACACCGGCACGCTCGGCGATCGTGTTGATCGTGGGTCCGTCGGCCAAGGCTGTCCTTCCATGGGCGTAAACGTTTGAGATCTTCTTTCTGTAAACGTTTACGGTGTGGCCCTCATGAAACCGGCACGTAACTTGCAGGTCAAGTCACGATCGCATAACACCAGGTCAGACCCCCAATACACAAGAACCCTCGCCCGCGCCCCATGCGGTGGGCGAGGGGGCGCCGGACGAGGGGTGACGAGTCACGGGTGCTGGGCGTCGGATGGCCGGTGGTGGGGTGGGGAGCTCAGTCGTGG
>NZ_JADOGI010000348.1 GCF_015645445.1 Nonomuraea cypriaca | reverse complement strand
CACGGGGGTGGTCTCGTCGGGCGGGGTGGTGGCCTGGCTGGGGCTCGCGCCGATGGCGAGCACGAGTGCGACGCCGGCTAAGACCGCCGGGAGTCGGGGGTGCTGGTGAGCCAAGGGTTCTCTCTCAGTTCGGGTGGGAGCGCTCCCACTGCCTCCAGATCGGTACCTCCACATCACTTGTACCAACGGGGATGGTGAATCCCACCGAGGCCACCCAATATTGGGTATACCGAATCACTCGTAGCCGCGGGCCCGCAGCGCCAGAGTGACGACGGTGGCGTCCGCCGAGGTCATGACGTCGCGTCCGGTGGCGACGGCGAACTGGCGCAGCCGGTTCAGCACCGTGTTGCGGTGGCAGTAGAGCTGCCTGGCGGTCGCCGCGACCGAACCGGTGCACAGGTAACGCTCGACGGTCTCCAGCACCCTGGCGACGTCCCGGCCTGGCAGCTCACCGAGCCCGCCGAGCGCGTCGCGGACGAGGTCTGCCCGGAACTCGCCGAGCGCGCCCGCCGCGATCTCCGGCCACAGGTCGCGGGTGGCGCGCGGCCCGTCCGCGCCGGGCGGCAGCGCGTACAGGGTCAGCTCGGCCAGGCGTACGGCCCTGGGCACCTCGGCCAGCCCGTCGACCACCGGGCTCACGGCGCACCTGATGCCGCGGAACCAGCCCTCGACAGGACCGCCTGCCCGCGCGGGCAACTGCAGCACGGCGATCGACCCGGCCGGGCGATCCTGGGCGTGCAGGCGCACACCCACGGCGCTGAGCTGCGCGCGTACCGGACGAAGGGCCGCGAGGCGTCCAGGCGGCGGGAACGCCACGACGGCGAACGGCGCGCTCTCGCCCAGCCCGAGCACGGTGGCCACCTGCCGCCGGATGTCGGGATGGCGGCCGTCGCACTCCAGCAACCGCGCGAACCACCGCGCGTGCTCGTCCTGCTGCGCCTGGGCCATCTCCAGGACCCGCTGCTGGTACGCGGCCAGGATGTCCATGGAGTGGTGCTCCACCGCCTCCCACACCCGCGGCGCCTCGGCCACCAGACCGGCCAGGTCCTCGGCGTCGGCCCGCAGGTGCAGCTCCCGCCAGACCACCCGCGAGTCGAGCCGGACAGCCTGCAGCAACGCGTCCAGCGGCACGCCGGCCTCGGCCCGCGCCGCGCCGATCTCGGCCGACGCGCCCGCGACGTGCTCGGGCACCGGCAGCCGCCCGACGCGCCGCAGGATCAGCTCCAGGCTGCGGCGGGCATCGGCCAGCAGCGTCTCCTCGGACACCGCCGCCCCCGCGTAGGCGCCGGTGGCGGTCAGCTCGGCCAGGAAGCGGCCGGCGAGCGGGGCGACGTCGCGTACGAGGTCGCGGGAGAGCCGCTCGACCACGCCGGACGACATCCGAGATCCCCCCTCATTGGGCAAATGCACAGTTAGGCGAGGGTACCCGGGTGCCGAACTGCGATTGAACCCCGGCCGGACCGGGAGCAGGGTGACACCATGCGATCCACGGCCCAAGGCGCGCGGGTGGAAGCGAACCCCCGGACTGTCGCGCTGGGCGCCTTCGCGGGCACAGCGTTGGAATGGTACGACTACTACGTCTACGGCTCGGCGGCGGCGCTGGTCTTCAACACCCAGTTCTTCCCCGAGCTGAGCCCGGTCGCGGGCACGATGGCCTCCTTCGCCACGTTCGGCGTCGGCTTCGTCGCCAGGCCACTCGGCGCGGCCGTCTTCGGCCACCTCGGCGACCGGTACGGCAGGCGCCGCATGCTGCTGATCACCGTCGTCCTCATCGGCCTCGTCACCGGGTGCGTCGGCCTGCTGCCGACGTACGCGCAGATCGGGGTGGCCGCGCCGATCCTGCTCGCCACCCTCCGCCTGCTGCAGGGCATCTCGGTCGGCGGCGAGTGGAGCGGCGCCGCCACGCTGGCGGTCGAGCACGCGCCGAAGGAGAAGCGCGGGCGCTACGGCGTCATGCCCCAGCTCGGCTCGCCGGTGGGCTCGCTGGCAGCTACCGGCGTGTTCGCGCTGGTCAGCAGCCTGCCGGACGAGCAGTTCAACGCTTGGGGCTGGCGAATCCCGTTCCTGCTGGCCTTCCCGCTGCTGCTGCTCGCGCTGTGGGTGCGCAGCAGGGTGGACGAGTCGCCGGTGTTCAGGGAGATGCTGACCCGGCAGCGCGCCGCCAGGCGGCCGCTCGTCGAGTTGCTCCGCACCAGCGGCTGGCGGCTGGTCGTCGGCATCGCGGTGTCGTTCGTCGGGATCGGCGGCTACTATCTGTGCGGCACGTTCCTGGTCAGCTACGGCGCGGACACCGCGGGCATCGACCGGACCCTGCTGCTCAACGCGGCCACCGCCGCGTCCTTCATCAACCTGTGCGCCTACCCCGTGTTCGGCTGGATAGCCGACCGCACCGGTCCAGGGCCGGTCGCGATCTGGGGGGCGGCGGCCTCGGCCGTCGCCGCGTTCCCGATCTTCTGGCTGGTCGGGCTGGGCACGCCGGCGGGCGTCGCGGTCGGGCTGGCGGCCGGCGTGGTGCTGGTGTCGGTCAGCTACGCCGCGTGCGGGCAGTTGCTCAGCGAGATGTTCACCGGTGAGGTGCGTTACTCCGGGGTGGGGCTGTCGTACAACATCTCCGGGGCGATCAGCGGGTTCGTGCCGCTGGCCGCGACCGCGCTGCTGGCCGCGTTCGGCGGGAGCCTGTGGCCGATCGGGCTGATGCTCTTCGCGTTCTCGGTGATCACCCTGGTCGCCGCGGTGGCGGCGAAGCGACTCGCACTCGCGGAACTGTGACGGACGGAAAGGCTTCCGGAACTGTGACGGACGGAAAGGCTTCCGGAACTGTGACGGAAGGAAAGGACAGACGATGAGCACGATCATCGACGACGGCGCGCAACCCGAGCACTTCTACCACAAGCTGGTCGGCCCCGAGCCGAAGCCGGAGTTCCATGACCCGGCCGAGCTGGAGCGCTACTGGGGCCGCCGCTGGGGAGCCGCGGACGAGGTGAGCCCCCTGCGCTCGGTGCTGGTACGCCGCCCGAGCCGCGGCCTCGCGGCCATCACCGCCGAGGCGTGGGATCCGCGCGCCGGGGCGCTGGTCGACCCGGGACGGCGCTGGTACTGGCGCGGCGACAAGCCGCCGAACCTGGAGCTGGTCCTGGAGCAGCACACGGCGCTGCTGGCCGCGCTGCGGGCCGAGGACGTGGAGGTCGTCGAGGCTCCCGAGCTGCCCGAGCACACCAAGTCGGTCTTCACCCGCGACCCGCTGCTGACCGTCCCAGGCGGCGCCGTCATCACCCGGCTGGCCCCGCGGATGCGGCGCGGCGAGGAGGCGTCGGTGACCAGGACGGTGGCCGGCCTCGGCATGCCGATCCTCGGCACGATCATCGGCGAGGGGCTCGCAGAGGGCGGCACGTTCGTGAAGCTCCGTCGCGACCTGGCGGTGTTCGGGCTGTCCGTCCGGTGCAACGCCGAGGGCGCCAGGCAACTCGCCCGACTGCTCGAACCGCTCGGCATCGAACTGGTGACCGTGCCGCTGCCGGGGTACACGATCCACGTGGACGGGCAGTTCCACATGGTCGCCGAAGATCTGGCGCTGGCCAACACCCACCGCCTGCCCTTCGAGTTCCTGACCCGGCTGGAGGGCATGGGGATCAAGGTGATCTCGCCGCACCCGGACGAGCAGTACGCCTGTAACTCGCTGACGGTCCGGCCGCGCCGGCTGCTGTTCCCCGCGCACTGCGTGCGCACCGCCGACCGGCTGGCCGCCGAGGGCGTGGAGATCGTCCCGGTCCCCTACGACGAGATCCTGAAGAACGGCGGCGGCATCCACTGCTCGACCATGGAGCTCGTACGCGACTGGTAGGGGACGCCCGATGCATCTGACTCCGGCGGAGCACGACCGCCTGACCGTCTTCACCGTGGCGGAGCTGGCCCGCCGCCGTCGTGCCAGGGGCGCCCTGCTGTCCGCGCCCGAGGTCGTGGCGCTGGTCGCCGACGCGGTGTTCGAGGCGGCCTGGGACGGGCTGCCGATGGCGGTGGTGATCGAGGCCGGGCGCGGCGCGGTGCGCGCCGAGGAGGCCAAGCCCGGTGTCGCGGCGCTGGTCCGCCGGGTCGAGGTGGACGCGTTGTTCCCCGCGGGGACCGCGCTCGTGGCCGTCGACGACCCGCTGGGCCGCGCGCCCGGCCCCGCCGATCCCGGCGCCGTACTCCCTGCGGCGGGCGGCGAGGTGACGCCGGCGCCCGGTCGCCCCCGGGTGGAGATCGAGGTGACCAACACCGCCGACGTCGACGTGCACGTCTCGTCGCACTACCCGTTCTGGCAGGCCAACGCGGCGCTGTCGTTCGACCGGGCGGCGGCCCGCGGCCACCGGCTGGACGTGCCGGCGGGCAGCAGCCTGTGCTTCCCGCCGGGGGTGACGGTCACCGTGCGGCTGGTGACGCTGGGAGGCACGGCCACCGCGCCCCGACTCACGCTGGAAGGCGGACGATGAGCTTCGACAGACCGGCGTACGCGGCCGTGTACGGCCCCACCACCGGCGACCGGGTACGCCTGGCCGACACCGGGCTCGTGGTCGAGGTGGAACGCGACGACACCGAGGCCGGGGACGAGCTGCTCGGCGGCTGCGGCAAGACCGTACGCGAGGGGCTGCTGCTCACCAGCGGCGCCCGCTCCTCCGAACTGGACCTGGTCGTCACCAACGCGCTCGTGCTCGACCCGCTGCTCGGCGTGGTCAAGACGAACATCGGGATCAAGGACGGCCGGATCGCCGGCCTCGGCCGGGCCGGATCACCAGACGCGGTGAACGACGTGGACCTCGTCGTCGGCCCGCACACGGCGATGATCCCGGCCGAGGGCCTGATCGTCACCCCCGGCGTGGTCGACTCCCACGTCCACCTGTCCAGCCCGGCGCTGCTCGACGTGGCGCTCTCCGCGGGCGTGACGACCGTGGTCGGGATGGGCCTCGGCGGTGTGTGGGACATCGGCGTCAACCCCAAGCGCAACCTCGACCTGATGATCGAGGCGTGGCGGGAGGTGCCGGTGAACGTGGCGTTCCTGGCCCGCGGCTCGTCGGTACGGCCGGCGCCCCTGGAGGCGGCGGTGCTCGGCGGGGCGGGCGGCTTCAAGGTGCACGAGGACTTCGGCGCGCAGCCCGCCGTCGTGGACACCTGCCTGGCGGTGGCCGACGCCGCCGACCTGCCGGTGGCGTTGCACACCGACTCGCTCAACGAGTCCGGCCTGCTGGCCGACACCATCGACGCGACGCGGGGCCGCACCGTGCACGCCTACCACGTGGAAGGCGGCGGCGGGCATCCCGACCTGCTGGAGATCCTGGCCCACCGGCACGTGCTGGCGTCCTCGACCACGCCGACGCTGCCGTACACGGTGAACACCGTGGCCGAACTGTTCCCCATGACGATGACCGTGCACCGGCAGAACGCGCTGCTGCCCGGCGACGTGGACGTGACCAGGAGCCGGGTGCGGGCGAGCGCGATCGCGGCGGAGAACGCGCTGCACGACGCCGGCGCGGTGAGCATCGTCAACTCCGACTCGATGGGCATGGGCCGCGTCGGCGAGACGGCCCGCCGCACCTGGCAACTCGCCGCCCACGCCAAGGCGGCGTCCGGGACGGCGTCCGGGATGGGCGGCGGCCACGACAACGAGCGGGTGCTGCGCTACCTCGCGAAGATCACCATCAACCCGGCGATCGCGCACGGCATGGCGGCCGAGATCGGCTGCATCGCGCCGGGCAAGGTCGCCGACCTCGTGTTGTGGCATCCGGCGTGGTTCGGCGCGAAGCCGGAGCTGGTCGTGAAGTCGGGGTTCGTGGCGTGGGGGGTGAGCGCGTCGGGGGCGGCGTCCACGCGGGCCGGGCAGCCGCGGGCGTACCGGCGCTTCTTCGGCGCGATGGGGGACGCGCCGCGACGGCTGGCGCACGTCTTCGTCGCCCGGGAGGCGCTGGAGGACGCCGCCGCCCGGCGGGCGCTGCCGGCCGGGGCGAGTTACCTGCCGATCCGGGACTCGCGCGGGCTCACCCGCGCGGACATGGTCCGCAACACCCGCGTCCCCCAGGTACGGGTGCCGCGCGACGGCGGCCCCGTGCTGGTGGACGGCAGTCCGGCGGGGCTGCCACCGGCGACCGCGCTGCCGCTCACCCAGGTGCACCACCTCGCGTGAGCCGGCGGCGACCCGCTACCGCTCGCCCAGGTTCACCAGCTCGCGGCTCAGTCCCACCCGTAGTCGAACGGCACCTCGATGCTCATCGACTGGGTGATGGTCAGGACAGGGACGCCCTTGCTGTTCTCCACCGAGACGGGGGTGGGGATGCCGCACGAGACGGCGTAGCCGGTGGGGAGCTGCACATTGTCCGGATGGGAGTTCGGCTGGTTGCACTCCCGCCTCAGCTTGGCGTATGCCCGCTTCGCCTCCTGCCGCAGTCGCGCGTTGCCCGGCCACAGGTGGGTGACCGCGATGTCGAACACCCGGTTGCCCAGGTCGGCGCTGTTCTTGGCGTTGGTGCCCTGGTTCTCCGCGTGCGTGGACGCCACGATGATCACCCTGTCTATGAGGCTGCTCTCCTTGTAGTGCTCGTAGCCGATGGTGGCTCGCTCGGTGAAGGGCTGGTCGACGTTGTTGACCGCCTCGCACTCGTTCCTGCTCCTCTCGAAACCGGTCTCGTCCTTCTCCCCCTCCTCGTAGCACCTCCACTTCCTCGCCTTGTGGATGCGCTCCAGGAACGCGGGGCCCTTCATGGAGGGCGGGAAGCAGTGCACGCTGCGCTCCCGCGCCGGTTCGCACGGCACCGGAGCGTCCTTGACCTTGGGCTTGTCCGGCTTCTTCGTGGTGGGCGGAGCCGTCGGCCGGTCCGGGGCGGAGCTCGACTGCTCGACCTGCGCGACGGCGGGCCCGTCCTCGCCCCGGTTCAGCACGAAGACCACGGCCCCCGCGACCACCAGGAGGGCCACGACCGCCACGCAACCGACGACGACCCAGAGCGTGGTGAGGGTCTTCTTGCGGCCCGTGGCCGGCGCCCCGTGGCGTGGGAAACCGCCCGCCGCCGCGTGGTGCGCGAGATTGCCAGGCGGTGGCGCGTGATGCGGAGAACCCTCGCCCGGCGCCGCGTTATGCGGGAAACCGTCACCCGGCGCCGCGTTATGCGGGAAACCGTCACCCGGCGCCGCGTGATGGGGAGAACCATGGGCCGGCGCTTGGTGCGGGAAACGCTGGTCGCCGCCGCAGAACCGGCCGTTCCACTGGTCCACCCAGAATCCCGCGGCCTGCCGGTCCGGCATGACCGGCAGGCCGCAACGGGTGCACGGGCTCGTCGTCATCGTGGCGTGGCTTCCTTCCCCTCCGCGTCGAGCCGGCCGAAGCCGACTCATCCCCTCAAGGAGCCTAGGGACCGGCATACCGGGCGGGTGTTTCTTTCGAGGATCGTCGAAGCGTCTGACCAGCGCGTGTACCACGCCGCCGCCCGGTCTCTGGGCGGGCGGCCGGTCCCGGGGCGCAAGCGCGCGGTCCCGGGCGCGCGGCCGGCCGGTCGCGACGTGCGGGGGCGCGGGTTCGGTGCGACGTTCGCGGGGTAGCGGGGCTCCACGACGTTGGTGCCGAGAGGAAGGCATTGCGATGCGTCCCACCGTCTCTGCCGCGATCGCCGTTGCCGCGTTCCTGGCCACCGGCTGCGCGAACGCGGGAGTCGACACCATCCCGCATCTGCCACAGAACGAAGGGGCCAACGCCGACGTACGCGGCGTCATGCACGTGCGCAACGCCTTCCTGATCGCCGGCACGGATCCGGCCTCGCCCGCGCCGCAGCAGTCGCTGTACGCCGTGCTGATCAACGCCGGCACCCGGCCGGACCAGCTCGACCGGGTCACCGTGGAGGGGGGCGGCTCGGTGCAGCTCGCCGGCCCGGTGTCGCTGCCGCCCAACCAGCCCGTCGGCACAGGCGGCCGGCCGATCGGCACGGTCACCGGCGTACGCGGCGGCGCCGTACCGATGACCTTCGACTTCCGCCAGGCGGGGTCGGTGCGCGTGATGGTGCCGGTCAAGTACGCCACCGGCCAGTACGCCACCCTGACCCCGTCCCC
>NZ_JADOGI010000347.1 GCF_015645445.1 Nonomuraea cypriaca | reverse complement strand
GGGCTGGGGCTGCTCCTGCGCCTGCGCCTGCTCCTGCTCCTGCGCGTGTGTGGCGTCGGTCCACTGGTCGCCGTCCCACCAGCGGAGCTGAGGGTCTCCGTAGGGGTCCGGGTACCAGCCCGCGGGGGTCTGCGTGGTCATATTCGCCAGGTTAGTAAGAACCGCTTTGTTATGCATTGCTGGGCGGTCCTCAGCACTTGTACGTGAAACTGGCCTTGTCCGTACGTGAGGGGCCTGGCGACAGCACTCTCAGGGTGGCCGTCGCCTTGACGTTGCTCTTGCCCTGGAGCGACCAGCGCAGCGGCACCGTGTAGGTCGTCTTGTCCGACTCGGTGCGCAGGGTCCCTGTGACGACTTCCTCGTCCAGATTCCGGCGCCATTCGTAGGTGATCTCGCCGGGTGCCCCGTTGGTGACGACCGTACCCGTGATCAGGACCTTGCTGTCGCAGCCCTGCGTCTTCTTCGGCGCTGCCACGTCGATCGACCTGACCGCCAGCTCCGGTGCGTCGCCCAGCCTGAACCACGCCAGGATCGCCCCCGCCATGACGACCGCGAACACGGCCGCGGCGAGGATCGTCCGCCGCCGCTGCCTCCGCGCCGCCTTGGCCCGCCGGCCGGCAGAGCGCTGCGCGGCCGGGCCGTCGTCGCGCCCGGAGCGCCAGATCCGCTCGGCGGTCGTCTCCGGCCGCTGTAACTGCGTGCCGACCCCCGACCCGAACCGCACCGGCCCCGTGGAACGGCCGGGGACGTGCAGCAACGTGACGATGTCGCCCTCATCCCTGGGCGTGACGGGCATCTGCGGGTACGGCGGCGCCTGCGCGAACGCCGACCTGCCGCGTGCCGCCTGCGCCAGCCGCTCCCGGCTGATCACGCCACCGGGCAACGCCGCCCGCTCGCCGATCAGCAGGTCACGCGCGGCGGCCAGCCCCAGGGTGCCGGCCATGTTGGCGGCCCGCTCGAACAGCTCACCCGCGCGCGGGAGGTGGCCGAAGGCGGTGGCGAGGCCGCGGGCCAGTGCGGCCCAGCCGGCGGCGTCGCGCTCGGGTGGGGAGACGCGGCCGCGGATGGCGTCGGACAGGCCGCGTTCCGACAGCAGGGCGGCGCCCTCGGCCGTGATCACCACGGTGCCCGGGTGCACGGAGCCGTGCGTCACCCCGGCGGCGTGCACCGCCACCAGGGTCTGAGCCGTCTCCACCAGGACGGACGCCGCGCCGCCCGGGTCGATCGGACCGCCCGCGAGCAGGTCGGCCACGGTGGGGCTGACCGCCTGCGCGGTGAGCAGCCACACCTGGTCGCCGGCCGCTACCACGTCCGCCACCGGGATCAGCCCGGTCAGCCCGCCCAGCACGAGCCGCTGGTCGGTCATGACCGTCTGGACCACGCGGTCGCGTACGCCGGGCAGACCGATGATCTTCGGATCGAACAGCAGCGCCCCGGCCCTGCGGCCGTCGGGCGAGATCGCGTCGATCCAGTTGCCGAGTTCGGTCATCCAGGTGTGTTCGGTGAGCCGGAATCCGGCGATACCGCTTGCAGGGTTGTTCATCGCCGTTGCCCCCCGGCTCGCGTCTAGCGCTTCCTTCTGTGGCGTCCCGCCATACGACGCTTCACCGCAAGTGTGACCGGAACCGCGCCGGACGTCACCAGCCCCAACGCCACCAGTGCGGACTGTGCCTCGCTCACGCGGTCGAGCCGCCGCGGGTCCCCGGTCGGCTGCCCGGCCGGCTCCCGGGTCTGCTCCCCGGTCGGCTCGCCGTCGCCTCCTCCGTCCGTCCCGCCGTCGTCCGTCGGCTCCGGCGACGACGACTGGGTCGGCGAGGTCGTCGACCGGGTGGGCCTGCTGGTGGTGGGCGCCGGGGCAGGGGAGGACGAGGACGGACGGACGCCTTCCGCGGTCTCGTTGATCCGGCCGGTCAGCCGGGGCTCGGACGAGGCCGTGGGGGTCGGGTTCCTGGTCCTGGCGGGCGTCGTCCTGACCCGGGTCGGCGTCGGCCTGGGCGACCGCGTCTGGCGCGGCCGGGTACGCGTCGGCCGTACGGGTGGCGGCGCCTCGCTCACCGTGGCGGTCGGCTCCGGCGACGGGGTGGTCTCCGCCGGCGTCAGGCTCTCCTCCACCTCCGGCGACGTCTCCACCGGCTCAGGCGTGGCGGGGACGCCGGTGGTCGGCGTGACCTGGCCCGCCCCCGCCTGCAGGACCGGCTCGTCGGACGGCGAGGTGAGGACCACGATCGCGGCGACCAGCACGCCCACGGCGGTGACGCCGATGGCGATCTTGACGGGCACCTTGGAGATCAGGCGAGACGGTCCGCCGAAGCGGGTCTCGGCGAGTGAGGTCGACACCTCCGCGGGGTCGTCCAGCGGGCTCGGGAAGAGCAGGACCAGCAGACCGGCCAGCGCGGCCAGGCGGCGGCGCCCGCGCTCCTCCCAGTCCTCGCCGTAGCCTTCTGCCGCGACGGCCTCCAGTTCGGTCAGGAACGCCTCCGCCGACGGCGGCCGCCCGGCCGGGTCCTTGGCCAGTCCACGCTCGACCAGGGCGCGCAGCTGCGCGGGCACCTCCTCCACCGGGGGCGGCGCGGTCTGGTGCTGGTGGGCCAGCGCGGCGATGTTGGGCGCGCGGTAGGGGCGGGCGCCGGTCAGGCACTCGAAGAACACGACGGTGGCCGCGTACACGTCGGTGGCGGGTCCCGCGGGCGTGCCCGACCACTGCTCTGGCGCCATGTACGGCGGCGTGCCGGCGGCGCTCGCGTCCTCACCCGCCCGGACCGCGATGCCGAAGTCGACGAGCTTGCTGGTGCCGTCGCCCCGCACCATGACGTTCTCGGGCTTGAAGTCCCGGTGCACGACGCCGATCGCGTGCGCGGCGGCCAGACCCTTGAGCGAGCCCTTGAGCACCGTGAGCGCCGCCTCGGGCCCGGTCGGCCCCTCGGACCTGAGTATCTCGCGTAAGGAGACGCCGTTGACCAGCTCCATGATGATCGCCGCGCCCTGCCCGGTCTCGACGTAGTCGATCAGGCGGGTGTGGTACGGGCTCTGCAGCGTGGCCAGCAGCCTGGCCTCGTGCCGGAACCGGGCGACGAAGCCCACGTCGGATCTCAGCTCGTCACTGAGATATTTGACGGCCACTTCCACGCCGTCGTGGTCGCGCCTGGCCAGGACCACCCGGCCTGCCGCTCCGGAACCGAGCTCGCGAACCTCGGTGTATCCGGGGACCCCCCACTGCCCATCACCGTACATACACGGTCTCCTCTGGAGTCGAATGGGCCCCCACCCTCATCGGACGGTCCGTAGCTTAACCAGAGGGAACCGCTTTCCCGCTACCGATATCCTCAGAAATACGAATTACCAGGTCAGCCGATCGGGTCGGGCGCCGGACTCCTGATGATCTCCGGCTTCTCCTCCGACGTGTTGGGTTTCGGGGTCCTGGTGACCTCCGGAGCGTTGGGCCTGGGCGTCTTGGTGATCTCCGGCGTGTCTGGTCTGGGGGTCTTGGTGACCTCCGGGGTCTTGGTGGCCTCCGGCTCCTCCTCAGCCGGGCAGGCCCGTGTTCTGCCGCTCGCGCTGTCGCGCCCGTTGCCCGCCGCCGGGCTGGTGGCGGCGGTCACCGACCAGCGCGTGCCGCAGGGCAGCTTGAGCGCGGCGCGCAGGGTCCGCGTGTACGACGTCTCGCCGGAAAGCGTGACCGACTGCGTCCGCGTGACCCGGCCGGCGGAGAACGTGACGTCGAGCCGTACCGGCCGGGTGTTCTCCGTCCGGACCGCGACGGTCGCGGTCAGCCCGGCCTCGCCGGCGGCGGCCCGGAGCACCGACACCTGGCGTACCTCCGCGGGGCAGCGCACCGTGGTCCGCGCGGTGGCCGTCCTGTCGCCGGCCCGCACCACCACCGACAGCGTCGCGCCGCAGGGGCGGGACCTGAAGGCGTGGGTGAACCGCTGGGTGTAGGAGGTCTCGCCGGACAGGTTCGCGGTGCGGGTCGCGGCCGTGTCGCCGTTCACCGCGAAGGCGGCCTGGACCGGGATCTCGCCGGTGCCGGTCGCGGTGACCCGGACGCGGGCGGTCGCGGTGCGTCCGTCGTCGGGCAGGTCGAGGCCGACGCGCAGCCCGGTCACCCGCGTGGCGCAGGGCGGCACGGGCGACGAGGCCGACCTGGCGCCGCCGGGGGCGGCCGGGGACGTGGTGACGGTCAGGGTGACCGTCCTGCCGCAGGGGCGCTCGCCGATGGACCAGGTGAGCGTGCGGGTGTAGGTCGTGGAGCCGGAGAGCCGTACTCGCTGGGTGTGGCCGTTCGTGCCGGGGGCCGTCCAGGCGGCCGAGGCGGTCACGGGGGCGGTGCCGCCGGTGCGCAGGGTGACGGTGCCCCGGGCGACGCCGTCCGCGCCGACCGTCAGGCCGCCCACGGTCACGCCGAGCACCGGCGTGGCCGGCGACGGGGTGTCGGCGGGGGGTTCCGCCGGAGCGCCGGTGGGGTCCGTGGCGGGCTCTGTGGTGGGCTCTGTGGTGGGCCCTGTGGTGGGCTCTGTCTCCGCGGGTGTGCCGGACTGGTTCTGGCGCGGCGTCCGGGTGGCCCTGGGCGTCGTCGCGGGCTTGGTGGTCGCGGGCCTGGTGGTTGTGGGTCCGGTGGTGGTGGGTCCGGTGGTGGTGGGCTCGGTGGTCGTGGGAGGTGGCGGGAGGAGGCCGGTCGGGTTCTCCGCCGGCACGACCGCCTCGGGCGACGACTGCGGGCCGGTCTCCGGCGTGCTCTCCGGTGCGCCTTCCTGGGTGCTCCCCGGGCTCGTCGGGGGACCCGAGGTGAGCTCGGTGGGGGGCACGGCCGCCGCCGCGCCGATCGTCTCGGCGGGCGGCCGTTCCCTGTTGGTCAGTACGACCACCACCGCCACGGTCACCGCCACGGCCAGGACGCCGGTGGCCGCCACGCGCACGGTGTTCGAGCGCAGCCCACGGAACACCGTCCTCGCCAGCGACGTGCTCACCTCGGGGACCGGCGGCTCCGGCGTGGGCAGCAGCAGCGCGAGCAGGGCCACCAGCGCCGCCAGCCGCCGTCTGCCCCGCTCCTCCCAGTCCTCCCCGTACGCCGCCCTGGCCGTCGACTCCAGCTCCGCCACGAACGCCTGCGCGCTCGGCGGCCGCCGCCCCGGATCCTTGGCCAGCCCGCGCAGGACCAGCCGCCGCACCGGCTCGGGCGCGTCGTGGACCGGCACGGGGGCGTGGAGGTGCTGGTAGCCGAGCACGCTCGGCTCGGTCGACCGGTACGGCCGGTGCCCGGTCAGGCACTCGAAGAAGACGGCGGTGGCGGCGTACACGTCGGTCGCGGGGGAGGCGGGCTGCCCCGACCACAACTCGGGCGCCATGTAGGGCGGCGTGCCCTCAGCCTGCCCGGCCGTGCCCTGGCGCACCGCGATGCCGAAGTCGACGAGCTTGCTGATGCCGTCGTCCCTGACGATCACGTTCTCCGGCTTGTAGTCCCTGTGCACCAGGCCGGCGGTGTGCGCCCGCGCCAGGCCCAGCAGCGAGCCCTTCAGCACGACCAGCGCCGCCTCCGGCTCGGTCGTGCCGTTCTCGCGCAGGAGCGCGCGCAGCGAGACACCGTTGACCAGCTCCATCACGATGGCCGCGCCGTCGGCGTCCTGGACGTACTCCCAGATCGTGGCGATGTTCGGGTCGCGCAGCGTGGTCAGCAGCCGCGCCTCCGACTGGAACCTGGCCAGCGCGGCGGGATCGCGCCGTAACCTCCCGGACAGATACTTGATCGCGACCTTGACGCCGGTCTCGTCATGTACGGCCAGCACCACCCGCCCGCTGGCGCCCGTTCCGAGCTGCTTGACTTCGGTGTAACCCGGAGCACTCCACTCCATATGCCTCTCCCATCAGGAGCCGGCCCACCTGATGAGACGCGCGATCAAGGAGTCGGGTTGGCCTGCATTCATGGAACTACTCCCGGCCGAGGATGTGAACAGGCGTATCGATACCTTCTGGGAGTACCGGATCCGGCTCCGGTTCGCCCCACGAGGTGACCAGCGGCAGCACCCCGGCCCACACCGGCAGCGCGTAGTCCTCCTCCTCGTCCTTGGGCGCCCCGCGGCGGATCTTGACCGACGCCTCCTCCAGTGACAGCGCCAGCACGGCCGTGGCGGCCAGTTCCTTGCGTGACGGCTGCCTGGCGTAGTCCCACTGGCCTGGCGCGAGCTGTTCGGTCAGCGCCCGCAGGCCGATCAGCCGCTCCTCGGGGTCCGTCACGAGCGCGGCCCGCCCGTAGATGATCGCCGAGCGGTAGTTGACGGAGTGGTTGAAGATCGAGCGGGCCAGCACGACGCCGTCGAGATGCGTGACCGTGACGCACACCTCGGCGCCGTCGGCGGCGCGCAACGACCTGGCGCCGGTGGAGCCGTGCAGGTAGAGGGTGTCGCCGACGCGCCCGTAGCCGGTGGGCACCACCATCGGATGGCCGTTCACGATCACGCCCAGATGGCAGATCAGCCCGGTGTCGAGCACCTCGTGGAGATCGTTCCTGTCGGTGCTGCCGCGGTCCTTCTCGCGGCCGAGCGTGGTGCGCTGCGTCGTGGAGAGCATGATTCGACCGTAACGACGAAGTGGACCTATTCTGTAGGGCCACTACCAGCCCCTTCATAGGGACCACTTCCATGCGCACCCATGCTGACCTGCCCGTATCCCTGTCGCGGGAGTCGGCCGCCCCGCTCACCGGGCAGCTCGCCGACTGGCTGCGCCGTGCGATGCTCGACGGCACGCTGGCGCCGGGGGAGCGGCTGCCGTCCACGCGGGCCCTGGCGGCCCAGCTCGCGGTGAGCCGTACGGTGGTCACGGAGGCGTACCAGCAGCTCTACGCGGAGGGGTGGCTGGACGGGCGGCACGGCTCGGGGACGTTCGTGGCCGACATGGAGGCGCCCACGCCGCCGCGCGAGACCTCCTACGTCCCGGCCCCGCCACCGCCGCCCGCCGAGTGGATCGACCTCACGCCGGGCGAGCCCTGGGTGCGCGACTACGACCGGGCGGCGTGGAAGCGCGCCTGGCGCAAGGCCGCCGACCTGCCGCCTGGCGACTCGCCCGACCCGTACGGCCTGCCCCGCCTCAGGGAGCTGCTCGCCGACCACCTCAGAAGGGCCAGGGGCATGGCCGTCGGCCCGGAGAACATCCTGGTCACCAGGGGCACCGGCAACGGTCTCGACCTGTGCGCGCTGACGCTGCTCGGAGCGGGCGCCCGCGCCGGCGTCGAGGACCCGGGCTACCACGTGGCGCGCACGGTGTTCGCGGCCAGGGGCGCCGAGGTCGTGCCGTGCCCGGTGGACGAGGACGGCGTGATCGTCGACGGCCTCCCCGGCGACCTGCGCGTGCTCTACACGACCCCCGCCCACCAGTACCCACTGGGCGGCCGGTTGCCGATCCCCCGCAGGGAGCGGCTGCTGGCCTGGGCGAGGAGCACCGGCGCGACGATCGTGGAGGACGACTACGACGCCGAGTTCCGCTACGACGTCGCCCCGCTGCCGGCGCTCTACGGCCTCGACCCCTCCCGGGTGGTGCTCCTCGGCACGCTCTCCAAGAGCCTCTCGCCCGACGTCGGCGTCGGCTGGCTCGTGGGCGACCCCGCGCTGCTCGGCAGGATCGCCCGGGTCAGGCGGTCGGTGGCCGACCGCACCAGCGGCCCGGTGCAGCAGGCCGTGGCCACCCTCCTGGACCGCGGCGACCTCGACAGGCACCTGCGCAGGATGCGCCTGGAGTACGCCCGCCGCCGCGCCGTGGTCGTCGAGCTCCTCGGGCCGCTCTGCCGCCTGCGCGGTGACACGGCCGGCCTGCACGTGCTGGCCGAGCTGCCGGCGGCGGTGGTGCCCGCCGTCGTGGAGCAGGCCAGGGAACGCGGCGTCCTGCTCGACGACGTCGGACGCCACCACCACGGCCGCGAGCGCCTGCACGGCCTCGTGATCGGCTACGGCTCCGCCTCGCTCACGGAGGTGCGGCGCGGCTGCCGGATCCTGGCCGGCCTGATCCGGGTGAGCGGCAGGTCAGAAGGGACCCGTCGCGGGGGGCTCCAACCGGCGCAGGACCGGAAGGGCCCGGCTGGCGTAGACCGGGTCGACAGGGAGGATGTGCCTGGCCCACCAGCGGGCGGGGCCCGGGTGGGGTGACGCCTCGGC
>NZ_JADOGI010000346.1 GCF_015645445.1 Nonomuraea cypriaca | reverse complement strand
CCTCCCCCACCGGCTCCGATGAACCCGGCTACCCCGACAGATCCAGCAGCTCCGACCGACTCGGCGGCGCCGAAGGACCTGGCGGCGCCGTCAGAGCAGGTCACCGCGAGGGCAACGGACAGAGGCGGGCCCGAATCGGCCACGGGCCGGGCGGCGGTCATGGGCACGAGATGCTGATCGGCATCGAGCACGGCGACGACGCGGCGGTCGTACGCATCGATGGGGACCGTGCCCTGGTGTCCACCGTCGACTTCTTCGCGCCGGTCGTGGACGACCCCTACGACTTCGGCCGGATCGCCGCCGCCAACGCCCTGTCCGACGTCTACGCCGTGGGCGGCGAGCCGATCGTCGCGCTGAACCTGCTCGGCTGGCCCCGCGACGTTCTCCCCATGGAGCTCGCCCATGAGGTGCTGCGCGGCGGCCAGGACGTCGCCCGCTCGGCGGACTGCGCGGTCGCCGGCGGCCACAGCATCGACGACGCCGAGCCCAAGTACGGCATGGCCGTCACCGGCCTGGCCGGCCCCGAGAGCCTGCTCCGTCTCGACGCCGGCCGCCCCGGCATCCCGCTGACCCTCACCAAGCCACTCGGCGTCGGCGTGCTGAACTCCCGTCACAAGGCCACAGGCGAGGTGTTCGACGCGGCGATCGCCTCGATGACCACGCTCAACCGGGACGCCGCCCGAGCCGCCCGCCTGGCCGGGGCGCGGTGTGCGACGGACGTGACCGGGTTCGGGCTGCTGGGCCATCTGTTCAAGCTGGCCAGGGCGAGCGGGGTCACCGCCGTCGTGGCCGCGGCGGCGGTGCCGTACCTGGCGGGCGCCCGGCAGGCGGTACGCGACGGGTACGTCAGCGGCGGCACCCGCCGGAACCTGGCCTGGGTGAACCCTCACCTCGACGCCGGCCGGGCCACCGAGGAGGACCTCCTGTTGCTTGCCGACGCCCAGACGTCGGGCGGCCTGCTGGTGGCGGGCGAGATCCCGGGAGCCCCGGTGATCGGCGAACTCGTGCCCGCGGGCGCGCACGCACTGATCGTCCGGTGACCCAGGAGATCGGGCGCCGACCGTCCCGTGACGCCGCAGATCCGGGCGGGCGACGAACGTCTCGTGACGCGGGAGATCTGGCGCTGTACGTACGGTGATTCGGGAGATCCGGGCGGGCGATGAACGTCTGGTGGCGGGGAAGGATTCGGGATTGGTCGTCCGATGACCCAGTGACCAAATAGGCGTTTTCGGGTTACTTTGGGCGAAATATGCATGCACACCGGCCAAGGAGTGGTTCCCGTGCTCTACCTGTTCGGATTCGAGCGGATCGGCGTAGCCGTGAGCGACATCTACTTCGTCGACCCCGCCCCGGAGAAGGGCCAGGAGGGCGCCGAACGCGGCGTCCGCCTCGAGATCCGCCGGCTGGAGCCGGGCGAGCTGAAGGGCTCGATCTACTCGGCCCGGCCGATCAACGTGGACCGGCCCCTCTGGCGTGTCGACCTACTGGAGTCGGTCAACGGGACGCCGGGCAGCTTCAACCGCACCCACCACCATCCCACGATCGACGGGTGGGAGCCGGGGCGGCGGGCGTTCGACAAGCAGCTTTCGCAGGAGCCGCTGAAGTGGCTCGGGGAGCGGCTGGCCGACCTCGACGGCGTGCTGGCGGAGACCGGTGTGAGCCCTGACGAGGCCGGTCCGGTGGACGCGGCCCGACTTCGCGAGCGCGCGCCGGAGATCATCGACACCGTCGCCCGCCTGCTCGACGACGTACGCTCCGGCGAGCTCGGCAGCGCACCCGGCGACGGTTCCGCCACCAACGTCCGCGCCAGCTGGCTATGACCCCGGCCGTCACCGGCCTCGGGCGGTAGGTCAGGCTTGTCGCGCGGCCGCGGGTGGCGGGGTGGCGGGTCAGGCTTGTCGCCCCGCAGCCGAGGTGGCGGGTCAGGCTTGTCGCCCCGGCAGCAGGGGTGGGCGGGGCAGGCTCGGTGCCCCCGCGATCGGGGCGGTGGGTCAGGGTTGATGGCCGGTGGCGGCGCGGCGATGGAGGATGCCGAACTTGGTCCACATGGCCTCCGCCGCCTCGATGGCAGCCCCAGTGCGTGCCGGGTCCACCGCCGCGAGCTGCGCGACCAGCGCCTGCGCCACCGCCATGCCCGCCGTCAACGAGGGGAAGAACGCCTCCCCCTCGGCCGGCACCATCACGACCTGCTCGGCGGCCTCCGCCAGAGCGGGGCTGGCCGCGTCCGTCAGCGCGTACACCCGCGCCCCGCGTGAGCCCGCCACGTTGGCGGCCAGCACGGTGCTCTCGTACACCCGCCAGAAGCTGATGGCGATCAGGACGTCGCCCGCGCCGACTGCGGCCATCGTGTTGGCCAGCTCCGCGTCACCGCCTGTCACGGCCGTGACAGGGTAGCCCGCCAGACGGGCGTTGTGCGCAAGCGCCAGCCCGATGGCGGCGTAGCTGCCGTCGGCGACGACCACCGTCCGGCGCGCGGCGGCGATAGCGGCGGCGATGATGATCAGCACGCCCTCGTCCACCCGCCGGTTGACCAGAGCGAGGCTGTCGAGGTCGCGGCGCAGCGAGCGGGAGCCCGGGGTGCCGTCGCCGCTGCGCTCGGCGGCGACCTGGCCCGCGCTGAGCGAGGACAGGTATCGCGCGCGCAGCTCCTGCCGCAGCGCCGGCCAGCCGGCGAAGCCGAGCGCCTGCGCGGTGCGGGTCACCGTCGCCACGTTGACGCCCGCGAGCTGGGCCAGCTCACCCGCCGACCCGAACGACGCCCGCATCGGCTGCGACACCAGGACCTCGATCACCGCGGCCGCCTTGCCGCGCAGCCCGTGCCCGGACAGGCGGGTGCGCAACCAGTCTTCGAAGCTGTCCGTAACGCGATCTGTCACGTGGCCCTCTCCCTCGGCGGGGAACATGCTACTGGCTCGTAACACCGCCAATATGCAAAGAGCATTGCAATTTCATGGAATCGCACTATATGTTGCTCGATATTGACTTCAGGGTCATGACCTGGTGAAGGGTGTTGTTGGATGACCTTGTTGGCCCGTCTGGACCGGCTTCCCCTGAGCCGTCCGCACTACGCCCTGCTCCTGCTCGGCGGCCTCGGCTACACCTTCGACGGCATGGACTCCGCGGTGGTCGCGTTCCTGCTGCCCAGCGCGCAGGACGCCTGGGGCCTGTCCAACGGCCAGCTCGGCCTGATCGGGTCGGCGACCCCGTTCGGGTTCCTCTTCGGCGCGACGGTCGCGGGGCTGCTCGGCGACCGCATCGGCCGCAAGCAGGTGATGATGTACGCGCTCGCGGTCTACACCGTCTTCTCGGTGTCCGCCGCGTTCGCGCCCAACTACGAGGTGTTCCTGGCGGCCAGGGTGCTGGCCGGGGCGGGCGCCGGGGCGGAGAGCGCGATCATCGCGCCGTTCCTGTCGGAGTTCGTGCCGGCCAAGCGGAGGGGCTGGTTCGTCGGCACGCTGGCCGGGTTCTTCTCGTTCGGGTTCGTCCTGGCCGCGCTGATCGGGCGGTTCGTGGTGCCGACGATGGAGGACGGCTGGCGGGTCGCGCAGGTGGTCACCGCGCTGCCGATCCTGATGCTGCTGTGGTGGCGCCGCTCGCTGCCGGAGTCGCCGCGCTTCCTGCTGCAGCACGGCCGCGTGGACGAGGCCGAGGCGGTGGTCGCCGACATCGAGCGGCGGGCGTCTACTCCTACACCCCCGAGGTGTTCCCCACCTGGATCCGCGCCACCGGGACCGGCCTGTCGAGCGCCTTCGGGCGGCTCGGCAGCATCCTGGCCCCGACCATCATCGGCCTGTCCGCCGCCGGGCTGGGCTTCGCCGGCGTCTTCGGCCTGACCACGGCCGTGCTGGCGGCCGGGGTGATCTGCGTGGTCGTGTTCGGCCTGGCCACGGCAGGGCGATCACTCGAAGAACTGACCGAACCCGCCGCCGAGGAGGCGACCCCATGAGCCTGCTGATCCGCGACGCGCTGGTGCTGGACCCGGCGACCGGCGAGTACACGGAAGCCGACCTGCGCTGCGCCGACGGCCGCGTCGTCGAGAGCGGTCCACGGCTGAGCGCCCCGGCGGACACCCGGGTGATCGACGTGGCCGGAGCGCACGTGGTGCCCGGCCTGATCGACGCGCACGTGCACGTCACCGCCTTCACCGCGGACCTCGGCTCGGCCGGCTCCATGTCCCCGTCGTACGTCACCGCGCACAGCGCCCGCATCATGGGCGAGATGCTCGACCGCGGGTTCACCACGGTCCGCGACGCCTCCGGCGCCGACCACGGGCTGGCCGACGCGCAGGAGGAAGGGCTGATCCGCGGGCCGCGGCTGCTGTTCTGCGGCAAGGGGCTGAGCCAGACCGGCGGCCACTCCGACTTCCGCGCCCGCGGCGAACACCTGCACGACGAGCACCCGTGCTGCGCCGGGCTCGGCCGGATCGCCGACGGCGTCGACGCCGTCCGCGTCGCCGCGCGCGACGAGCTGCGCAAAGGCGCGCACCACATCAAGGTCATGGCCTCCGGCGGCGTGGCCTCGCCGACCGACAGAATCGACTCGACGCAGTACTCGATGGACGAGCTGCGCGCGATCGTGGCGGAGGCCGAGGCCGCCAACCGGTACGTGGCCGCGCACGCCTACACCGCGCGGGCGGTCAACCGGGCGCTGGAGGCTGGCGTGCGGTCCATCGAGCACGGCAACCTGATCGACGACGCCAGCGTCGAGCTGTTCCTTCGGCATGAGGCTTATCTGGTGCCGACGCTGGTGACGTACTGGGCGCTCAAGGAGGAGGGACCGGCGTTCGGGCTGCCGGAAAGCAGCTGGCGCAAGGTCGACGCGGTGCTGGACGCGGGCCTGGCGGCGCTGGAGCGGGCGGCGCGCGGCGGTGTGCGGCTGGCGTACGGCACCGATCTGCTGGGCGGCATGCACCGGCACCAGAACCACGAGTTCCGGCTGCGGCGCGAGGTGCAGCAGCCGATCGACGTGCTGCGGGCCGCCACGACCTGCGCGGCCGAACTGCTCGGCCTGGCGGGTGAGGCCGGCACGCTCGCCGTGGGCGCGTACGCCGACCTGCTGGTGCTCGACGGCGACCCGCTGGCGGACATCGGCGTGCTCGCCGACCCCGCGCGGCTGCGGCACGTCGTCCAGGCGGGCATGATCGTCTCCCGTTAGGCGGAGTCCGCCGTAGGCGCGGTCTCCCGTCAGGCGTGGTCTCCCGTCAAGCGTGGTCTCCCGTCAGGCGTGGTGGTCCGGTGGGCGGGGTTCGCCCGGCAGGCGGGGTTCGCCCGGCAGGCGGGGTTCGCCCGGCAGGCGGGGTTCGCCCGGTAGGCGGCGGCGCCCGTTGGGCGGATTTCTCGCGTCGGGCGGATTGCGTACCGTTGGCAGGGTGACGACCGTGACGCGCACCGCCCTCGTGATCGTCGCGGTGCTGCTCCTGCTGCTCGGGCTGTTGTGGGTGTTCCAGCGCAACCTGATCTACCTGCCCGACGGAGGGCCGGTGCCCCCGGCCGCCGAGGTCATCCCCGGCGCGCGCGACGTCTCGTTCACCACCGGCGACGGCCTCAGGCTCGCCGCCTGGTACGTCCCCGGCGACCACGACGTGACCGTGCTGGTCGCGGGCGGGAACGCGGGCAACAGGGAACATCGCGCCCCGCTCGCCGCGGCGCTGGCGCGGCACGGGCTGCCGGTGCTGCTGATGGACTACCGCGGCTACGGCGGCAATCCGGGCAGCCCGACGGAGGAGGGTCTTCACCTCGACGTCCGCGCGGCCCGCGAGTTCGTCGGGGACACGCCGGTCATCTACTTCGGCGAGAGCCTGGGCGCGGCGGTGGTGACCCGGCTGGCGCTGGAGCGGCCGCCGGACGGGATGGTGCTGCGCTCGCCGTTCACGGACCTGGCCGCGGCGGGGCAGGCCAACTACCCGTTCCTGCCGGTCAGGCTGCTGCTGCGGGACCGGTTCCCGGTCACCGAGGGCATCGCGGCCGTACGCGCGCCCGCCGTGGTCGTGTACGGCACCCGCGACACGATCGTGCCAGCGCACCTGAGCGAGGCGGTCGCCGCGGCGGCCGGGGGGCCGGTCACCACCGTCGAGATCGCCGGGGCCGGGCACAACGACCTGACCATGCTGGCCGGCCCAGAAGTGGTCGGCGCGGTGGTGGAGCTGGCCGGGCGGATCCGCGACGCCCACTGAAGCCCTGTCGCCGCCGGCGCGGCGACGACAGGGCCGCCGCGCTAGCTCGCGCAGGCGGTTCCGCCGCCGGCGTGGTAGATCATGTCCTGGTACGTCACGCTCGGCGTGATCGGCGTCTCGCTCCGCAGCGTCTGCACGGCCGCGCCGCCCCGCTGGAGCTCGAAGACCGGTGTCGTGCCCGGCACCATCGGGACCTTGAACGACACCACGCCCGCGCCCGTGACGTCCTTCGTCCTCACGTCGTCGCCCTGCCTGACGACCAGCCTGCCGGGTTCCTTGACGAACGCCAGCAGCTCCACCTCGTCGACGGGCCCGGGACCGGCCGGGATCGTGAACTTTCCGGCGGTCTGCTTGCTCGTGTCGTAAGGAGCGCCGGCCTTGTGGGACCGGTGGAAGTAGTACAGCGCGTCGCGGGCGATCTCAGGCGCCGCGCCCGTCTTGAACCACGTCGTGTAGTACGCGTTCACGTCGGCGAGCACGTTGCCCCGGACCTTCGAGGGCGCCTGGTGCGTCTCGCCGTAGTCGTTCCAGGTGACGAGCTGGGCCCAGTCGGCGTCGCCGTCGATCGCCGCCTGCCACGAGCCGCGCAGCGTGCTGCTGTTCTGCGCCTCCCAGTAGTGCAGCTCCTTGGCCCTGGTGTCCTCGAAACCGATCGGCGCCATGTACGTCAGGCCCCGCGCGTGGGTGGCCTCGGACGCGCGCCTGAACGCGTCGGTCACTTCAGGGCGGTTGGCGCCCCAGGAGGAGTGGCCGTAGACGTAGGGGTCCCACTCGGTCCTGCCGGCGCCGTTCCAGTAGTTGAAGATCGTCATGAGGGACGTACGCATGCCCTGCGCGGCGAGCTTGTCCTGCGCCGTCCGCCACCAGGAGGGCGACTGCCTGTCGATGTGGTACGGCGCCAGCAGGACGCTCCCGCCCGGCAGCGTGAACAGCGACGGGTGCCCCTTGGCCAGCAGGACGTCGGAGACCACCGTGTCCGAGGAGGCGCCCGCGACCGTCGGGAAGTCCGGACTAAGGATGATCTTGAACCCGGGGTCGACGGCCTGCGCCGCGGCCAGCAGCTTGGGCAACTGGTTCCAGCGCTGGTCGCTGGAGGTGTGGTGCTCGTAGATGAACCCGTCGAGTCCCTGCGCGATGGCCTGGCGTACCTCGGTCTCGAAGTCGAGCTGCCGCCAGTTCGGCTCCGGCCGGACGGGCCGGGTCAGCGGGCGGTCCCTGAGGTAGCCGCCGCGGTCCTCGTAGAGGCCGCTGGAGCCGGCCGGGTCGAGCCAGGAGGCGTACTGGTCCTTGGCGGGGTCCTTGTTGTCGATCGAGACGGGGAAGGGCGGGAAGTAGAACCCGAACACCTTCTTCTCCGACGCGCGCAGCGCGGCGACCGACGGCTTGTCGAACGGCAGCGCGGCGCAGGGCGTGGCGCCGGTGCCGTAGGTGACGGTCAGCTTGGCGCCGCGGTCGCCGGTCTCGCGGGAGGAGTACAGGACCGTCGTGACCGGGTCGGACTGGGTGAGGGCGAAGGAGTACGTGCCGTCACCGGTGACCGCGGACGACACGTCCAGCTCCACCGTCCCGTCGGCGGTGAAGCCGCTGTGCGTGGCCACCACGGCGCCGGTCGCCGGCCTGGTGTTCCATGTGGTGGCGGCCTCCGTCCAGCCGCCGGTCACCGTACGGGCGGAGACGGTGGTGGCGGTGGTCCTGGCGGAGGTCAGTTCGAGGGTGGCTCTGACGTTCTCGGCGTCGCCGGGCACACCGGAGATCGTGAACCTGGTCAGCGCGATCCGCTGCCCGGCCGTGGCGCTCCCGCACGTGGTGCCGCAGACGGACATCCAGGTGGCGGTGCCGAAGCTCTTGGCGGGCTCGGCCTGGCTGACGAACACGTCGTCGGAGGCGGGGACGGTCACGCTGGTGCGGGCCCCGGATAAGGGCGCGGATAAGGGGTCCTTCACGGACGCCGCCGTGCCGGACGTGCCGGTGGACACGACCAGTGCGATGAGCGCGACGACTCCCACCCGACGGTACTGGGGGAACATTGCCCTCCTAGTGAAGCGCTTGAACGAAGATCATGATCAAGCTACTCCGGCGGAGGCTTCGCGCGCGATGACTTCCGGAAATGAAACCGTGTCAAGC
>NZ_JADOGI010000345.1 GCF_015645445.1 Nonomuraea cypriaca | reverse complement strand
GGACTCGTCCGTGGTGTGGCGGGCCGATGGGGTGGCGGACGAGGCGGCCGGAGGTTGGCCGGGGTCCTGCGCGCCCAGGTCGTCGTGAGCGGTGCCGTGCGATGCCGAACGTCCCTGCGAGCCGGCCACGCCATGAGAGCCCGGCATGCCCTGCGCGTTCTGCGCACCCTGCGAGGGGACGGCGTGCTGGCCTTGCGGACCGGTCGGCGCCGGGCCGCTGGAGCCGCCGTTCGAGGGGGCCTGGGGACGGGACGGGCCTCTGCCCTGGGGGGCCGGAGAGCCGCCGACGACCGCTTCCACCCGCCAGGTGCCGCCGAACACGTCGCCGAGCGCGGCGGCCACCACGGCGTCCTTGCCGCCGCCGGTGAAGTTCTTCATCGCGCCGACCTGGGAGAAGCCGAGCGTGAGCAGGTTGCCTTCCACGCCCACGACCTGGGCGTTGGTGCTCACGTTGGCCCACACGACGATGCTGCGCTGCTTGAGCGCGGCCAGCACGGCAGGCCACTGCTGCTGCGGGTGACCCGAACCGGAGGGCGCCGGTGCGGCGGGAGCGCTTTGGCCACCGCCCGGAGCGTCCGCGGCCGCTGAGCCCATGGAGGGAGCGGACGACGCCGAACCGCCGGGTCGGGCGGTTTCCGGCCAGTCATCCGTGCCCGCCGAGCCTGCGTGGGTCTCGCGGGCCGCGGGGCGGGTCGCCGCCTCGCCTGTCGCCTCGTCGGCTCCCGCCCGCGGACCGGGCACCGAGCCTGGTCCTGGCGCGGCGGGCCGGCCGGAAGGGCTGGAACCACCGGCGGGCGTGTGCGTACCGGAAGACGCGGAACCGCCGCCGGCGGGACCGGCGGCATGCGTACCGGGAGATGCGGAAGAGTCGCTGGACGGAGGCGCGCCGGTGTGCGGACCTGTAGGGGCGGAGGCGCGGGCGGCCATCTGGGCGACGGCGCCGCCGCGTTCGAGGCGTTCGAGGCGGGCGAGCAGGGCCTCCTGGCCCTGCGCGGCGCCGGGCAGCAGGACGCGGGCGCACATCAGCTCCAGCAGCAGGCGCGGCGAGGTCGCGCCGCGCATCTCCGTGAGCCCCGCGTTGAAGATCTCGGCCGCCCGCGTGAGCTCGGCCGGCCCCATCGAGGACGCCTGCTGGACCAGGCGGTCCAGCTCGTCGGCTGGACGGTCGAGCAGGCCGCTGGAGGCCGCCTCGGGAACGTTGGCCAGGATCACCAGGTCGCGGAAGCGCTCGAGCAGGTCGGAGGCGAAGCGGCGGGGGTCGTGGCCGCCCTCGATCACCCGGTTGACCGTGTGGAACACCTGGCCGCCGTCGCGCGCCGCGAACGCGTTGACGACCTCGTCGAGCAGGTCGCCGTCGGTGTAGCCGAGCAGGGAGACGGCCTTGGCGTAGGTGATGCCGTCTTCCTCCGCCCCGGCGAGCAGCTGGTCGAGGATCGAGAGCGAGTCGCGCGCCGAGCCGGCGCCCGCCCGGACGACCAGCGGCAGCGCGGTCGGCTCGAAGGGCACGTTCTCGGCGCTGAGGATCTCCTCCAGCAGCGCCCGGAGCGTCGCGGGCGGCATCAGCCTGAACGGGTAGTGGTGTGTACGCGACTTGATGGTGCCGATGACCTTTTCCGGCTCGGTCGTCGCGAAGATGAACTTCAGATGCGGCGGGGGCTCTTCGACGAGTTTGAGCAGCGCGTTGAAACCCTCGCGGGTCACCATGTGCGCCTCGTCGATGATGTAGATCTTGTAGCGCGCGGAGACGGGCGCGAAGAAGGCTCGTTCGCGCAGGTCGCGTGCGTCGTCCACACCACCGTGTGAGGCGGCGTCGATCTCGATGACGTCGAGGTGGCCAGGACCGGTCGGGGCGAGCGCGACGCAGGAGTCGCAGACGCCGCACGGGTCGGGCGTCGGGCCCTGCTCGCAGTTGAGAGAGCGCGCCAGGATGCGGGCGCTGGAGGTCTTGCCACATCCGCGGGGGCCGCTGAACAGGTAGGCGTGGTTGATGCGGCCCGTGCGCAACGCCTGCCGCAGTGGGTCAGTGACGTGTTCCTGACCCTTGACCTCGGCGAAGGTCCCGGGTCGGTACTTGCGGTAAAGCGCAAGGCTCATACGACCATCCCGCCTGCGAGGGGGCTCCCAACTAAGAGACCCCCCGCACACCCGCCAGAGCCCGCTTATCCTTGCTGCCTTCCGGCCCTGGGGAGGTTCACAGGATGACGCCGCGCGAGGGGTCCCTGAACAGTCTAGCCGGATGTCGCAGTGCTCGCTCCACCCCTGAAGACCCGGGGAAAACGTGGTCTCCACACCCCCGGGAGTCCGGTAAACTCGTCCGCGGAGGATTCGCCTAGTGGCCGAGGGCGCACGCTTGGAAAGCGTGTAAGGGGCAACCCTTCAGGAGTTCAAATCTCCTATCCTCCGCCAGCCCAGAAGGGGTGTGCCGTGATCACGGCACACCCCTTCTGGCTTTCCAGTCTCAGTTGGCCTCTTCGGCCGCCTCGCGTGGCTCCCAGAGCAGACCGTCAACCTGCTTGGCGACGGTGTTACGGATGCCGTCGGAGCGGACCGTCCGTCAGACCAGCAGATGCCAGAAGGTCTTCCATTCGTGGCCCTGAATGGTTGTCCCTCCTGTCCCAAAGAGCTTGTCTTCGAACCAGTCGAGCAGAGTGGGTGCGCAGTCCGGCGGCGTCATACGGTGCCACGGATGTCACCTGGAAATCCTGAGCGTCACGCCGGCGGCCGGGCGAGTTTGGCGGCCACGGCGTCGAGGACCCAGTCCAGGCCGGTCGCGAAGGACGCCTCGGCGTCCACCTCCGTGCCGTCGTGCACGGCCTTGGCCAGCGCCGGGAAGCGGCCCGTGGCCAGCATCCTGCTTACATGTGGGCCGTAGGCGCGCTGCCAGTCGAGCTTGGACAGGCCCGTGGCGCGCTCGGCCCGCAGGTCCGCGATCTCGCGTCTGATCGCGCCGGTGAAGTAGGCGCTGACGGTCTCCACGGCGCGCATGACGGTGTCGAGGTCGGCGAGGCCGTCGAGGGCGGCCAGCGTGGCCTCAGTCACGGCGAGGGCGTTCGGGCCCAGGGTCGGACGGCCGCCGAGCAGGTCGGCCAGCCATTCGTGACGGAGAGTGGCCTGCCTGGTGCGGTCGGCGCGGATGCGCAGCACCTCCCGCCAGTCGCCGGGCTGCTCCTCGGGGAGGATCTCGGCGTGGACCTCGTCCACCATGAGGTCGAACAGCTCCTCCTTGGTGGAGATGTATCCGTACAGCCGCATCGGGCCGGCGTCCAGCCGGGCGGCGATCCCGCCCCCCGGGCGGCACGCTCGACCTGCACGAAAAGCTGGGCCAGCTCGCGCTGAGCAAGGCCGGGCTGCTGGCGGAGTTCCAGGCGCTGTCCCGTCCCGAGGGGCAGGCCATGCGCATCCTGGACACGGACGGGACTGTCCTCCGCGACTGGCAACCCCGTCCGGGTGACCGAGCCAATCCCGAGATCGACCGCGGGCAACTCCGTGACCTACTGCTCGGCCCTCTGGATGTTCAGTGGGGGCGGGGCGTGACGGAGGTGGTGCCGGGGACCCGGGATGGCGTGCTGGTCCATTTCGCGGACGGGCGACAGGAGACGTTCGACCTCGTGGTCGGCGCGGACGGCGCCTGGTCCAGGGTTCGCCCGGCAATCTCGTCCGCGACGCCGCGCTACACCGGCGTCACCTTGGTCGAGACCTCCCTGGACGACGTCGACACCCGCCACCCCGACCTCGCCCGGCTGATCGGCGACGGTTCCGTGGCTGTGTACGGCGTGAACCGCGCCCTCGTCGCCCAGCGCAACAGCGGCGGCCACGTCAAGGTGTACGCCCAGTTCCGCGCGCCGCTGGACTGGCACTCGAACCTGGACCGGCATATGGGCCTGAACCGGCGCGCGGGCCTGGACGCGGGCCTGGACCTGGCCGACGTCGAGGCCGTGCGATCAAGCCTGCTGGCTCTGTTCGACGGCTGGGCCGCTCCCGTCCTCGACCTCCTCCGCCACAGCACCGCTTTCGTCCACCGCCCCCTCTACGTCCTGCCCGTGTCCCACACCTGGGCGCACGTCCCCGGGGTGACGCTACTGGGCGACGCCGCCCACCTGATGCCCCCATTGGGGGTGGGCGCGAACCTCGGGATGCTGGAAGGCGCCGAACTCGCCGAGTCCGTCGGCGCCGCCCCCGGCCCTGGCGATCTGGACGAGGCCGTCCGCGCCTTCGAGGAACAGATGTGGGCACGGGCCGGCAGGTGGGCGGAGATCACGACGGCCGGTCTGGAACGCCTCGTGAGCCCGGACCCCACCGAAGCCCTCGCGCTCTTCGACGAAGTCCAGCCATCCTGACTGCCAAGCGCGAGAGCACCAGCACCAGCGGCTCCCCACGGCTTCACGGGGGCAGATCCACCACCAGCCCGGTGACTTCCGCGCATCTGCTCGCGTCGAGCAGGGGGCAAGGCGTGTTGGCGGTGGCACGCACAACGGCGATGCCTTGGCAACGGGTGCGGCACCGAGCACGGGCGTTACCACGTCCGCGACGCCGAACCCCACGAGGCCGCCCGGGTCGTCTGCTGCGAGGAAACCTGGTCGGACTGAGACCCCTCTCGCTTTGGGTCTCACTTGGCCACCGCTCACGTGCTGGTACCGCGCCAGGCTCCGCAAGGCTCGCGAGGGCGTACCGCCACGAGCCGGCGCGTACCTGTTCAAACCCCTGGGACAGACCTTCGAGCGCCCGACGGTGGAAGACGAGGGTCAGCGGAACTTGGTGGTCACCGTGCCGGGATGCGGCGCCTTGATCGACACCTTGCTGCCCCACCCGGTGTAGCGGCTGTCGACGGTGACCATGTTGATCTCCCCGTCCTCCGACATCGTGTACGAGCTCCGCGCCCTGCTCACCAGGCCCGCCGAGGACAGGGTGAGAGTGTAGGAGATCTTGAGTTTGTCGTGTTCCCTGTCTATGTTCGCGGCGGCGACCCAGTCCGAGACCGCCTTGAGCTCCTTCACGGTGATCGAGCCGGTGACGGAGCTCCCCTTCGACTTCCCGTTCTTGACCAACGCGGCCAGGGTCTTGGGCTCGGCCGGATTGAGGAACTGCGCCCAGGAGTCGGGAATGGCGCCGCCGATGCTCTTGATCCAGGTCTTACCCTCGGGGAGCATCGTGGCCAGGTCACCGCCCGAGTAGTAACCGGTCTTACCGATGGAGATGACCCGCTCCTGGTCGTAGCCGGAGTCCATCGAGATGTCGAAGGCCGCGACGCCCTTCTTGTCGAACTGGAAGGCGCCCTTGCTGTCCCTGGCGCCCTGCTCGTCGATGCCGTCCGACCAGGTGACGGTGTCGGTGAACCGCACGCCGTGCCCGGGCGCCAGCTTGGCCTTCAGCGCGCTGACGGGGTCCTTCTGCGCCGCCTGCGCGGGCACGGCGGCCAGCATCAGCGCGCCGCAGGCCGCCACTAATGTGATCATCTTCTTCATGAGAAGCGATCGTGCCGGAGTCGGATCACAACCCGGGATCACGATCGGTTTCGCCCACAATCGTTACCCGGACGATGCGGACGACCGCCCGAGGCCCGGCTGACGCCGGCGTTCCCCCACGGATTCAGGGTCCGTGGACCTCGATCGCGCCGGAATCGCTGGACAGGGTGATCGAGCGCGGGGCCGAGGCATCGTGCGCCGTGTCGATCTGCTTGTTGCCGGAATCCGTCTTGGCGGCGATGTTGTAGGGCCCTTCGGGCACGCGTACCTCGGTGCTGCCGGAGTCGGTCGACGTCTCGACCTTGTCGGGCTGAGCGGTGAAGGCGAGAGTGATGGCGCCCGAGTCGGTCTTCGTGACCACCTGCTTGCCCGCCAGCCCGCTGGCGTCGATCGCGCCCGAGTCACTGGCCGCGTTCACGTCGCCGGAGAGGTCCCGCAGCGTCACCGCTCCTGAGTCACTGGCCGCGTCCACGTCGCCGGACAGGTCCCGCAGCGTCACCGCTCCTGAGTCGCTGACGGCCTTGACCTTCAGCCCTCGGGGGATCTCGACCTGATAGCCGACCTCGCAGCTCACGCCACCCAACGAGCCACCGGGGCAGGTGAACCTGAGCACCAGGGTGTCGCCTTGCGTCTCGTGGCCGGCGGCGGGCTTGTTCTTGCGCCAGCTGAGGTGCTCGGTCACGTGGACGCCCTGCCGGTCGGATTCGGTCACCTCGATGCCGCCCGCGTCGGCCTCGATCTGGATCGCGGTCACCTTGTCCGTGACGTCGTACGACGCCGTGTCCTCCTCAAGCGGGCCGACGAGGCCGCACCCCGTCAACAGCGCCGCGAGCCCCACGGAACCCGCGACCACACCGAAGCTTCTCATACGCATACCGCCGAGTCTCCTGGACAGCGGGCGGGCCGGCGTCCGGGACGTCCCTGAGACTCTCCCTGACAAGACCCCTGAGATCGCCCAGCCGTGGTGAGGTCCGCGGCACAGGGGCCTCGAAACCGAGGTGCACTCGTACGGACATCGGTGGCATGCTCCGGGTGTGGACGATGCCGCAGCCTTCCAGATTTCCCAGGTCGCGGGCTCGGCCGAGTTGGCGGACATCACCGCGGGACTGCTTGGCCTGCTGCCGTCATGGTTCGGGATCCCGGAGTCCAACGCAGGGTACATCGAGTCGGCTACCCATCTCCCCGGTCTCGTCGCCCGCGCCGATGCGGAGCCCATCGGTGTCCTGCTGTGCCGGCGGCACTTCGCCGAGGCGGCCGAGATCGACTTGATGGGCGTCACCCCGTCCTGGCATCGGCGAGGCGTCGGCAGGGCGCTCGTCAGCAGGCTCTCTTCTGACCTCATCACGGACGGCTGCCAGGCGCTCCAGGTGAAGACGCTGGGACCGGCGCACCCGGATCCCGGCTACGCCCGGACCAGGGCGTTCTACCGGTCTGTCGGCTTCCTCCCACTGGAGGAGACGAACGACCTGTGGCCGGGAAACCCCTGCCTGATCATGGTGAAGTGGCTGTCCCAAGCGCCGCGTATTCGCCACGGGTGATCGCCAGCACCCTGACGGGCTGACCGTGGGACGGGACCACCGTCTCGCGTTCCTGGCGCATGCCCAGCTTCGTCATGACGCGGGCGGAGGCGTGGTGGTCGACGTGGCAGATGCTGATGATCCGATCCAGCCCGACCTCGGCGAATCCGAAGCGCAGCACCTCCCGGGCCGCCTCGGTGGCGACGCCCCTGCCCCAGAACGGCCGCCCGAGCCGCCAGCCGATCTCCACGGCGGGCAGCACTTCGGGCAGGAAGTTGGGGACCGTCAGAGCAACCCAGCCGGCGAGTTCGCCGGTCTCGCGCGACTCCACGGCGAACGCTCCGAAGCCGCGCTCGTCCCACTCCCGCCGCATGAGCGCGAACCCCGCCGAGGTCTGCTCCCTCGTACGGACCGAGCCGTCGCCGATGAAGCGCATGACCTCCGGATCCGCGTTGATGGCGGTCAGCGGTTCCAGATCCTCTCGCGCCATTGCCGCAGCACCAGCCGCTCGGTACCCAACTCCGTCACCCATCTCTCCTCTGTCCGCGCGTGAGCAAGGCTCAGGAGGCCACGACGGCCTTGGAGCGGTCGGTGGCCATGTGGATGGCGAAGGCGCCGAGCATCGTGCCCATGACGTAACGCTGGATCCGCAGCCAGACCGGACGGCGAGCCAGAAACGCCGCCAGGCCGGCCGCCGAGATCGCGATCAGGGCGTTGACCGTGGTGGCGACGAGGATCTGCGTCGATCCGAGCGCCAGGCTCTGCAGCAGTACGTCGCCCATCGCCGGGTCGACGAACTGCGGGAGCAGCGACAGGTAGAGTATGGCGATCTTGGGATTCAACAGGCAGGTCAGCAGGCCCATCCCGAACAGCTTGGCTGGACCCTCGACCGGAAGGTCACGCGGCTGGAAGGCCGACACGCCACCCGGCCGGACGGCGCTCCAGGCCAGCCAGAGCAGGTACGCGGCCCCGGCCAGCTTGAGCCCCGTGTACGCAGCCGGCACGTACGCGAAAACGGCCGTCAGCCCCAGGCAGGTCGCCGTCAGATAGACGGTGAAGCCGAGCACCACCCCGGTCAGCGAGATCATCCCGGCCCGTGGGCCCTGGGCGATCGAACGTGAGATCAGATAGATCATGTTCGGCCCCGGCGTGAGCACCATCCCCAGGGAAACCAGCGCAATCCCGACCAATCCACCCGTCATAGCAGGAGATTAGCCGATATATCCCAGAAAAACAGATAATTACGGTTGGGACTATCACCGAGCGTATTCGTAGCGCTACTGGGGAGGATGTGCGTCGGAGGGACACATGCAGTTCGACGACGACGCGCAACTCGACCCGTCGCAGGTCGAGGACGCACGGGCCACCGGCCCGCGGGGAGG
>NZ_JADOGI010000344.1 GCF_015645445.1 Nonomuraea cypriaca | reverse complement strand
TGGAGGGGGTGAGTCGCGGAGGCGGAGGCGTTGTTCGCGCCACTCCTCGACCGACGGCCAGCCGTCCGCGGACGAACGGGCCAGGTCGCGCCGCCCTCGCGACCGGGTGGTGTCCGGTTGGTCTGGCCAGGCGCCCCTGGGTTGGAAGTGGGGCGCCTGTGGCCGGTCCGTGTCACTCATGGGGCGCTCGATCAGACGTCACCCGGCTTCGGAGTGGACTTCGAGCCGCGGCCGGAGGGAGCGGCGGCCGGTGCCGGCACGGCGGCGGGGGCTTCGGCTGGGACGTCGAGGCGGGGGCCCACGCCCAGCTTGTCCTTGATCTTCTTCTCGATCTCGTTGGCCATGTCGGGGTGGTTGCGCAGGAAGTTACGCGCGTTTTCCTTGCCCTGACCGAGCTGTTCGCCCTCGTACGTGTACCAGGCGCCGGACTTGCGGACGAAGCCGTGCTCCACGCCCATGTCGATGAGGCCGCCCTCACGGGAGATGCCCACGCCGTAGAGGATGTCGAAGTCAGCGACGCGGAAGGGCGGCGCCATCTTGTTCTTGACGACCTTCACCCTGGTCCGGTTGCCGACCGCCTCCGTGCCATCCTTGAGCGTCTCGATGCGGCGAATGTCCAGCCTGACCGAAGCGTAGAACTTGAGCGCCTTGCCACCGGTCGTCGTTTCGGGGCTGTTGTGAACCATGACGCCGTCGACCAAGTAGTTATGGGTTCCCTCGATTTCGAGGTCGAACTTCTTCATCGAGCGAGTCTTCGGCTTGATGTGGATGTCAAGGATCCTGGATGGCACAAGCCGAGGCTCGGGGTCGACGAACTCCGGCTCGACCGCGAACTGGCCGCAGAAACGAGGCAGGAGCTTGTAAGCCATCGAAGGATGGATGTGAGGCGCAACCAGCTTCTGGAACTTCGCTGACGACTCCGTGTCGAACTGCATCACTGCCACGCACCTGGCACCGCGATGCTGGAGCTTCACATTGAAGCCGTGGGTGTCGCGCAGGTAGTCGCGCAAACGCTCTTGAGAGCCTTGGCTCATCGCCTCAACGCAGATCTCGACACGCCCGGATCCTCCTTCGGTGCGCTGCTGCAGGCCCTTCGAACGGAGAGCGAACGAACCGTCGTCCATGTACCACACCGCCAGAGCCAGCGGCGTCAGCGCCTTGAGGTAATCCCAGGTGATGTGCTTCTTACCGTCACCGAGGTAAACCACCTGGCGCAGCTCATCCAGCTCAGGAAGAGGGGTGAAGTCGGCGAAGACCGCCCCCTTGGTGTTTGTGGTTCGGCTGTGGGCGATGTTGCCGAGCATCGAGCACTTCCAGGACAGATAGTCCTCCTGCTTGACACCATGTCCCATGCGGAAGCGGACGCCGGTGCGGCCACGGCGGTTGGGCGACAAGTTACCGTCACCCATCAGCGATCCCAGGATGACCTGCCACTGCTGATCGCTCAGGCGGTGAGTCTCAGTAAGCATGACGCGGTCACCCACGATCAGCTCACCGGCGTCAAGCCAGCCGCCTGGAGTGCGGATCTGGTGATTTTCCGTCGCAGCGAACTGCGCCTTGCCATTTGCACCCGACTTGGCCACGGTGAACTGCAGGAATCGCTCTGCATTGCCGTTGTCGAACCAGTTCGTGATGCGGCGGGGGACGAGCTTGTTGGTCTCCGGGTCGTAGGAGAGCACCTCGACATCCATTTTCTGGTTGACGATCTTGCCGATCTTCTCCTGCGTGCCATCAGCGAGTGTGACGCGCGTGCCGTACGACATGCAGCCGAACATCACGCCTATCTTCTCGCGGAGCTGGTTGATGAAGATGGCGGTGGTGCTGGTGCTGCTGAGGGCGCCGGCGATCTTGCGCAGGGCCTGGGACATGAGGCGGGCCTGGAGGCCGACGTGGCTGTCGCCCATCTCGCCCTCGATCTCGGCCTTGGGCACCAGCGCGGCCACCGAGTCGATGACGATGATGTCGACGGCGCCCGACCTGATCAGCATGTCGGCGATCTCGAGCGCCTGCTCGCCCGTGTCGGGCTGGGAGACCAGCAGGGCGTCGGTGTCCACGCCCAGCTTCTTGGCGTATTCGGGGTCCAGGGCGTGCTCGGCGTCGATGAACGCCGCGATGCCTCCGGCCCGCTGGGCGTTGGCCACCGCGTGGAGGGCGAGAGTGGTCTTACCTGAGGATTCCGGGCCGTAGATCTCGACGATGCGGCCACGGGGCAGACCACCGATGCCGAGGCCGACGTCGAGGGAGATCGACCCCGTGGGGATCACTTCGATGGGGGCTCGGGCGTCATCGCCCAGGCGCATGACTGAGCCCTTGCCGAACTGCCGCTCGATCTGGGCGAGGGCGGTCTCAAGGGCCTTCTCGCGGTCGTTGATAGCCATGGGAACTCCCCTGGAGGGTCGTGGTCCGATCAGTCGAGTGAAAAGCTACGGCCTGCCACCGACATTTTCTGTGACAGTCGGGGAAGTCGTGGCGGGGCGTGGTGCCATCGTAGCCGAACGGCTGTTCGATCACAGAAGGAACACGCGGGTGGCCGTCAATCGCCCCTTGTTGTTCCGTGGCGGATACAACCGGGTCGACCGGAAAGGACAGGAATCTCCCCCTGCTCACGGCGCGCGGCGGCGGGTGATGTTCGCCGCACTGCCATGTTGTCAGGCGGGGTGAGCTGGGGAGACTCACTGCGAGGGGCGACGGTTGGAGGCGGCGACGTGGCGAGCGGCTACACCGGGGAACGGCGCGCGCTGCTGACCGCGCTGGCCGAGTTGCTGCCCACCCAGGGCCTGGTCAGCCGCATGGTGGGCGGCGACGACCCGGTGTTGTGGGTGTGGCACCCGAGTACGGGCCGCCAGACGATCGTCTTCGCCACCCCGTCGAACCGCGGATGGTTGTTCCTGTGGTCGTCCGGGGGCCAGGGCGGTGCGGACGACCTGGAACGCACGGCCGGCGCGCTACGCCAGAGCCTGGACCCGGCACAGCCTGGCTGATCGGCACAACCGGGGCGATCGGCGCGGACGGCATGATCAGCGCAGCCGGGGTGAGACGTCCTCCACCTGGCAGACGGCGCGCCAGACGGTCTTGGCGCTCTCGCCGTCGGCCAGCGCCTGCATGACCGTGCGCCCGCCGAGCGGGGCCAGGACGTAGTCGCGGGCCCACGATTCGGCGTAGGTCTCGCCGAAATGAGTGTTCATCCGTCTCCAGAACTCCGTTAGCCGCATGCACCAAGTATCGAATCACCCGGGGTGTGGGTAAGACATCCTCATGCCAAAGACCCCCAAGTCTTCGCCCCCGAAGACGGCCCAGACCAAGGCCAACAGAGCCAGACGCCGCCGGCTGCAGCTCGCGTTACGAGTCGCCGTACAGAAGGAGAAGGCCGAGCGATCGGAGCGGCACGCGGGCATCAGGCGGGAACCACGTGCGGGCAGGCCGCGTACGCGACGGGCGTCGCGGCGTTAGGTCACAGCACGCGGGAGCCGTACATCTCACCGAGATGGTCGGCGAGCAGCTCCAGCCGGGCGCCGTCGGGGTCCTTGAAGTAGATGGAGGCGCCGCTTTCTATCTGGTGCGGCACGCCGGCCATCTCCAGCTTTCCGCGCAGCCGCTCCCAGGTGGCCGGGTCGACGGAGATCGCGACATGGTGCAGCCCGCCCAGCACTTCCTGGTACGGCCCCAGGTCGAGCCCGGGGAAGTCGAAGAACGCGAGCAGGTTTCCGTTGCCGATGTCGAAGAAGAAGTGGCTCGAACCCTTGTAGTCGCGGTTTTCGATGATCTCCGTGAGCGGGAACTCCAGGAGTTCCTGGTAGAACTTGATGGTCCGCTCCACATCGGACGAGATCAGGGCCATGTGATGCAGGCCGCGGGCGCTGCTCGACGGTCGGTGCGGTAAGACATAGCGCTGCCTGAGCTCCGCACGGCGGACTTCGACGGCCGCGTAATCAATGGTCACGGTCGCTGTATGTCCGCGCGGGCCCCGGCTCAATCACGCGCCGCGGCGCGAATGCGTTTTCTGTCGGTGGCGCGAGGCAGTATGTGCGGGTGAGCTCGCTAGACCACTTCAGCCAGATGACCAGGCAATGGTTCGAAGGCGCCTTCCAGGCGCCCACGGCCGCCCAGGAGGGCGCCTGGGAGTCGATCGCGCGCGGTGACAACACCCTGGTCGTCGCCCCTACGGGGTCGGGCAAGACGCTGGCGGCGTTCCTGTGGTCGCTCGACCGGCTGGCCGCCGAGCCGGCCGGGCCGCCCAAGGGGACGCGGGTCCTCTACGTGTCGCCGCTCAAGGCGCTGGCCGTTGACGTGGAGCGCAACCTGCGCGCGCCGCTGGCCGGGCTCAGGCAGACGGCGCGGCGGCTCGGGCTCGCGGTGCCGGAGATCTCGGTGGCGATCCGCTCGGGCGACACGCCCGCCGCTGACCGCCGCCGGTTCGCGGCCAGGCCGGCCGACATCCTGATCACGACGCCTGAGTCGCTGTTCCTGCTGCTCACCAGCCAGGCGCGGGAGGCGTTGCGCGACGTCGAGACGGTGATCGTGGACGAGGTGCACGCGGTGGCGGCCACCAAGCGCGGCGCCCATCTGGCGCTCAGCCTGGAGCGGCTGGACGCGCTGCTCGACAAGCCGGCGCAGCGGGTGGGGCTGTCGGCGACGGTGCGGCCGGTTAGCGAGGTGGCGACGTTCCTGGGCGGCGCGCGGCCGGCCACGGTGGTGCAGCCGCCGTCGGAGAAGCGGATCGAGGTCGAGGTCGTCGTTCCCGTCGAGGACATGACGGAGATGGAGGGCGGGCCGCCCGACGGCGAGGAGCCGGCGAACCGGTCGATCTGGCCACATGTCGAGGACCGGCTGTTCGACCTCATCGGGGCGCACAGCTCGACCATCGTGTTCGCCAACTCGCGCCGGCTGGCCGAGCGGCTGTGCACGCGGCTCAACGAGCTCGCCTACGAGCGTGCGGGCGGCACGGAGACCGTCGACCTGTCGATCTGGGAGACGGGGCCGCCCCGGCGGACGCCGGCCGAGATGATGGCGCAGGCGGGGACCGGCAAGGGCGCCCCCGTGGAGGTCGTGCGCGCGCACCACGGCTCGGTCTCCAAGGAGGAGCGGGCGCAGATCGAGGAGGCGCTGAAGTCGGGCCGGCTGCCTGCCGTGGTCGCCACCTCCAGCCTGGAGCTGGGCATCGACATGGGCGCGGTGGACCTGGTCGCGTGCGTGGAGGCGCCGCCGAGCGTGGCCAGCGGGCTGCAGCGCATCGGCCGGGCCGGTCACCAGGTCGGCGCGGTGTCCAAGGGCGTCATCTTCCCCAAATACCGGGGCGACCTGGTGCAGACGGCCGTGGTGGCGGAGCGGATGAAGAGCGGCCAGATCGAGGAGCTGCGCTATCCGCGTAATCCGCTCGACGTGCTGGCCCAGCAGATCGTCGCCATGACCTCGGTGGACGAGTGGACGGTCGACGAGCTGGAGTCCGTGGTCAGGCGGGCGGCCCCCTACGCCACGCTGCCGCGTAGCGCGCTGGAGGCCACGCTCGACATGCTGGCCGGGCGCTACCCGAGCGAGGAGTTCGCCGAGCTGCGGCCGCGCGTCGTGTGGGACCGCGTCACGGGCACGCTGCACGGGCGTCCTGGCGCGCAGCGACTCGCGGTGACCAACGGCGGCACCATCCCCGATCGTGGCCTGTTCGGCGTGTTCCTGGTGGGCGAGCGGGCGTCCAGGGTGGGCGAGCTGGACGAGGAGATGGTCTACGAGTCGCGTGTCGGCGACGTGTTCGTGCTGGGGGCGACGTCGTGGCGGATCGAGGACATCACGGCCGACCGGGTGCTGGTCTCGCCCGCGCCCGGCCAGCCGGGCAAGCTGCCGTTCTGGCACGGCGACGCCCCGGGGCGGCCGGCCGAGCTGGGCAAGGCGATCGGGCGGTTCCTGCGTGAGCAGGCCAAGCAGGGCTCGACCGAGCGGATGCGGGCGGCCGGGCTGGACGAATACGCCGCGGGCAACCTGCTGGCCTACCTCGACGAGCAGCGGGCCGCCACCGGCTACGTTCCCGACGACCGCACGCTTCTCGTCGAGCGTTTCCACGACGAGCTCGGTGACTGGCGCGTGGTCATCCACTCACCGTACGGCGCGCGGGTGCACGCCCCGTGGGCGCTGGCGATCAACCGGCGGCTGCGCGAGCGCTACGGCGTCGACGTGCAAGCCGTCCACTCCGACGACGGCATCGTGCTGCGCATCCCCGACACGCTGGCCGAGCCGCCGACCGACGTGGCCGCGTTCGACCCGGAGGAGATCGAGCAGATCGTCACCGAGGAGCTGGGCGGGTCGGCCATGTTCGCCTCCAGATTCAGGGAGTGCGCGGGCCGGGCGCTGCTGCTGCCGCGCCGCACGCCGGGCCGCCGCAGCCCGCTGTGGCAGCAGCGGCAGCGGGCCGCGAGCCTGCTGGGGGTGGCCTCGCAGTACGCCTCGTTCCCGATCGTGCTGGAGACGATGCGCGAGTGCCTGCAGGACGTCTTCGACGTGCCTGGGCTCGTCAGCCTCATGCGTGACCTGGCCGCGCGCCGGGTGCGGCTGGTGGAGGTGGAGACGTCGCAGGCGTCGCCGTTCGCGGCCGCGCTGCTGTTCCACTACGTCGGCGCGTTCATGTACGAAGGCGACGCGCCGCTGGCCGAGCGGCGGGCGCAGGCCCTGGCCCTGGACACCTCGCTGCTGGCCGAGCTGCTGGGCCAGGCGGACCTGCGCGAGCTGCTCGATCCCGACGTGATCTCCGACAGCGAGCAGGAGCTGGCCAGGCTGGACCGGCCGCTGCGCGACCTGGAGGACCTCGCCGACCTGCTGCGTTCGCACGGCCCGCTGCTCGCGCCCGACGTGAGTGTGCGCGGCGGCGATCCTGGCTGGCTGGCGGAGCTGGAGCGGGCGCGCCGGGCGATCCGGGTGCGGATCGCGGGCGAGGAGCAGTGGGTGGCGATCGAGGACGCGGCGCGCGTACGCGACGCGCTCGGCACGCCGCTGCCCGTGGGGTTGCCGCACGTGTTCCTGGAGCCGGTGGCCGATCCGCTGGCCGACCTGGTGGCGCGGCATGCCCGCATTCGGGGGCCGTTCCACGCGGGCACCGCCGCCGCCAGGTTCGGGCTCGGCGTGGCCGTGGTGACCGACGCGTTGCGGCGGCTGGCCGCGTCCGGGCGGGTGGTCAGCGGTGAGTTCCGGCCGGGTGGGCGAGGCGAGGAGTGGTGCGACGCCGGGGTGCTGCGGATGTTGCGCCGCAGGTCGCTGGCCCGGCTGCGCAAGGAGGTCGAGCCGGTCGCCCCAGAGACGCTGGCGCTGTTCCTGCCCGCCTGGCACGGCATCACCGTGTCCGGCGGTGGCGGCGGGCCGGTCGGCTCGGCGGCGCGGGCCATGGACTCGCTGGTTCGTTCCATCGAGCAGCTCCAGGGGGCCGCCGTGCCCGCGTCGGCGCTGGAGACGCTGGTGCTGCCCTCCCGGGTGCCCGGCTACCATCCGGCGCTGCTCGACGAGCTGACCTCGTCGGGTGAGGTGATGTGGGCCGGGCAGGGCTCGCTGCCCGGCGGCGACGGGTGGGTGTCGCTCTACTTCGCCGACACCGCGCCGTTGCTGCTGCCCGAGCCCGCCGAGATCACCATGACCCCCGTGCACGAGCGGGTGCTGGAGTTGCTGGGCGGCGGTGGCGCGCTGTTCTTCCGCGGGCTCTCCGACCAGCTCGGTTCGCTCGACGACGCGACCCTGGTGTCGGCGCTGTGGGACCTGGTGTGGTCGGGGCGGGTGTCCGGGGACACGCTGGCGCCGCTGCGGGCCACGCTCGGCACCGGGCGTCCTGCGCATCGGCCGCCCACGACGCGGCGACGGCGGGCGGTGTTGCCGAGCAGGAGCGGGCCGCCGACCGTGGCGGGGCGGTGGTGGCTGCTGCCCCCGCCGGCCGCCGAGGCGACCCAGCGGGCTCAGGCCCAGGCCGAGGTGTTGCTGGAACGGCACGGGGTGGTGACGCGGGGCGCGGTGACGTCGGAACGGCTTCCTGGGGGATTTACGCCCATATATCAGGTTTTGCGGGCGTACGAGGAGAGCGGCCGGTGCCGCCGGGGCTACTTCGTCGAGGGCCTCGGGGGCGCGCAGTTCGCGCTGCCGGGAGCGGTGGACCGGATGCGCGCCATGGCCCCGAGCATCGCGCCGACCACCCGTCCCGAAGGCCTGGCCGACCCCGGCGCCCCTGACCTCGCCCCCTTCGGCCAACCACCCGACACGGGTACCGGACCGGACCTTGGGGACGGCTTGCCGAAGGACGCGGGGTTCGGTCACGGCCCCCAGGCTGACCTGCCGGGTGATGCGGAGTTCGGTCACGGCCCCCAGGCTGACCTGCCGGGTGATGCGGAGTTCGGTCACGGCCCCGAGGGTGACCTGCGGGGTGAGTCCGGTCGCGGGCCCGGGAGCGTCGGGCCGAGTGGCGCGGGGTTCGGGG
>NZ_JADOGI010000343.1 GCF_015645445.1 Nonomuraea cypriaca | reverse complement strand
GCTGGATCCCGCCCGCCCGGCCCTCGACCTTCTGGAGGACCTGCTCAGCGGCATCCGTGGCTGCTGGCTGCTGTACGCCGAAAGCGCGACCGAACTCGACGAGACAGAAGACCTCGACGAGGAGGAATGGCAGAAGCGCCGCACAGCGGCGTTCTTCGCGGAAGTCCGGGAAGAAGCTGCCGCTCATCGCGAGCGCCTCTTGTAGCGCCATGGGTTGCGTCGCCTTCAGTGCCCGTGGGTGTTCGATCCCCGCAACCGCAGCCCGGCACCCCGAGACGCAACTTCGACCGAGTGCCGCTTGCACGAGTGATGGCGGCTTCCGTCACTCCGGCGTTGCGCGAGATTGAGCGAGGGCAGAGACAGGTGCCGGACACCACGGCTTCGCCGGAAGTTGTCCGGTGGCGCCGAGTTCGCTGAACCACTGCAGTCCTTGTGCCGTTGCCCGTTCGAGGTAGATCTGTAGCAGGGTGGCGCAGGTTCGGGCGTCGCTTTCGGCGTGGTGCGCTGTTCCGTTGTCGAGTCCTTCTGCGTCGGCGCAGTCGGTGAGGCGGTGGGAGGGCAGGGGCGGCCCGAAGCGGCGCGCCAGGTTCAGGATGCACAGGGTCATGAGGTTGTCGGGGGCGTATCCGGCGCGGGCGAATTCGGTGCTGAGGACATCGCTGTCGTAGCGGACGTTGTGGGCGACGATGATCGCGCCGTCGAGCATGGCCGCCACGTCTCCGGCGATCTGCGGGAAGTGAGGCGCCGTTGCCAACTCGCCTTCAGTGAGGCCGTGGATGTGGGTGGGGCTTGGCCGGCGTCCGGGGTTGACCAGGGTGGAGTAGGTGCGGTCTTCGCTGCCGTCGGGGTGCAGGCGGATAATCGCGATTTCGGCGATGCGGGCCGTGCGGGTGTCGAGACAGGTGGTCTCGATGTCCACGACGGCGTACGGCAGCGACCCGATGCGGTGCTGGCGAGGCGGTGCGGCAGCCTTGGGCGGGTCCAAGTTGACCGCGCGGATGCGGTCGCTGGTGGTGGCGAGAGCGGTGATGGACTGCTGGGTTTCGGCGACGTCGAGACGGCGGGCGTAGGAGCGGGTGAGGAGTTCCTCACCGATGACGTCGTCGTACTTGTCGACGCGCTTGTCGGTGATCAGTGCGGCCAGGGAGAGTGCGTGGGGAACGCCTTCTGCAGCCAGGTCGGCCAGGAGGCCGGCGGCTGCTTGCTGGGAGGTGTCGCTGATCAGCAGCGCGACTCCGTAGCGGACGACATCGACGCCGTAGGCGTGCAAGGCCAGGCCGAGAGTGGTCATGATGGCGTCGCCGCGGAAGGGGAACAGCAGGGTGTCGTTGCCGTAGCCGACGAGAGGGGTGCCGTGCAGGCCGAGGCGGCGGTAGGCGGCGCGGCCCTCGGCGAGCAGTCGCTGGGCGGCGGCGTCCAGGTAGGCCGGAACCGTGGTGTCCTCGTACAGGCGTCGCATGGTGGTGCGGATGCGGTCGTGGACGAGCGGGCCGGCGCTGGTGAAGCGGGGCGGGCGGCCGCCGGAGGCGCGGGTGACCTCGATGAGCTTGGCGTGGGTGTCAATGGTCAGGATGCGCCAGCGGCGGCCGGCGAAGATGATCAGGCTGCCTTCCGGGAGCGGTTGTTCGATGGGGAGGCTGCCGAGCGTGCGGCCCTCGGTGACGATGCGGTATTCGGTGGGAGCGGCGAAGGCAGCGTAGAAGGTGTAGTGGTTGACCAGCCGCTCCCCCGTCTCGGCGGGCAGCAGCAGCCCGTCGTTCTCCTGACGGATGAGGTCAGCGGTGGCAAGGTCGCGTAGCAGTGTGGCGAAAGTCGGGCCGTCGACGGCGCGGAAGGGGCCTTGCGCGCACAGGGTGCGGTAGGCGTCGGCGGGGGTGATGCCGCCGTGCTGGGCGATGAGGGACAGGATCTGCTGGGTGAGGGTGGACAGGTGCAGGGCTTCGGCGGCCGGGGGCTCGTACCAGCGTTGCAGAAGCAGCTCGATGGTGGCGATGGCTTGCACGAGCTGGGCGCGCAATTCGTCGGCCGGGTGGATGGCCGGGGTGGCTTCGGGTTCACTGACGTACAGGCGCAGGATGGCCGGTCCGCCGCGGCGTCCGGAGCGGCCGAGGCGCTGTCGCAGGGCAGCCACGCTGGGTGGGGCGCCGATCTGCGCGATGGAGGTGACGGAGCCGATGTCGATGCCCATCTCCAGGGTGGAGGTGCAGACGGCGGTGGCCGGGCGGGTGCGGTCCTTGAGGCGGACTTCGGCGTGCTCGCGGATGTCCTTGGACAGGTTGCCGTGGTGCGGGACGAACTCCTCCGGTACGCGGGCGTTCTCGCAGCGGCGGTTGAGCAGGTCGGTGTAGTCCTCGACGGCGGCGCGGGAGCCCGCGAAGACGAGGTTGTGCGAGCCGCGCAGCGTGGTGAACAGGTGGTCGGCGATGGCGAGCCGGTCGCCGGTGGCGACGTCGTCGGCGCTGACCTCCTCGCCGAGGGCTTCGTGGGCGGCACGGGCGCGCGGGTCGAGCGTAGGCGCGGTCTGGACGTATCCGCGGATCTGCAGGCGGAGCTCCTGTGCGTCGCTGCTGGAGACGATCACGGTGACGTCGTCGCCGGCTCGCGGGCGCAGGAAGTCGGCGGCTTTGCCCATGTCGCCGAGAGTCGCCGACAGGCCGATGCGGGGGATGCGGCGGCGGGCCGCCAGGTCGAGGCGGTGCATAAGGGACTGCAGCTGGGCGCCGCGTTCGGTGCCGATGAAGGAGTGCAGCTCGTCGATGACGAGGTAGCGGGCGGACGTCATCAGGTCGCGGATCTTCCAGCCGCGCAGGACGAACATGGCCTCCAGCGACTCCGGCGTGATCAACAGAATGCCCTGGGGGTGATCCAGCAGCTTGCTCTTGGATGAGGCGGCGACGTCGCCGTGCCAGCGGGAGACGGTGATGCCGAGGTGGTCGCAGAGCTGGTCGAGCCGGCCGTACTGGTCGTTGATGAGGGCCTTGAGCGGGCTGATGTAGACGGCGGCGAATCCCGTGGTGTCCGGCTGCTCGGTCAGGACCGAGCAGATGGGCAGGAACGCGGCTTCGGTTTTGCCGGAGGCGGTGGCGGCGGCGATGAGCACGTCCCGGTCTCCGGCCAGGATGGGGGCGATGGCGGCTTCTTGTGCCTCGCGGAGTTCGCGCCAGTTCTGCTGCCAGATCCATTGCTGGATCTTGGGGTGCAGGCGTTCGAAGGCGTCAGAGGCGGAAGGAGGCGAGGTCGTCATCGCCGGGCCTTCCGTCGGTGTCTTCGTCGAGTGGCGCGAGGTCGGGGTTGGTCTCCGGTGCCAGTTCCACCGAGGGCAGGATCTGCCGCCAGTCCACGCCGGGGTTCTGCTCCAGCACGGCCAGCAGGTCGCAGAACGCCTTGATGGTGGTACGGGGTGTGCGGAAGTAGGCCTCGCCGATGCGGTTGGCGCAGTGGTACATGAAGGCGGCCAGCGCGTCGTCGGCCAGCAGGTAGCGGGAGATGTCGCCGCCCGCTTGGACGTGGCGCAGCTTGGTCAGCAGGACGTACAGGTCCTCCTGGGTGAGCGCGGCCAGGCGCAGCACCGGGCCGGAGTAGTCGACCAGGCCGCCGGCGGCGAAGGTGTTCTCGGCCAGCCGTGATTGCAGGGCCGGATAGCTGAACAGACCGCGCCGGGTATCGGCGAGGAACTCCGGGGTGCCGCCGAAGACGAACCCGAGATGGGCGGCGGTGCCCTGCAGGGTGTCGTTGAGGATACGCAGGATCTGCTCGTAGTTGGAGTTACGCGCCTGGGTGGAGGCCAGCTTGTAGAGGTTGACCATCTCGTCCAGGCACACCAGCAGCCCGTCGTAGCCGGCCAGCCGGACGAAGCGGCTCATCAGCTTCAGGTGGTCGTGGACGGTGCTGTCGTCGATGATCGTGCGCACGCCGAGCGCCGAGCGGGCCTCGGTCTTGGTGCCGTACTCGGCGCGCAGCCAGCGCACCGCCGCCGACTTGAGCTGCTCGTCCCCGCTGTCGTGACCGCGCCAGTAGGCGCCGACGACCTCGGCGAAGTCGTAGCCGCCGGTCATCTCGCTCAGGTGGGCCAGCCTGGCCCGGATGACCTGCGACGGGTCGGTGCCGGTCTGCTGGGCCTCGGCCAGCGCGGTGGAGACGAATCGTTCCACCACACTGCTCAGCGCTCCCCCGTCCGGCTTGGCACGGGTGGTCAGGTTGCGCATCAGCTCGGCATACAAGCTGCGGGCCTGGCCGCCGCTGGAGTGCAGGCGCCGGTCCGGGTTGAGGTCGGCGTGCGCCGTGACCAGCTTCTTCTCCATCGCGACGGAACGCACCAGATGCAGGAAGAACGTCTTGCCGGCGCCGAACTCGCCGATCACGAACCGCACCGCCGAGCCGCCGTCGGCGATCCGGTCGATGTCGGTCACCAGCGCCTTCACCTCGGGCTCGCGCCCCACCTGGATGTGGCGCTGCCCGATGCGCGGCACGACGCCGGCCCGCAGGGACTGCAGCAGGGCGTCACGCTCTCGGGGACGGATCGAGGTCGGTGTCACGTCAGCATCTCTCCCAGCAGGTTCCGGTCGACCCAGATCGGGTCGTCTCCATCCAGTAGCGGCTCGCCCGCCAGCTCGTAGGCGGCCTCGTTGATGCGATCCAGGGCGCCGTCCGGCAGGAGTTTCCAGCGCGCCGCCAGCTGCTCGAATTGCGCCCGCGAAATCTGCTCCGCCGAGGCCAGCTCGCGCACCAACCCAGAGTGCTGCCCGTCCAGCCCGGCCATGGGTGCGGCGGCGGGTAGCAGTGCGGCGACCGGCGGGGGCTCGTCCTCGGTGAAGATCGAACCCAGCAGCGCGCCGACGCGTGCCGTCTCGGCCAGCTTGGCCGCGATTGCCGCCTCATCCAGCCGGACGGGCGGGGCGACGGTCTGCTCGGCCTGCTGCGGGATGGCGTAGCCGCGTTCTGGCTGCGCTGGGCGGACGACGACCGGTTCCGTCGCCGGGGCGGGCTTGGTGGTGGCTGGCAGGAGAGCGGGATCGAGCTCCAGCAGGCGGTAGATCTTGGTGAGAGTTTTCACCTCGTCCGGCGAGATCCGGCCGTCGGCCCCGGCCACCGCGGTGAGGAACTCCGCCACGTACTGGCGCTGGGCCGCATCGATGCCCGCGATGCGCCGGGTCAGGCCGGTGAGCTTGACCGGGGTGACGGTCAGCCAGCGCAGGTGCGCGTGCAGGCGCCGCCGTTCGTCGGCGGTCAGGTGCAGCGCCCGCTCCAGATGGTCGCTCAGGTGGCGCTGCTCGCTCTTGTCGAACTCGCCGTCGGCGGCGCTCACCGCCGCCGCCAGGTGCAGCAGCAACGTCGCCGCCTGATAGGCGTCCGAGGCTGCCGCCGTCGGACCGTCCGGCGCCGCGAACAACACCATTGAGCCCGAGGTGGGCACCGCGCCGCCCAGGCGCGGGTCCGGTTCGATGCCGATCCCCGCCCGGCCCAGCACCTGCGCCATCGCGACGACGTCCTTCTTGGCCGGCTTCGCCTCCTGCGGTGCGGAGATGAAGGCAGAGAACTCGCCCACCGGGACGACGGCGAGTTCCTGTGTGCCGAGCCGGTGGCGCGCCCACGCGATCGCCTGCCCGGCGCCGCCGCCGGAGAGATTCACCAGCTCGGTCGGCAACAGCGCCTGCGCCTGCACCGAGCGCTGCCCGTCGGGCACCCGGCCGAGGTAGCGGCTGTAGGCCTCCAGGTCCGAGGTGCATTCGTCGGCCAGCGCGGCCAGCTTCCTGGTCGGCGCGGCGTATCCGAGCACGTCCGGGATGCCGGGCAAGGTCAGTTCGGCGACTCCGCGAAAGCCGGCACTGGCGGGCCGGTAGTCCAGCGTGACCTCTTTGCGGCCGGGCCGCACGAACAGCCCCTTCCCGTAGCGGGCGGCGAAGCGCTGCAGGAAGAGCGCGTCGAACTCGGCGGCGCAGCGGGTGGCAGGGGTACGCGGGTAGTACTCCGGATGCGAGCGGATCCAGGTCAACGCCCAATCAGCAGGCACGGGCACGCCTTGCGCCGCGAACGCTCCCAGACCGGCGCGCAGCCGTAACGGGGGCGGGAAGTCGCGTGTCGGCGCCGGCGCCTTCGCGGATGGCTCAGCCGTGAACATGTCCAGCACATGCTCGAACTGTCCCACATAGCGCTTGAAGGCCTTGTGGCCGCCGTAGATGGACAGGAGACGGCGGACCTCCTGGTGGATGATCGGCAGCTCGAACGCCGCGCTGGAACGGTCCCGCTGCAGGTCGTACAGCACCCGCCGTTCCAGCCCGTAGAAGTAGAGGAACACATACCCGATCGGCACCTGCGCGAAGCGCCGCCCGTCCGCGAGCCAGGCCAGATAGGCGGCCCTCGACTGCGACGGGATGTCGCTGTACGACGGCCAATAGTCCAAACCCTGCCCGCCCCAGTCCGGCTGACGCAGGTCAACAGGCAAGGTCGGATTGATCAGTGCAGGGTCCACCGTGTATCCCGATGGCGCGGCCAACTGCGTGCCGACGTAGAGGAGCCCGCCGACGATGTTGTAGCCCGCGATGGTTACTCCCGCTCCCGGACGCAACCACGGATCTACGGGAGCGTACGGATGAGCCTGCGGCGCCGACGGCGCGGGAGCATGCATCGCGTGACGACCAGGGCGAGCAGAAGACGAATGCTGGGCGGACACAGATGGCGGAGCGGTCCTCATCGGTGGAGGGGGTTCACGCCGGAACCGGTCCAAGAAGCTCACTGATCACCCCTGCTCAGCCCGCTCGGCTCAACGTTAAGACGCCCGAGGCTATCCCCCACATCGGAAGAAACTTCAGTTTCTTCTCTTCCTCATAGCATCAGCAGGATCGGCTGTTACCGATCCGAAGCAGCGACCGCAGCACTTATAGGCATTTCGGGCCGTTCAAATTTAAGGCGTCCGCTGCACCCCGAGGTAAAGCAGCACCGCCCGCACTGCGCCTGCCGGAAATTCCATCCACGCAGTTCAAGCGGCGTGTGAGTACTCGTGGAGGACGCCGCCGAGCCCGGTCTGTCAGGTGTCGGAGGCGAAGACGCGTTTGAGGAAGTCGTCGCGGGTGGCTTGATCGAGATCGCTGTCGAGTGAGAGCGCGGTCTCAAGAGTGCGTTCGGTGACCTGGCGGGGTATCTCGAAGCGGTCTTGGGCTTGGCCGATGATGGAGGAGAGGGCGGCGCCGCCCAGGGTGGGGTTGTGGCGGATCAGCCAGTCCAGCATGTGAGCAATCTGGAAGTTGATGCCGAAGGAGAACCAGTCGGCCTTGGTGAGCGTCGAGTCGTCGCTGGTCTCGTTCCAGTCGATCGGTTCGCCACCGGACTGCTCGAGCTCCAGCCCACTGGCGATCTCGTCGAGGACGGCGTGTTCGACGGTCAGTGTGAGTTGTTGCATCGGTATGATCCCGTCCAGGCTGGCGGCCACTGACCAGCTCAGGTCCTTAGCGACCTCGCGGACCGCAGTCTCGGTGCGCCAACGCAGGGTCCACCGTTTGCGCCAATCGGGGCGCTCCCACAGGTGCGACATGAACGTCTGACTGAACCGTGTCCACAGGCTGGCGACGCCTACGGGCAGGGACGAGCCGTCGCGGTCGATGGACACGGCCTCAGTGACGGCGTCGTGGGCTCGGTTACGCGCTTCGACCCACTCGTCGACGACCGGCCGGGCCCACAGGTCGCTGCGGCCAACGCTGGCCTGTGGGAGGGGGACGTCGTTCTCGTTTCGGGCGATGTAGGCGCGCAGGGTCGAGGGCGCGATGCCGGCGAGATCGGCCATCTGGGTGACGTTCAGCAGCTGGTCGCCGACAAGTTCGGGGGCGGCGAGTTTGACGATATTGTCGGCCAGGCCGCGGTCATCACGAGCGGCGGCCCACAGCGCGAGGTCGTCGAGCCAGTGTCCAGTGGGTCGGGCCTGTGGGTCGACGTCGCTGATGGCCAGGCGCCTGGCGCGCGCGGGGGTGCCGCCGTTTTGCAGCAGGTCGCCGGCGGTGATGGTGACCGCGCTGGGCACAGGCCGCTGGAAGTAGACCTCGTCGGCGGCGTCCCAGACTTGGGCGGGCCGGTACCAAGTGGTGCCGTCCCACCAGTAGCCGCCGAAGCGGAACAGCAGGGCTTGCGGCATCTGGAAGGCCACAACGGAGTGGAAAGCACTCATGTCCTGGTTACTGACCACGATCACGGAGTGGCCGTGGTCGGGGTGATAGCGGACCATCCAGGCCAGATCAGGACGGGTCTGGTCGGTGGTAGAGGCGATCCAGCCGCCCGAATAGTTGCGAGTGCGGCAGGGGTCGGTACGCCCCCATCCACCGTAGCCCTCCTCGTGGCGGCGGCCGATCGCTTCGATCGCGTGCGGGTCGTCCAAGGGCAGGTGGGAATCGTCGACGAAGGGGAGGTCGGGGATGGGGTGGTCGGTACGTATTCCGTTGGCGACGGGCTGGGG